>DASZRQ010000119.1:0-14563 GCA_035549115.1 Occallatibacter sp. | reverse complement strand
GCGACGTAGACCTTGACCAGCTTGATGACGCCCGGAGGCAGCTCGTCGCCCTTCTGGAGCTTGGCCACCTTCTCGTTGGTGATCTTGCGCAGCACCTCGATCTGGCGCGAGGTCATCTCCTCGATCTCGTCAATCTGCTCGTTCACCCGCGGGTCCTTGTCGGCATAGCGGATGCGCTTGAGGTTCTTGGTCGAGATGCGCTCGATGGTTTCGCGGTCGAGCAGCGCGCCCTTGGTCAGCAGGCGCTTGTTGGTGCGCTCGTCGTGCAGGTCGGCCAGCACTTCCTTGCCGCCCAGGATGCCTTCGAGGCGCTTGAGGCGCTCGTCGGTGAGAATGCGGATTTCGTCGCCGAGGTTCTTCTCGAGCTTGGCGATGTACTCGGCCTCGATCTGCTTGGCGCGCTCGTCCTTCTCCTGTCCCTTGCGGGAGAAGATGCGGACATCGACCACCGTACCCTCGATGCCCGGAGGGCAGGTGAGCGAGGCGTCGCGCACGTCGCCGGCTTTTTCACCGAAGATGGCGCGCAGCAGCTTCTCTTCCGGCGTGAGCTGGGTTTCACCCTTGGGCGTCACCTTGCCCACGAGGATGTCGCCGTGGCCGATCTGGGCGCCGATGCGGATGACGCCGCTCTCGTCCAGGTCGCGCAGCGCATGCTCGCTGACGTTGGGGATGTCGCGCGTGATCTCCTCGGGCCCGAGCTTGGTGTCGCGGGCTTCGATTTCGAACTCCTCGATGTGCACCGAGGTGTAGTAGTCCTCGCGCACCAGCTTTTCGCTGATGAGGATGGCGTCCTCGAAGTTGTAGCCGCGCCAGGGCATGAAGGCCACCAGCACATTGCGGCCCAGCGCCAGCTCGCCCTGCTCCGTGCACGGGCCGTCGGCGATGACCTGGCCCTTGAGCACGCGGTCGCCCTCCCGCACCACCGGCTTCTGGTTGATGCAGGTGTTCTGGTTCGAGCGCTTGAACTTGATGAGCTGGTAGATGTCCGAACCCACCTCGCGCGAGAGCTGGGTAGGATGATGCTCACCCTCCACGCGGATGATGATGCGCTCGGAGTCGACCGAGTCCACGATGCCGTTGCGCTTGGCGAGGATCACGGCGCCGGAGTCGCGCGCGGTGACGCCCTCCATGCCCGTGCCCACCAGCGGAGCCTCGGCCACCAGCAGCGGCACCGACTGGCGCTGCATGTTGGCGCCCATCAGCGCGCGGTTGGCGTCGTCGTGCTCGAGGAACGGCACGAGCGAAGCGGCCACCGACACAAGCTGCTTCGGCGAGACGTCGATGTAGTCCACCTCGTCGCGGCTGACCAGCACGAAGTTGCCCTGACGGCGGGCATTCACCAGATCCTCGGTGATGCGGCCGCTCTCGTCGAACTCGATGTTGGCCTGCGCGATGGTGTGCTTGTCCTCCTCCCATGCGGAGAGGTAGAAGCTGTAGGGAATCGAATCGATCTGCCGCTTGCCCGCCTTCTTGAGCGAGGCATTCAGCTTGATCGACTCCTCCTTCTCGATGTGGTCGCCCACGCGCAGCCCGCTTTCGCCGGCGTTGGTGATCTCGACGTAATCGAGGATGCGCGAATCCTTCACCTTGCGGTACGGCGACTCGATGAAGCCGTACTCATTGATGCGCGCGAAGCACGAGAGCGAGCTGATGAGGCCGATGTTCGGACCTTCCGGCGTCTCAATCGGGCAGATGCGGCCATAGTGGGTCGTGTGCACGTCGCGGACTTCAAATCCGGCGCGCTCGCGCGACAGACCGCCCGGCCCGAGGGCGGAGAGACGGCGCTTGTGCGTGATCTCCGAGAGCGGGTTGGTCTGGTCCATGAACTGCGAGAGCTGCGAGGAGCCGAAGAACTCGCGGATCGCCGCCATGACGGGCTTGGCGTTGATCAGGTCGTGCGGCATGGCCGTGTTGAGCTCCTGGTACACGCTCATCTTTTCCTTGATGGCGCGCTCCATGCGCACAAGGCCGATGCGGAACTGGTTTTCCATCAGCTCGCCCACGGCGCGCACGCGGCGGTTGCCCAGGTGGTCGATGTCGTCCACCATGCCGATGTTCTTGCGCAGCTTGAGCAGATAGCGGATGGTGCCGTAGAAGTCCTCGGGCGTCAGGGTGCGGTGATCGAGATGTGTCGCGTCCTGGTTCTCGTACAGCTTGATGTTGAACTTGAGCCGGCCCACGCGCGAGAAGTCGTACTTGCGCGGATCGAAGAACATGCCCTCGAACAGGGCCGTGGCGGTGTCCAGGGTCGGCGGATCGCCCGGACGCAGCTTACGGTAGATCTCGATGAGCGCCTCTTCCGGCTTGTGCACGGAGTCGCGCTTGAGCGTGTTGGTGATGATGTTGCCCACGTCGTCGCGCTCGGGGAAGAAGACCTCGAAGGTGGAGACGCCGGCGGAGATGATCTTGTGCAGGCGGTCGGCGGTCAGCTCCACGTTGGCCTCGACCACCACTTCGCCGGTGGCGGTATCGACCACGTCGGCCGCGGTGAGCGCGCCATCGAGCTCGGCAGCCTCGACCTCGACCTTTTCAATGCCGGCGGCGCGGATGGCCTTGAGCGCGTGGCCGGTGATCTTGCGGCCGGAGTGCGCCACTTCCTCGCCCTTGTGGGTAACGGCGTGCGCGGGCTTGGCGCCCTGCAGATGAGTCGCCTTGCCCTCGGGCGCGACGGCCCAGTGCAGCTTGCCGTCGGTCACATGGATGCGATCGACCGTATAGAAGGTCTTGAGAATCTCCTCGTCGGAACGCAGACCAAGGGCGCGCAGGAAGATGGTGCCCAGGAACTTGCGCTTCCGGTCGATGCGGACATAGAGGGTGTTCTTCTGGTCGTACTCGAACTCGACCCACGAGCCGCGGTAAGGAATGATCTTGCCGAGGAAGTAGGTGCGGTTGTTCGCCGTCTCAAAGAATACGCCGGGAGAGCGGTGCAACTGGGAGACGATGACGCGCTCGGTGCCGTTCACGATGAAGGTGCCGTTGGGCGTCATCAGCGGAATGTCGCCGAAGAAGACTTCCTGCTCCTTGATGTCGCGGATGGTCTTGTTGCCGGTCTCCGGGTCCTTGTCGTAGATGGTGAGGCGCACGGTGACTTTGAGCGGAGCGGAGAAGGTCATGCCGCGCTCTTCGCACTCCTGCTGGTCATACTTGAGCTGCAGGCCCACGGGGTCGCCGCACTTGTTGCAGAAGTCGGGCGTGTTCTTGTTATAGGTGCCGCACTTCTGGCAGAGCACGTCGCCGGGGTGGAAGGGATCAGTGATGACCATGGCGCCGCAGTTGACGCAGGCGGTGCGCAGGTGGTGGAGGCCCTTGAGGTGGCCGCACTTGCACTCCCAGTTGCCGATCGAGTAGTCGACGAAGTCCAACTGCGAGATGCCGCGGAAATCCGTGATGGGAAACACGGAGACGAAGACCGACTGCAGGCCCGAGTCATCGCGCTCGTTGGGGAGCTTGTCCATCTGCAGGAACCGCTCGTAGGAGCGGCGCTGCACTTCGATCAGGTTGGGAATCTGTGTTGCGGTTGGAATCTTGGAAAAATCGAGCCGGCTGCGAATCGCGCGCTTCTCGTTGGACATGCTTCACTCCTGAGGCTCGTCACGCCGGAGCCGCCCCAGTGCGGTTCCGGGCCAGCGCCTGAGTCCCTGGGCGCCGGCAGATTACGGTACGTCAAATCTAAGGTCCCGGACCGGCAAACAGACGGCCGGTCAAACTCCCACGCCCGGCGCAAACACCGACCGGGCACTAGCCAGGCACAGGCGCTCGGGAAAGCGCGGGCGAGCCGGGTTTTGCAGGCATTGCCGCGAAGCAAGGACGTGCGCTAGACTGCGCACAATCGGGAAAGCAGGCGTGCGGGTGTCAAGCTCGATACTGCTCCGCACGGAATTGGTAGATTTTGCCGGAAAGATGGCTCTATCTGCCCTGATGGTGAGACACGAAAGGCCCGTAAGGACGCGATGCCTCACGAGCGCGGCTTATAGCCAGTGCCCCCATCCGAATTTGTCTGCCTGCCTTCGCCGATCCCAAAGCTCGCTTCTACGCTCGCCCGCCAGCCGCTCGCCATTCGTCAACAGGTTCCGCCTATCCCGCTGACCCTCAAGCACTTACATCCACGCCCGGGCCGAACTGGAGCGCTTGGCTCTTCCCCAGCTCACGGACGCTTTTGTGCTTCAATCGCTTATCCCAAGTCGCGTCTGCCAGTTCCGCCCAATTTCCTGCAGAAACCGGAAAGGGACGGAAAGACGCGCAACGATTATCGTAGCGCGTCCTGGTCCGTCTTGCAACTTGATTGCCGAACTACTTGATCTCGATGGTCGCGACGCCTTCAAACTTCTTCTTGATGGCCTCGGCCTCGTCCTTGGTGGCCGACTCCTTGAGGGGCTTGGGAGCGCCATCGACCAGATCCTTGGCTTCCTTCAGGCCGAGCGAGGTGACCTCGCGAACAGCCTTAATGGTGTTGATCTTGTTTGCGCCCGCGTCCTTGAGGATGACCTGGAACTCGGTCTTCTCCTCGGCCGCCGGAGCCGCCGCGCCGCCGCCCGCCGCGCCAGCCACAACAACCGGGGCCGCAGCCGCGGCCGAAACGCCGAGCCGCTCTTCCAGCTTCTTCACCAGGGCCGCCGCTTCCAGCAGGCTCAGGCTTACAATCTGCTCTTCCAACTGCGCGATATCCGCCATGTCTTCTTCTCCAGTCAAAAACCGTGTGATGTGTTGTACCCGGCCGCAAAGCCGAACGGCAAGTTTCCGATGCGCCAGACCCGCGCACTCGCTGCCCGCTTTACCGCCAAAACCTGTTTAGACGTTCGCGCTACGCAGCGGCGAACTTCTCCTTCTCGACGCCCTGATTCAACACCACGGCCAGGTCGCGGCCGGTGGCGTTGATGACCGTCGCCAGCCGCTGGGCGGGCGCATTGATCAGGAACAGCAGCTTCGAGAAGATCTCTTCCTTGCCCGGCATGGTGGCCAGCGCCTTGACGTCATCGACCGTCAGCAGCTTGCCATCCACGATGCCCAGCTTGAACTGAAACTCGGCGTTGTCGCCGACCCACTTGGCAAAAACTTTGGCCAGAGCGACCGGATCACCGGAGGTGAAGGCCACGGCGCTGACGCCCTTGAGGCCCTTCAGCGCATCCTCCACCTTGCTGCCCTTGGCAGCAATGGGAGCCAGCTTGTTCTTCACCACGCGGTACTTGCCGCCCGCCTCGCGCACCACCTTGCGCAGCTCGAAATCCTGCGCCACGGTGAGCTTGGCAAATGTGCCGATAATCGCGGTCGTGGAGGTTTCGAGCTCCTTTGCGAGCTGCTGAACCTTCTCCGCCTTCTTCGCCTTCGAAATCGCCATTGTGTGCTCCGCACAGTGGTCAGAGATCAGAGATCAGGGGTCAGTTTTACCCCTCGCAACCTCAAATTCCGACCTTTTCTTCAGCCCCCGCAGGGGCGTTCGCTCAAATCTCGAACCTGTTTAAGCGGCCGGCGACCGCAAACCGATCGCTGACCACTGAAATCCGGCAGCTCGCCTTAGTGCTTGCCTGCCGCGTCGGCCACAGCCGAATCGAGCGGCACGCCGGGGCCCATGGTCGAGCTCAGCGTAATGCTCTTGATGTACTTGCCCTTGGCCGCCGATGGCTTGGAGCGGACCACCGAGGTGATCACGGTCGAAGCGTTCTCGATCAGCTTGTCGGGCGAAAAGCTCAGCTTGCCCACCGGAACGTGCACCAGGCTGGTCTTGTCGGCGCGGAACTCCACCTTGCCGGCCTTGATCTCCTTGACCGCCGCAGCCACGTCCAGCGTGACGGTGCCGGTCTTGGGGTTCGGCATCAGGCCCTTGGGGCCAAGCACCTTGCCCAGACGGCCAACCACCTTCATCATGTCCGGGGTTGCGATCAGCGCGTCGAAGTCGGTCCAGTTTTCCTTCTGGATCTTCTCGACCATCTCCTCGCCGCCCACGAAATCGGCGCCGGCCTCCTGCGCTTCCTTCTGGCGGTCGCCGGTGGCGATCACGGCCACAGTCTTGGTCTTGCCCAGACCGTGGGGCAGAACCACGGTGCCGCGCACCATCTGGTCGGCGTGACGGGTATCCACGCCCAGCCGCATGGTCAGGTCCACGGTCTCATCGAACTTTGCATATTTGACCTGCTTGAGCAGGTCGACTGCTTCAGGCAGCGGATACGCTGGTTTAGTCACAGCGGCGCGCGCCTTCGCAATATTCTTGCTGACTTTAGCCATTCATCCCTCGTCTCCCACCGTCTTTGCCAGCCCCGCTTTGCGGGGAACCGCCTGCGCTGAAGGTGCCGACAGGGGTCCAAAGGCCGTGGTGCAATTGACTGCCCGAAGACACACTTCGGGCACATCCTCATATAATACCTAAACGAAGCCTGAAGCGCAAGATGAAGCCGCTTTTGCCCCGCAGATTCACAGGCTGGAGTTGCGCGGCGGAAGATGCCTGCATCTAAGGGATTTGTTGTCGTGAAAGGAGATAAGACGATGCGTTTTCCCCGAAAGCTGCTGTTGCTTCTGCCGGCGGTGATCCTTGCGGCTGGCTGCGCCGCGCATGTGCGGTACTATGACGGCTACTACCACGACTACCACTCCTGGAATAACCACGAAGTGGTCATGTACGGCCAGTGGGAGCACGATACCCACCGCAACCATGTCGACTTCGGCCATCGGGACAAGGCCGACCAGGATGCCTACTGGAAGTGGCGGCACGACCACCACTAAACGGCTGACCCGTCTCAGCTTGTACCTTGTTGAGGCACGCGACCGCAACAAACCGGCCGGAAACCCATCTAACCTGATGTGCACGGGACGAGGCCGGACCGTGGGGCAGCTTTGCCGCCACCGCCGCGCGCCTCACAAAGGATGAAGCCAATGAAAGCCTTGAAGATGTTAGCGGCCGCCGGAGCACTGGCGCTGGCCGCCACTCCTTTTCTTGCCTCCCCGGCCTGGGCCGCGGATTCCGGCTCCTGCGCCGGACAGGGCCGAGCCATTCTCACCATTCTTCCCCGCAAGGGCGGCGAGGGCCAGGTGAACCTGCAGACGCGGGACTTCGATGTCCACGTCAACGGCAAACAGTCGACGGTGACGGCTTTCCATCCCCTGCGGGGCGAGAACAGTCCCCTCGAGCTGGTGATCCTGATCGACAGCGCCGCGCGCAGCTCCTTCGGCACGCAGATGGGCGAGATTCAGAGCTTTGTGAAAGAGATGCCGTCCCACACGCGCGTCGCCATCGCCTACATGCAGAATGGCCAGGCCGTGTTCACCGGGCCACTCTCCGACGATCCGGCGCAGGTGCTGAAGGGACTGCGGCTGACCGGCGGGGTGCCGGGACAGAGCGGCAGCCCCTACTTCTGCCTCTCCGACCTGGCCAAGCGCTGGCCCTCGACCGACAAAACGGCTCGGCGCGAGGTGGTGATGATTACGGACGGCGTGGATAACTACAGCCCGCGCTTCGACCCCGAAGACCCCTACGTGAACTCGGCGATCAACGACTCGGTACGGGCGGGGCTGGTGGTGTACTCCATCTACTGGAAAGACACCGGACGCTTTGACCGCTTTGAGGGCGCGCAGGACGCGGGCCAGAACAACCTGCAGGAAGTGACGCAGGCCACCGGAGGGTATGCCTACTTCCAGGGATACGGCAACCCGGTCTCCTTCGAGTCTTATTTCAAGGACCTGCGGCTGCGCTTCGACAACCAGTACCGGCTGGGCTTCTCATCGAATCTGAAGGGGCGGCCGGAGGTTGCCAGCCTGAAGCTGAAGGTGGGCGGACCGGCGGCGAAGATCACCGCTCCGCAGCAGGTGTTTGTGACCCCGGCAGGCAGCGAAGAGACCGGCGACTGACGCGCAACGGATGTTCGGAACGAGAAGGGCCGCCCCGGAACACCGGAGCGGCCCGTGGTTTTTCTGCGGCTTCTCTTACCAGCGGCGGCCCTTGAAGAAATAGAACCACGGGCGGCCGAGGAGAGGGGTCAAATCAAAATCCGGTCCATGCAAATCCACCGATAGACATACCCGCGGCGGGATTTGCCGTGCTGCATCCGATGCTTGCGTGCGCTCTAGTTGCGGCTGCGCATCTTGGAAAGCAGGCTGAGAATTTCGATGTAGAGCCACACCAGCGTGACCATGATGCCGAAGGCCGAGTACCACTCCATGTACCTGGGCGCGCCGTAGGCTACACCGCGCTCCACGAAGTCGAAGTCGAGCACGAGATTCAACGCGGCGATGGCAACCACGAAGAGGCTGAAGATGATGCCGATGGGGCCGCCGCTGTTGACGGCGAGGAAGCGGATGCCGAAGAAGCTGAGCACGATCTCAAGGAAGTAGAAGAGGGCGATGCCGCCGGTGGCCGCGATGATGCCGATGCGCAGCTTGTTGGTGACCTTGATGATGCCGGTGCTATAGACCATGAGCAATGCGAAGAGCGTGCCGAAGGTGAGGCCCACGGCCTGAATCGCGATGCCGGGATAGCGGAAATCAAAGATGGCCGAGATGCCGCCGAGGGCAAGCCCCTCGAGCAGCGCATACATGGGCGCCGTGACCGGGGCCCAGTCCCGCTTGAAGGTGGTGATGAGGGCGACGATGAAACCGCCGATCACGCCGACCATCAGATACGGCGCCACGTCGGCCATATCGCGCGACTGCATGAAGAGGTGCCACACCCAGGCGGCGGTGGCAGCGGCCAGCACCAGCAGCAGGCCAGTCTTGTTGACCGTGCCGCCGAGCGTCATGCGGTCGCTCAGATCCAGCGCGCCGCCGTAGCGGGCGTTGGCAAAATCCTGAAAGGTCTTGTTGCTCAGAGCCGGATTCGACGTTTTCATCAAAGGCATCGCATCTCCAATGCAGGGGAGCCGGGTCATCCGCAGGCTCCGCCTGCTTCCATTTTAAGACCGGGAACCGCTCCCTGTGCATTGGACTGGCAGCAAAGCCGTTGGCAACCGGAGGCGGGCACCGTATAGTCTTGGCATACCGGCTTTTCGTAATCCCCCTGCCGGGCTGCTCGCCGGGCGTTCGCTGCCCTGAGCCCGGTACCGGCCAGAGCTGCTGGCGCAGAAACATCTGCGCGCCGCATGCAGGTACGACTCCAAATTCATGCATCGAAACGAGGCCTATGCGACGTCTCTCTTTCCTTTTGTTGTCTGTTGCTGTTCTTGTGTGTTGCGCTCAGACCACTCTCCGCGCTCAGGAACTGAATACGAATTATGACCGTGATCCCAAACAGCCCATCGATCAGCAGTACACCGACAAGATTCTGAAGTACACCACGGATAAGAGCTTCCTGTCGCCGCTGGTGGACTACCTGCCCGCCTCAAAGACCGTGCCCACGCCGGAGAAGGTGCTGGGCGATGTCTCCGGCGCGCCGGACATGCTGCCCTACGCCGAGGACGTGTACAAGTACTTCCGCATGCTGGAAGCCGCAAGCCCGCGGGTGAAGGTCTTCACCATCGGCCACACGGAAGAGGGCCGCGAGATGATTGCCGCGGCCATTGCCGATCCCGAACTGCTGGCCCATGCGCAGGAGAACGACGCGCGTCTGGCGCAGCTCGCCGATCCGCGCACCATCGGCATGGACGACGCCAAGGCCCGCACGCTCATCGACAAATCGTGGCCCGTGTACTACATCACCGGCACCATCCATTCTCCCGAGACGGGCGCGCCGACCGCGCTGATGGAGATGGCCTACCGGCTCGCCGTCGACGATGCGCCGTATATCCAGTACATCCGCTCGCACATGATCGTGCTGATTACGCCGGTGGTGGAGGTGGATGGCCGCGACCGCATGGTGGACATCTACAAGTGGCACCGGGCGCACCCGGACGAGAAGTGGCCGCACCTGATCTACTGGGGCCACTACGTGGCGCACGACAACAACCGCGACGCCATGGGCATGACGCTGGACCTGACCCGCAATGTGCTCAACACCTACCTGAAGTTTCATGCGCAGGTGCTGCACGATCTGCACGAGTCAGTGCCTTTCCTCTACGACAACACGGTGGGCGACGGGCCCTACAACGCCTGGGTCGATCCCACGCTGGCCGACGAGTGGGCGGAGCTGGGCTGGAACAACGTGGCGCAGATGCAGAGCTTCGGCATGCCGGGCGCGTTCACGCACGGCGATTTCGATACCTGGAGTCCCGGCTACCTGATGTTCCTGGCCGCGATGCACAACGGCATCAGCCGCCTCTACGAGACCTTTGGCAACGGCGGCGCGGACACGGAGAAGCGCATTCTCAGCCCCGAGGAATACTCGCGCACCTGGTACCGGCAGAATCCGCCGCTGCCGGTGGTCGAGTGGTCGCAGCGCGACAACAATAACTACGAAGAGACGGCGCTGCTGACGACGATCTCCTACTTTGCGCAGCACGGGCACCACTTCCTCGAGAACTACTACCTCAAGAGCAAGCGCAGCATCGAGAAGCCCACGCTCGAAGGCCCGGCGGCTTACGTGATTCCGCCCGACGCGGCTGCGAACAACCGCATCCTGGAGCTGCTGAAGGTGATGGACCGCCAGCATGTGGAGGTGCAGCAGTTGACCGAGGCGGCCACGGCGGAAGTTCCCGGCGCGAAGCGGGGCGACAAGCCGAAGGAAGAGAGCTTCCCGGCGGGAACCCTCGTCGTCCGCATGGACCAGCCCTACTCGCGCATCGCCGACGCGCTGCTGGACCGGCAGTTCTGGGCTCCGGACGACCCGCAGAAGCACCCCTACGACGACACCGGCTGGTCGTTCACGCACCTGTTCGATGTTCCGGTGACGCGCGTGACGGATACGGCCATTCTGAAAGCTCCCATGCACAAGGCCGACGCGGATGCGCTGGCGGGCAAGCTCGATGGAACCGGGTCGGTGGTGGCGGTCGGCAACTCCGGCCAGGTTTCGCTGCTCGGGCTGGTCTACAAGCTCAAGGGCGCGAATATCCAGGTGACCGAGAAGCCCTTTGACGCGGACGGCGCGCACTTCAATGCGGGCTCGCTGCTCATCTCCGGCGTTGCGGACGGCACGCTGACAAGCACGCTGCACGAGCTGGGACTGAACGGCACCCGCCTGGCTGCCGTGCCGCAGGTGGCGACGCACCCGGCCGCCGCGCCGCGCGTGGCGATGATGCACACCTGGATCGCGACGCAGACCGAGGGCTGGTGGCGGTATGCCTTCGACACCGAGGGCGTGCCCTACGCCACCATCAGCACACAGACCGCGGCCAAGGATGACGACCTGCGCTCGAAGTACGACGTGATCGTGTTTGCGCCGGTGGGCCGCAGCTCGCCGGAGATGATCATCGACGGGCTGCCCCGCTGGAACAACCCGATGCCGTGGGAGAAAACCGACCTGACGCCGAACCTCGGACGCGTGGACTCGACCGACGACATCCGCCCCGGCCTGGGCTACGACGGACTCGAGCACCTGAGGAAGTTCGTCGAAGAGGGCGGCCTGCTGATCACCTGCGAGGACACGGCCGAGTTCGCCATTGAGGAGGGCCTGGCTCCCGGCGTGAGCGTGGAGCCGCATGGACAGGCGCGCGTGGTGGGTACGGTGCTCAGCGCGGTCTTCGTGGACCGCAACGACCCGGTGTCCTTCGGGTACGGCACGGGCGTGCCGGTCATCAGCGCCAACGGCATGGCCTTTAACGTGAGCGACACGCTGGGCCGCAGCGGCGGCCGCATGCTGATGGACCCCTACGCCGAGCGGCCCACCGGCCGCGGCAGCGTGGAGGACAGCGACGAGCCGCAGGGACGCAAGCCGACGGAGGCCGAACCGCTCGAAAAGCAGCAGCCGTGGGAGGCGAGGAAGCTGAATGAAGACCAGATGCGCAACAACTTCTTCGTGATTCCCAAAGACCAGCGGCCCGACGTGGTGCTGCGCTTCTCCGGCGCGAAGGATCTGCTGCTGGATGGCCTGCTGGATCACGGCAACGCGATCGCCGAGCACGCCATCGTGGTGGACGCGCACCTGGGGCAAGGCCATGTGCTGCTCTTCGCCAACAACCCCATCTACCGCGGCGAAACCATCGGCAACTATGCCATGGTGTTCAATGCGATCCTGAACCACGACCACCTGAACCACGCCGCCGCGCCGGAAAAAGCGGCTTCGACCAGGCACGGCGAGTAACCGCGCAGACGATTCGCGGAAAGGGTCTCGGCCGCCACGCCGAAGATTCCTTTCCGCGGGCGGCGCGGTTGTGGCATCCTGTCACGCATGGGAAGCAAAGACAAAGGCAGGAAAGAAACCAAGAAGGCCCCCAAACCCAAGCCGAAACCGGAGCCCGGCCGCAAGCGTGAGGTGTTCACGCCGGCTCCGCCGAAGTAGGCAAGCCCAAACAGGCATCGACAACAAAAGGCCCTCCCCGCGGGGAGGGCCTTTTCCTGGTTTACGGACAGTGTCTAGGCGACGACGTCAATGCCCATGGAGCGGGCCGTGCCCTTGATGCTCTTGACGGCGGTCTCCACGGAAGAGGCGTTGAGGTCGGGCATCTTCTGGGTGGCGATCTCGCGTACCTGCGCCTCGGTTACCTTGCCCACCTTGTCCTTGTTGGGCGTGCCGGAACCCTTGGCGAGGCCTGCGGCCTTCTTGAGCAGGATGGCCGCGGGCGGCGTCTTGGTGACGAAGGTGAAGCTGCGGTCGGCGAAGACCGTGATGACGACCGGAATGATGAGGCCGGCCATCTCCTTGTTCTGCGTGCGGGCGTTGAACTGCTTGCAGAACTCCATGATGTTGACCTGCGCCTGGCCGAGCGCGGGGCCAACCGGCGGCGCCGGGGTGGCCTTGCCCGCCTCGATCTGGAGCTTGACGTAAGTGGATACTTTCTTCGGAGGTGCCATGTGTGTTCCTCAGACACCAGCTATTCGCTCCTAGCTTCTCGCTACTAGCTGGCTATTCCTTCTGCAAATTTTGGTGTTGGTGCTTTAGCGTTCGCTTGAACCGGGGCCGGCTAGGTGACGCCCGGTTAGAAGCTGGAAGCTAGTAGCTAGAAGCTAAACCAACTACTCAATCTTTTCGACCTTGCCGAACTCAAGCTCGACCGGGGTGGAGCGGCCGAAGATGGTCACCATGACCTTGAGCGTCTCGCGATCTTCGTTGATCTCATCCACCACGCCGTTGAAGTTGGCAAAGGGCCCGTCGGTGATGCGGACGGACTCGTTCTTCTCAAACTTGATCTTGAGCCGCGGCTTGTCCTTCGCGGTCTCGGAGCGGTAAAGGATCGAACTGATCTCTTCTTCGCTCAGGGCCACCGGCTTGTCGCCCGTGCCCAGAAAGCCTGTCACCTTCGGCGTGTCCTTCAGAACATGCCACAGCTCGTTATCGAGATCCATCTCGATGAGGACGTAGCCGGGGAGGAAGACGCGCTCCACGGTGCGCTTCTTGCCGTTGACGATCTCCGTCACCGGCTCCATGGGAATCATGACCTTGCCCACGCGGTTGCCGAGGCCAAAGGCCTGCACACGGCTCTCGATCGACTCGCGCACCTTGCGCTCGAAGCCCGAGTAGGCGTGCAGGATGTACCACTTGAAGTTCGGATTGCGCTCCGGCTGCGCGGGAGCCTCAGCCTGCTCTACTCCCGGCTGCCCGGCGGCTATCTGCTCGGCGGATTGTTCTTGTTCTTCTGCCATCGTGTTCTCGTTTCGCGGCTACCGTGCTTACTGCGTGCCGCCCAGCCGTGTCAGGATCTCGTGCATGCCCTTGCTGAAGAGCAGGTCCACCACAAAAAAGAAGGCGCCGAAGATGAACACCGTTATGATGACCACGGCAGTCGTCGACTGCACTTCTTTCCGCGTGGGCGTCACAACCTTGCGCATCTCCGCGCGGACATCGCTCAGAAAGCGGTTCATGTTGCTCCACAGCCCCACCGCGCCTTCCGATACGTTGGAGAGCGCACCCGGCTCCTGGAGCTTGGCCGACCGCTGTTCGCCCTTCTCGATTGCTGCCTTGCTTGCCATACTTCCAATCCTTCGCGCCGCGCGTCGGCCCGGCGCATCCCGTACAAAACTGGCAGGGGCGGAGGGATTCGAACCCCCAAGTTCGGTTTTGGAGACCGACAGTTTAACCGTTGAGCTTACGCCCCTGTTTCCAGGGGTCAGTGGTCAGTTGTCCGTGATCAGTTGTTGCTCTGGCTGGGAGAGTCTTTCGACTTCATCCGCCGGCGTGCCAACTGATCCCTGATCCCTGATGACTGATCCCTGCTTTACTTACTTCGATTCCTTGTGCGGCTGGTGCTTGCGGCAGCGGTTACAGAACTTCGAGAACTCCAAACGGCCGGTGGTCGTCTTCTTGTTCTTCGTCGTCGAGTAGTTCCGCTCCTTGCACACCGTGCACTGCAAACTCACAATTTCCCGCATAACCAAATTCCTTCCAGTTCGTGGTTCTCAGTTCGGAGTTCACAGTGGCCGTGCTTTCAATGCCGCAACAACTGTGAACCGTGAACTGCGAACCGTGAACTCGCTACTTAATGATCTCGCTGATGGTTCCGGCGCCGACGGTGCGTCCGCCCTCGCGGATGGCGAACCGCAGGCCCTTCTCCATGGCCACCGGCGTGATCAGCTCCACCTCGAGCTGCACGTTGTCGCCCGGCATCACCATCTC
>DASZRQ010000118.1:0-4012 GCA_035549115.1 Occallatibacter sp. | reverse complement strand
TGCTCGAGCAGCAGGCGGCGTTCCTTGCCGCCGCCCAGGCCGAGCTCGCGGACGAGCTGCTTGTAGCCGGCCTTGCCGCCGGGGGCGCGGGCGATGCGCGCGATCAGGTCGCGGTCGGTCATGGTTCAAGAGTAGGGCATGCGGGATGCGGCGGCGAAGATTGCGTGCTCACTGCGTACCGGAGGCGGGCTTGCCGGAGGGCGCGGCGGCCTGCGGCCGGGGCTTGCCGAGGTCGCCATGGAGGAAGCGGCTCACGCCGTGCGCGGATTTCTGCAGCGAGCGGACGACCTTGCCGTAACTGGTATCGAGCGCGTTGCCGGTATCGTTGCTGGCGAGCGAGAGGGCGGTGTCGGTTTTGCGGTTGCTCATGGCGAGCGCGTCCGCGGTGACGCCGCCGGCGGCGATGGTGGCCTGGGCGGGGCGCTTGGCGGGATAGACCCAGGCGATGTCCGTGGCCGGGAGCCGCTCCAGCCGCGCCAGCAGCGCGGGGTCGAAGTCGGTGCGTTCGAGCTTGCCCTCAAGGGGCCACTCGGCGGAGGCAGCCCAGGTTGCGCCGTTCATGGGATGGGCGGGCTCGCCGAGATTGACGATGCGGGGTACGGCGAGGGGATGGGCCCGCGTGCAGTCGTCGCCGCCGCAGCCGCGCCGGCAGAGCTCGCGGTGCAGAAACGATGCGTGCTTGCCCTGCGAGATCCAGATTTGAGCGCCGCCGGTCTCGGCGCCGAGGGTAGAGGCGCGGGCAATCTGGCTGGCGTCGCAGACGGTGTCCTCATGCGCGGCGGCGTACCAGTAGAGGGCGTGCCAGGAATCGGAGTCTTGCGCGCCTGCCTGCACCAGCACGGAGACGTGCTCGGTATCGAGGGGGTGGCCCATGCGGCCGCAGTCGATGCGCCAGAGATGGAAGTAGCGGAGCTCGACGAGGGGCCCGGCGATGCCCGGCAGGGTGCGCGGGGTGGCCTGGGCGTAGAGGGTGCCGTCTTCGCTGGCGGCGATGGGGTTCTGCCCGCCGGGCTCGAAGAAGGCGGGCTCGCCGGCGCAGTCGTGGGGGTCGGCCTGGAGCGCGGGCGCAAACTGCCGCAGCAGCGCCTGCTCCTCGGCATCGCTGAGGCCGTCGTGGTCGGAGTCGACGGCGCTCTGCGCCGGGAAAGCGAGAGCGGCGGCGCTGACGAGACTCAGAAGCGTTAACAGAATTTTTGCAGTGGGGCGCATACGTTACTCTCGGGCAGTTGCGGGTGTGTGTTCTGCGATTGCCGGGCTTTTCCGGAATGGAACTCTTGCTACAATTGAGCACCGAAGCCGCGGTTGGAGCAAGGCTTTCGTTGCAGCGCGCGGTTGCGGCATAGAATAGGCGGTGACATGCTTGGGCTTGCCGAGCAGAAACCGCACGCAGATCGCGGACGAAGCTTCTACGCAGAAGAATCGATGAAGACGGGCCGCAAACCGGCCTCTGCCTTGGCAACCCCCCGTCCCACCAGGACAGAAAAGGAAAACTCCGTTGAGCGCAATGTGGAAACCGAATCAGACTGGACCCGCGTCCCCCTCTCTTACTCCCGAGCCGCAGCGCCCGGCCGCGCCGGCCACACCGGCGTTTGAGCCCGCGCGGCCCGCTACGCCTTCCGCGGCGACGGGCGAGCAGGCCACCATCGGCAAGGGCCTTTTCATCAAGGGCGAGATCACGGGTTCCGAGTCGTTGTATATCGATGGCAAGATCGAAGGCACCATCAACCTGCCGGGCAACCGGCTCACGGTGGGCCGCAACGGTCAGGTGAACGCGGCCATCAACGCCCGCGAGATTGTGGTGCTGGGCAAGGTGAAGGGCAACGTTTCGGCGACGGACCGCGTGGACATTCGCGCGGAAGGCGCGCTGACCGGCGATGTGGCCGCGGCGCGGATCAGCATCGAGGACGGCGCGTTCTTCAAGGGCGGCATCGACATCAAGAAGCCCGAAGGCGCCAAGCCCGCGGGCGCTCCGGAACCGGCGAAGGTCACAGCTTAACCAGCAACGAGACACGTGCAAGCGAAGGCCCTCTGCGGATGCAGGGGGCTTTTGTGTTTTCGGGTGTCAGGCGAGGCGCAGGCGCTTGCGGGCGACGCGGGGCAGGGCGGAGCCGGTGCGGGTGAGAATCTGGTCGGCGAGCAGCAGCCAGACGAGCGTGCCCGCGGCAAGCAGCAGCAGGTTGAGGAGTCGCGCGGCCATGGCTCCGTGGTGGGCGGGGCCGGTGTGCAGGATGTGCTGCGCGGCGCGGCCTCCGGCCCAGGTGAAGGCGGCCCAGACGGCGGCTCCGCTGACCAGCGCGGCGCCGAGGCAGCGGGCGAGCTCGGCGTAGTCGAGGCCGGCGAGCGAGACCATGCGGCGCTGATGGAGCAGAAAGGCGATGAGGAGCGTCTGCAGGGTGATGCCGATGTCCGATGCGGCGGCGAGGCCCATGGCGCCGCATGTGCGATAGAGCACCGCGTAGAGCGGGAAGGAGACGACTGTGACGATGGTGCCCGCGGTCATGGGAATGAGGGTGTTGCCCGCGGCGTAAAAGGCGCGCGAGTAGATGGCCTGCGCGGACCAGAGAAAGAGCGAGAGCGAGAAGACGGCAAAGTAAGCGGCGCACTGGGCAGCGTCGGAAGAGGAGAAGCGGCCGCCGACAAAGATGAGCTCGATGAGCGGGCGGCCGAGGGCGACCATGCCGGAGGCGGCGAGCAGACCCATGCAGGCCACGCGCGAGACGGAGTCGGCGACCGTGGTGGCGAACTCGTAGTGGTTCTCTTTTGCCCAGAGGCTGGCGAAGAAGGGCATGGACGCGGCTCCGGCGGCCTGCGCGAGCACGGCCATGGGCGCGGTGAAGAGGCGCTTGGCGTAGGTGAGCAGCGAGATGGCTCCGCTGGTGGCCGAGGCGAAGTGGGTGATGATCCAGTTATCGGCGGTGACCAGCGAGACGCCGATGACGAGCGGCAGCGAGAGCCGTACCCACTCGCGCAGGCCGGGGTCGCGCCAGTCGAGGATGGGCCGGTAACGGACGCCGGCGCGGCGGGCGAAGATGGCGTTGAGCAGGAAGGGGCCGGCCAGGGCTCCGGCGACGGTGCCGAGGGCCAGAGAACTGACGCCGAGGCGCTTGACCAGCAGCAGGCCGCCGGCGATGGTGCCGAGGTTATAGATGAGCGGCGTGACGGCCTGTACATTGAACTGCTTGCGCACCAGCAGCACTGCGCTGAAGACGCCGCCGGCAAAGAAGAACAACTGCGCGGGCAGCAGGATGCGCGTCAGCGCGACGCAGAGCGCGGCTTTTTGCGCGTCGAAGCCATTGAACCAGGTGTGCACATACCAGGGCGCGAAGATTTCGGCGAGCACGATGGCCGCGCCGAGCACCAGATACATGGTGGTGAGGATGACGGAGAGGGAGCGCTCGCCCTCGGCCTCGCGGCCGGTGTCGCGGTAGCGGGTGAGGATGGTGACGAAGGTGATGGAGGCCGCGCCGCCGACAAGGAAGTAGGAGATCATGTCGGGCAACTGGAAGGCGGCAAAGAAGGCGTCGGCCTCCGGACCGCGGCCGAAGAGCCAGGCGATGTAGAGATTGCGCACCAGGCCGAAGACGCTCGAGAGGAACGTGGAGGCCATGAGCACGACGGTGGCCGAGAAGGCCGAGTGCGCATGCGTGGGGCGCAGCATGCCGAGCAGACGCGCCCAGCGCGATGCTGGCGGCGTGGCCGGCTGGGTTGGGGGCGTGCCTGTCACTCCTATTGATTCTAGCGGGGTTCTCGCTGGCGGCGCGGGGTATGCTGGCTCTATGAAGCGTGGAGCGCAACAGGCATTTCTTTATGTGGCAATAGGGATGGCGACGGCCGCAGCAGCGCAGACGATCCGGACGGGGGATGGCGCGGTGCTGGGCGCGCCGCCCGAGGCGCAGGCCGCGCCGGTGGTGGACAACTACTTCGGCACGCGCATCCCGGACAGCTACCGGTGGCTGGAGGATGCGAAGAGCCCGGAGACGGCGGCCTTTATCGACGCGGAGAATGCCTACAC
>DASZRQ010000117.1:0-6299 GCA_035549115.1 Occallatibacter sp. | reverse complement strand
CCGCGGCCGATCGGGATCATGGCGTCAATGGCCTTGAGGCCCGTGGCCATGGGCTCGCGCACCGGCTGGCGGTCGATGATGCCCGGAGCGAGGCGCTCGACAGGCAGCGTGGAGGTGGCGGCGATGGGGCCCTTGTCGTCGATGGGCTGGCCGAGGGCATCGACCACGCGGCCAATCAGCGCCTCGCCCACCGGCACGCTCAGAATCCTGCCCGTGCGCTTGACCTCTTCGCCTTCCTTGAGCTCGGTGTAATCGCCCAGAATCACGGCGCCCACCTGATCCTCTTCGAGGGAGAGGGCCAGGCCGGCCACGCCGTGCGGAAAGCTGAGCAGCTCGCCGGCCATCACCTTGTCCAGGCCGTGAATGCGCGCAATGCCGTCGCCGAGGGTGGTGATCGTGCCGACTTCGTCGACCTGCACCTTCGAGTCGTAGTTCGCGATCTGCTCGCGAAGAAGCTGTGTTATCTCGTCTGCCTTGATCTGAGCCATCTGAAGTTCCTTCAGTGGACAGCGAACAGTGGTCAGTGGTCAGTTCTTTGCGTCGCTGCGCGAACTGCCGAATTTTGACCGCCGGTCTCTGCCTCCGTTTTTCAAATCTCTGTGAAGCCTAAACACCGATGTTGATTGCTGCTCTGCCGTTTCTGATCCCTGGCCACTGATCCCTTGCGGGCCTCAGCCCGCCACCAGCGCTTCCTTGAGCCGCGCGAGGCGTCCGCGCACCGAGCCGTCGTAGACGGTGGAGCCAATGCGGACCACTGCGCCGCCGAGGATGGAGGCGTCCTGGGTAAAACTTGCTTCTACGCGCGCACCGGCCAGCTTGCCCACGCCTTCAAGCAGGGTCTTCTTTTCGTCGTCGGTCAGGGAGCGGGCGGTCACGATCTCCGCCTCGTGAATGCCGAGGCGGGCGCGCAGTTCCTCGCGATAGGCCCCGATCACCTCGTGCACGTGGCGGATGCGGTCGTTGTTGATGAGCACGGCGAGCAGGTTGCGCAGCTCCTTCTGCAGGCCGAGCTTTGCGTTGAGCTTGTCGAGGATGGCAACCTTCTGCGCGGCGGGGATGGCCGGATTCTCGAAGAAGGTCTGCAGCTCCGGGCTGCCGTTCCAGGTGGCCTCAAAGTCGGCAAGCTGCTTTTCCAGCGCGGCGGTGTCGAGCCTGCGCTCGGTCACCACATCGAGAAATGCCTGGGCATAGCGGGAAACGAAGGCGGCCATTTAGTTGCTGCCTCCCTTCCCGGTCTCGCCCACAAACTCGGCGATCAGGGCCCGGTCGGTCTCCGGCGTAAGGACAAGCTGCCGGGCGGCGTGCTCGATGGCGAGGTCGGCGGCAAAGGTGCGCAGTCCGCGGCGCGCCTGGGCCACGGCGGAGGCGACCTCCTGCTCGGTCGTGGTTACGATGCGGGCGCTCTCTTCCTGAATCGCCGACTTGATGCGGGCTTCTTCGCTCTTCGCATCCTGCTCCACCTGCGCGCGCATGGCGGCGATCTCCTTGTCCAGGCTGGCAAGCTGGGCCTCGACGGCGCTCAGGCGGTCTTTGGCCTCCGCCGTGGCCTTGCGGGCGGACTCGAGATCCTGCTTGAGCGTATGCGAGCGCTTGTGCAGCAGTTTGGGCATCACGCGGCCGATAGGGATGACGATGCCGAAGAAGATGATGGCGAAGTTCACATACTCAAAGATTCTGGCCGTCGTCTCCACATGCTGCTCGCGCACATCGGGGGCTGCATCGGCATCATGAAAAACCGCCTTGGAGATGGACTGCACCAGCGGCGTGTGGCGAAAGACGTTATTGCTTTCGGCCTTTTCCGTCTCTGGAGGATTGTTCTTCGCCGTGCCGGCCTGCTGCGCCCAGGCGCCCTGCGCGGCAAAGGCTCCAGCCAAAAGCAGAATCGAAACAACCTGCCATGAAGCGCTACGTGTGAAATAGAAGACTCTCAACGGGTACCCCCGGCCGTGGCGGGCAGCACCGCACGCACCACCTGTCTGGCCAGTTCGGCCACCGAACTCTCAACTGCCTTGCGCGCATGGGCCACTTCGGCCTCCAGCTCGGACTTTGCCTGGCTTACCCTGGCACCGGCCGTCTTGCGGGCGGCATCCAGAGCGGAGTCGCGCTCGGCGTTCCACTGCTTGATACGCTCCTCGCGGGTCTTGAAGATCTCGGCCCTGGCCTGGCGCAGTTTGGCGGCATATTCGGCCGCCCGGGCCTCGGCCTGGGCAACGGCCTTTTCGGCCTCTTCCATCGCTCCGGCGGTGCGGGCGCGGCGCTCCTTGAGCACGGCCGTGAGCGGTCCCTGGACCAGGAACTGATAGGCCAAAACCAACACAATGAACAACAAAGAGGTGGGGATAGCCCCGATGAAGAACCCCTCTAGCTGTTGGAAGATTTCTTGCATACTGGCACCGGGAAGTTCAGGCGGTCAATCTTAGGTAGCGATCCTTATGATGGCGAACGGAACACCTTTTTGTATCAGGCGGACACGCGCAAGTCAACGCGCGCAGGGCTCTCCGGAGGGGGCCCTGTGACTGCGGTCACGGGCCGATGTTTCCTGGTAAAAATTGACTTGATTTCCTTCGGAACAGGCCTAGACTGAAAGTACCGCCTAGACCCGGTTCAGGGTCCAGCGGGCGGCCGGTTCTGGGATGCCTCTCCACTCCCAAAGCCAGCCGCCCGCTTCTTACTTTCCAGGGCAGATTTTGCCCGATTTTCGGGAACGGGGATCGTCCGCGCCGGGCAATCCTCCGTCTACCTCGCTGTACGGCCCGCGGCGCATCTGCCGCAGGCACGTCAGCCGGGGCTCCGGAGGCAACGGGCCCCGCCGCGGAGATACCCAATGCGCAAGACACTCTTTACCCTCGCCCTAGGCTGCCTGCTGACATGCGGCACCGGAGTTCCGGCCATTCATGCTCAGGAAGGCGGCGGATACCAGGGCCGCCACGGCCACGGCCGCATGGACCCCGACCGGCAACTGGAGCGGCTGACCCGCGAACTGAACCTGACCGCCGATCAGCAGGCGCAGATCAAGCCCATCCTTGTGGACCGGCAGCAGAAGGTCGAGGCGCTGATGCAGGATCAGTCGCTCTCCGACCAGGACCGCAGGACGCGGATGCGCGGCGTGGCCGACGAGGCCCGCACCCGTATCCGGTCGTGGCTGAACGACGGCCAGAAGCAGAAGTACGACCAGATGCAGGAACAGATGCACGACCGGATGATGCAGCACCGGGGCGGGGGCGCGCCGCAGCCCCAGTAGACAGGAAAACGGGGCCCTGCGCGGGCCCCGTTCGTTGTGCGCGGATGCGGCTTACTTGGCGGAGTCGGTGATGAAGTTCGCCAGGTCAGCCTTGAGCTTGTGCAGCGCCTCCACGTTCAGGTAGATCATGTGCCCGGACGGGTAGTAGCCGAAATGCACGTTGCCGCGCAGGTTCGGCTCCAGGCTCATGTGGTCCAGGTCGAACTCGGTGGCGAAGAACGGCGTGGCCAGATCGAAGTAGCCGTTGGCCGAGAAGACCTGCAGGTGCGGATTCTTGCGGATCGCGCCCGCCAGATCGACCGCGACATCGGGCATGGCCTGCTGGCCGCCGCGGCCAAAGCCGCCGCTGGAGGGCCGGTGCTTCCAATCCCACTCGCCGATGGAGCCGGCGCTGGGCTTGTACTGGTCCGTCGAGTCGTACTTGAGCTCGCGCTGCAGGTAGTCGTGCAGAGCGGCGATAAAGGCTCCGCTGATGCCCGCATCCGAAGGATCGTAGCTGGGGCTTTCGCCGGCCGCGTCCGGGTCGATGCCCTCAAAGCGCATGTCATAGCGGCCCAGCATCTTGCGGTCATCGCGCAGCACTTCTTTCCTGAACCGCGTGGGCGAAATGCGCAGGTTGGCTTCCTTGACGTAGTCCACGCTGAGGCCGGTAAAGTGCGCCACCTGCTTGGCCACATCGTCCAGTTGCGCCTCAGGCAGCTTGTCGCCCTCGAACAGCGCGGCGGCATAAGGACCGGCGGCGAACTCGCGGGCCTGCTGAACCCAGGCAGCCACATTGGCGGGCTTGTTGGGAATCTTGTCGTAGTACCAGGCCGCGGCGGCGTAGCTGGGCAGGTTGAAGATGTACTCGCTGTCGTAGCCGGGGGCCTCGACGGAGTAGTTGAGGATGGACGAGATGAGCACGATGCCGTTGAGCTGCACGCCATCGTTGGTCAGCATCCCGGCCAGGCCCGCCGAGCGGGTGGTGCCGTAGGACTCGCCGATGAGGAACTTGGGCGAGTTCCAGCGCTCGTTCACGGTGATGTAGCGCTGGATGAAGCGGTCGAAGGCGCGCAGGTCCTGATCCACGCCGGTAAAGTCCTTGGCCGTGCCCTTGCCCACGGCGCGGGAGTAGCCGGTGAGCGGCGCGTCGATGAAGACCAGATCGGTCTTGTCCAGCAGCGAGTCCTCGTTGGGCACCAGCTTGAAGGGAGGCCCGGCTGTCGGCTTGGGGCTGTCCGTCTGGATGCGCACCGGCGAGAACGAGCCCATGTGGAGCCAGAGCGTGGCCGAGCCGGGGCCGCCGTTGTAGAGGAAGCTCACCGGCCGCGTGGTGGGGTCGGCTCCGTCGAGGGTATAGGCCACGTAGAAGATGCTGCCGTAGGGCTTGTCGTCTTCGTCGCGGATGAGCAGCGTGCCGGTGGTTGCGGTGTACTTGAGCACCTTGCCGCCCAGCGTAAGCTCGTGGTGCGTCGTGACGGCCTTCTCCGGCGGGATGGGCGAATTGTCCTTATCCTTGTCGCCATCCTTATGGTCGCCGTGCTGCTGCTCGTGCTGCTCGGCGTTGGCGGGCGGCTTCTGGTCCTGCGCACGGGCGGCGCTCACGGAACCGGCGAGCATCAAGACAAACAAAACTGCAAGACTGCGCTTCATCGGCAACAGACCTCCATCGAGTGATTCTTCGCGCTTACTTCATCCACGCCGGTTTGGGGCCGGCCACGGACGGGTCCTTGGTCAAATAGCCCTGGGTGCGCAGCCAGGTTTCGAGCAGCGCGGGCCACTGGTCCAGCACCATGTCTCCCTTGCCAAAACCGGAGCCATGGGAGCCGTGGGGAAAGATGTGGCCTTCGCTGGGTACACCGGCCTTGACCAGGGCCTCGTAAAAGCGGAGTCCCTGTTCGACCGGAACTGTCTCGTCGTCGAAGGTGTGCACCCAGAACGTGGGCGGTGTTTCTTTAGTGACGTAGAGATCGGGGGAAAAAGCCGCACGAAGCTGCTCGCAGCGGTCCATGAGGTTGAATTCCTTGCAGTAGCTCAGGTGCGAGGTGTCCGTCGAGATGGCCCCGATCCAGGGATAGACGAGGACCAGCGCATCCGGCCTGCTCGATACGCGCTCGATGGGATCTTCGGCGTCCGGATTGCCGGGAACGAACTGGGTGCCGGCCAGCGCGGCCAGGTGACCGCCCGCGGAAAAGCCGATGACGACGATGCGATGAGGGTTGATGAAGTAGTCGCGGGCGCGGGCGCGGACGGTCTGGATGGCGCGCCGCGCGTCCAGCAGCGGCACCGGCAGCACGTAGCCGTGCGAGGTGAGCCGGTAGCTCAGGATGAAGGCCCGGAAGCCGCGCTGTGCGAACCAGTCAGCCACCTGGCGGCCCTCCAGATTGCCGGAAAGACCGGAATATCCCCCGCCGGGAAAGACGATGACCGCCGAGCCGTTGTCGTGGCCCTCCTGCGGCTCGAAGATGGTCAGCGTGGGAATGTCGTCGCAGGTGGTACCGTGGGCCTGCGGAGCAGGGCCGGGCCACAGGCGGATGGTCTGGATGCCGAGAAAGTCATTGTCCTGGCCCGGCGTGGCGCAGGGCTCTTTTTGCGCATGCGCGGAGGCGGCAACGCCCAGCGCCAGCCCGCAAACCAACAGCAATCGCTTCATGATGAATCGGTCCCCCCGATGGCGGCGATTATACCGGCAGGGGGAAGGATCAGAGGGCAGGGATCAGGGATCAGGGGTCAGAGATCAGAGAACAGTTCGTAGTGTGCAGTTCACAGCTCACAGCCAAAACAGCGGCGCACGGAAACTGCGAACGATGAACTGCGAACTGTGCACTGTTCTCAGAGCCAGAGCGAGACGTGGCCGCTGCAGGTGGAGGCGGCGGCCTCGGCGGTCATGCGCTCGGCAAGGTCGAAGCCGTGGCGGCCGAAGTAGTAAGCCGCACCATGCACGCGCTCCTGCAGAATGCCGCCGGGATACAGGGCGCGGACGATGCTGCCGGCGTGGCGCTTGAGCGACTCCTCGCGCTGGAGCTGAAAGTTGGCGGCCAGGCGGCGCAGCCGGTTCATCTGGTAGCGCATCTTGCGC
>DASZRQ010000116.1:0-42528 GCA_035549115.1 Occallatibacter sp. | reverse complement strand
GAGCCGGGAGTTACAATCAAAGCGGGTGGAACCAGGACGCTCCGCCCGTCCGGGAGTGAAGGGAAATGGGACTTGCGGTTTCCACGGCGCGTGTGCCGAACTCGGAGGTCACTGAAGGCAGCCTTACCCCACAAAAACTCGTCGACTTCTACCGGCTGATGTTCCTTTCCCGCCGCGTGGACGATCGTGAAATCCTTCTCAAGCGACAGCAAAAAATCTTCTTCCAAATATCCGCCGCAGGTCATGAGGCTCTGCAGGTTGCAGCGGGCCTCGTTCTGCGTCCCGGCTACGACTGGTTCGTGCCCTACTACCGCGACCGCGCCCTCTGCCTCGCCCTCGGCGTTACGCCCGAGGACATGTTCCTGCAGGCCGTCGGCGCCGCCACGGATCCCGCCAGCGGCGGCCGCCAGATGCCCACCCACTGGAGTAGCCGTGCTCTCCACATCGTCAGCACATCGTCCTCCACCGCCACCCAGGTGCTCCATGCCGTCGGCGTCGCTGAGGCCGGCCGCTACTTCAGCCATCATCCTGAGGCGGCCGCTAAAGCCGAAGGCGACTACCGCGCCTTCCACGACGTTGAGTTCCACGGCGACGAAGTCGCCCTCACCTGCATCGGCGAGGGAGCCACCTCGCAGGGCGAGTTCTGGGAGGCCCTCAACACCGCCTCCAACCAGAAGCTCCCCGTCATCTTCTGCGTGGAAGACAACGGCTACGCCATCAGCGTGCCCGTCGAGGTCAACACCCCCGGCGGCAGCATCTCGCGTCTCGCCGCCAACTTCCCCAACTTCTACTTCGCCGAGATCGACGGCACCGACGCCGAGGCCTGCTATCACGCCTTCCGCGCCGCCGCCGAGCACTGCCGCTCCGGCAAGGGCCCTGCTTTCATCCACGGCCACGTCATCCGCTGCTACTCCCACTCGCTCTCCGATGACGACAAGCTCTATCGTCTTCCCGCCGAGCGCGAGGCCGACGCTCTCCGCGACCCCATCGCCCGCCTGCAGATGCGTCTTCTCCGCGAAGGCATCCTCACCGCCGAGCAGATCACCGCCCTCGAGCAGCAGGTTGAAAAGGAAGTCGAAGAGGCCGCCGACCGCGCCCTCGCCGCGCCCCTGCCGCAGATCGCCAGCATCCCGCTCCACGTCTACTCCGAAGACCTCGACCCCACCAGCCCCGCCATCGCCACCGCTCCCCATGGCAACGGCCACAAGGCCGCTCCCCGCACCATGGCCGACCTCATCAACGCCTGCCTCCACGACGAGATGCGCCGCGACCCCCGCATCGTCGTCTACGGCGAAGACGTGGCCGATGCCAGCCGCCAGGAAGCCCTCGCTCACGTCAAGGGCAAGGGAGGCGTCTTCAAGCTCACCTCCGGCCTGCAAAAGGAGTTCGGCTCCGACCGCGTCTTCAACTCGCCCCTGGCCGAGGCCAACATCACCGGCCGCGCCATCGGCTACGCCGTCCGCGGCATGAAGCCCGTCGTTGAAATTCAGTTCTTCGATTACATCTGGCCCGCCATGCACCAGATGCGCAACGAGCTCTCCGTCATGCGCTGGCGCTCCAACGGCGAGTGGGGCGCGCCCGTCGTCATGCGCGTGCCCATCGGCGGCTACCTCACCGGCGGCTCCATCTATCACTCGCAGTCCGGCGAAAGCATCTTCACCCACATCCCCGGCCTCCGCGTCGTCTTCCCGTCCAACGCCCTCGACGCCAACGGCCTGCTGCGCACCGCCATCCGCTGCGACGACCCCGTGCTCTTCCTCGAGCACAAGCGCCTCTACCGCGAGACCTACGGCCGCGCCCCCTATCCCGGCCCCGACTACGCCATTCCCTTCGGCAAGGCCAGCATCGTCCGCCCCGGCACTCACCTCACCCTCGTCACCTACGGCGCCGTCGTGCCCCGCGCCCTGCAGGCCGCCGAGAAGGCCCACCGCGACCACGGCATCGAGGTCGAAGTCCTCGACCTGCGCACACTGAACCCCTACGACTGGGAAGCCATCGCCGCCTCGGTCCGCAAGACCAGCCGCGTCATCGTCGCCCACGAGGACATGCTCAGTTGGGGCTACGGCGCGGAACTCGCCGCCCGCATCGCCGACGAGCTCTTCGACCAGCTCGACGCCCCCGTCCGCCGCATCGGCTCCATGGACACCTTCGTCGCCTATCAGCCCATCCTCGAGGACGCCATCCTGCCTCAGCCCGACACCATCCTCAAGGCCATCCGCGACCTCCGCGCCTGGTAACCACGGAGGTCTCCTCACTCAGCCTCAGTCAACACGACAAAGTGTGCCCCATTCGTCGCGATGAGTGGGAACGCACAAACCTCAATCAAGCGCTGTCATCCATCCTGAGCGGCCAAAGCAAGTCGAAGGACCTGTGGTTGCTTTTTCTGCGCAGTTCTTCCGAAAAGCCGCACGCGATGCCGGGCCGCGCGGAGAAACTCTGCGGTGCAGGGAGAATTGATAGAATCCGGCAGGACCTGAGCTCGGCCAAAGTCAAACACATGCATGCAACCAACCCTTTTGGAGTTGACCGCTGTCCCCCAGGGCCCCGTCAGCTTTCCTGAGGAGCCTTTAGGTGAGTCCAACGGCGAAGAATTCTCCTGGTTCGACGAAACCCGCAGACCTTTCCAGCACGAATCGGGACGAAACTCCTTTCGAGGCTCTGTCCAGCATCTGCTCGGTTCTGGTGGTGGGCATGTTCATTCTCACCTTCCTGGCTCAGAACTACGTCATTCCGTCAGGTTCGATGCAGAACACGTTACTTGTAGGCGATCACGTGGTCGTCGACCGGATCACGCTCATGCCGCCCGCTGCGTGGATGCCGCTCATAAGGCATCGCGAGCCGAAACGCGGCGATATCGTGGTCTTCTTCAAGCCCGTTTTTCAACCTGGTATTGATGCGACGGACGCCGATGGGACGCCGCAGTACACGCCCCTCGTGAAGAGACTGATCGGCGTGCCCGGCGATCACATTCATCTGCGCGGCGGCGTTGTTTACGTGAACGGAGTGGCGCAGCCGCAGCCAAAAGACAGCATGCAGGACGCTGGCTCCTCCATCGATCAGTCCTTCCTCGATGAGTTTCCCGCCATTCCACCGGCCCAGGCTCCGAGCGGCGGGGCAACGGAGAGATGGGACGTGGAAGAACCAGAGCATGTTGTCAACGGCGACCTCGTGGTGCCGCCCGGCATGTACTTCATGATGGGCGACAACCGTCACAACAGCCTCGACTCGCGCTACTGGGGCTTTGTCCCGCGCGCCAACATCGTTGGGCGTCCACTGTTTAACTATTGGTCGTTCCAGGCCACAGACGCGCAATACGAACAAACAGGATTTGCTCACAAGCTCGCGTGGATCGCCCACGTGCTTGTGCGTTTCTTCCCGGACACGCGCTGGAAACGCACCTTCCACGTGATCCATTGACCATGGTGAACCGGCCGTCGCAAATGGGGCACGGGCATGGTGAACCGGGCACGTGCCCCAGGTCTGACTGGCCAGAAATAATTGGGTGTCCCAGGTCCGTGTGTTCGGACCTGGGAAAGCACAAACCCCAATCAAGCACTGTCATCCTGTGCGACCGAAGGGAGTCGAAGGACCTGCGGTTGCTTTTCCGTGCGGCCTCCATCCACACAAACCCCTGTGCCCCATTCATTGCGCGTTCTCTGTGCGATGAGGGTGTAGGCACGCCCCTCCATCAGCCTCAAGCTCGCTTTGAAAGGGCACGGCTTCAGCCGTGCCGAACAAGCTCACAAAAGAGAAGAGAGAGGGGGCTTCAGCCCCGGCATTCCGCCGCACCGCGGGTGCCTGTCAACCCCCTCCACCCACATCACCCACCCTAAACTCTTCATTCCAAAGCTAAAAATCCCTGCGCGTACCTTGCATAATATTTCCCGCTCCCGCTGCACAATAGACTCATGTTGCAAACCAACTCCATCGCCGGCGCGCTGATCTCTGATCCCTGGTCTCTGGCGCAGGAGAGGGGCACCCCCCTCCCCCCCTTGCGATATATCTTGCGGCATTCACCGCCATGAACCTCCAGGAAAGGAGCGCCTACGCCAGCAGTGCGTCCACCGCATCCGCCAAACTCGGAAACCGTGCGTCCGCTGCCGCTCCGGCCTCGCGCGTCCCCGGCTTCTGCCGCTCCGGATCGCCGTCAAGGAACAGGGTCCGCATGCCCAGTCGCCTGCCGAACTCCACATCCACGGCCGAGTCGCCGATCATCACGCTCGTCGTCGCCTCGATTTCCGGAAACGCCCGCTGCGCCGCAAAAAACATGCCCGGCAGCGGCTTCCGGCAGTCGCATCCGCTCGTGTCGTGGGGGCAAAAAAAGAATGCGTCAATCCGTGCGCCATGCCGCGCCAGCTCTTCCTGCAGCCGCGCATGAATCGCCTCCACATCCGCCGCCGTGTAGAGCCCTAGCGCCACGCCGCGCTGGTTCGACACCACAATCACGCGCCGTCCAGCGCGGTTCAGCCGCGCAATAGCCTCGGCCACGCCCGGCAGCAGGTGGAACTCCTCCCACCGCGTCACATACTGGCCTTCGGGCATCTTCTCGTTCACCACGCCGTCGCGGTCCAGAAAAACAGTAACCGGCGTGCCCGCAAATGCACTGTTTTTAGGGCGGTCCACGCCGCTATCATAGCAACATTCCGCCGCAGCCCCGCCGCAGGGCGTCGGCTGCGCACAAGGGGGGCAACGGTGATCCACGAGCTGCACCGGGTCATCCAGGACATCGAGCACGCATGGGCCGGCAAGCGCCTGCTGGTAGTCGGCGATGTCATGCTCGACAAGTACGTCTGGGGTGAAGTGGGCCGCATCTCGCCCGAGGCGCCCGTGCCCGTCGTCCGCGGCGTCCGTCAGGAGGCCAAGCCCGGCGGCGCGGCCAACGTGGCCATGAACCTCGCCCGCCTCGGCGCGCAAACCACCGTCGCTGGCATCACCGGCGGCGACGAAAACGAAACCCTGCTCGCCGCCAGCATGCAGGCCGGCGGCATCGCCGCCCACCTGATCGCCGCGCCCGGCTATCCCACCGTCACCAAGACGCGCATCCTCAGCGGCAGCCAGCAGATGCTCCGCCTCGACTTCGAGCGCGCCGGCTCCATCGACTCTGCCGCCTGCCAGCGCCTGCTTGAAACCGCGCTCGCCCTGCTGCCGCAGACGGACGCGCTCGTTCTCTCCGACTACGCCAAGGGCGTCATCACGCCGGAGCTCTGCCGCGCCCTCATCGCCGCCGCCCGCCGCCAGGGCATTCCCGTCCTCGTCGACCCAAAGGGCGCCGACTACGCGCACTACCGCGGCGCCACCACCATCTGCCCCAACATCATGGAGCTGGCCCGCGCCGCCCGCCTCGACGCCGCCAATCTCGACGCGCTGCTCACCGCCGCGGAGGCCATGGTCACCGCGCTCGACATCGAGTTCCTCACCGCCACGCTCAGCGAGAAGGGCATCGCCCTCGTCCGCCCCGGCAACCGCTTCGTCGCCCCCGCGCAGGCCCGCCAGGTCTTCGATGTCTCCGGCGCGGGCGACACCGTCATCGCCGTGCTCGCCCTCTGCCTCGCCTCCGGCCTGCAGCCGGAGACCGCCGTGCAGCTCGCCAACATCGCCGCCGGCATCGTCGTCGGCAAGGTTGGCACCGTCCCGGTCGAAAAGCATGAGCTTCTCGCCGCCCTCAGCCCGCAGATCGCCCTGCACGCCGAGGACAAGGTCGTCGAGCGCGACCAGCTCGTGCAGCGCGCGGCCCTCTGGAAGGCCAACGGCGAGCGCGTCGTCTTCGCCAACGGCTGCTTCGACCTGCTGCACATCGGCCACATCACATTGCTGGAGCAGGCTCGCCGCATCGGCGACCGCCTCATCGTCGCCATCAACTCTGACGCTTCGGTCGGCTGCCTCAAGGGTCCGTCGCGTCCCATCGTCGGCCAGACCGAGCGCGCCCGCGTCCTCGCCGCTCTCGCCGCTGTCGATGCCGTCGTCATCTTCGATGAGCCCACGCCGCTTGAAGTCATCGTCGCCGTCCGCCCGGACGTGATCGTCAAGGGCGGCGACTACGAGGCCGGCTCCGTGGTCGGCGCAAAGGAAGTCCGCTCCTGGGGCGGGGAAGTCCGCATCGTTCCACTGGTCGAGGGCTTCTCCACCACCCGCCTCATCGAGAAGGGTGCGGGCCGCTAGGGCTTTCGGACCGGGCCCCGGCTACAATAGGGAGATGCAGATGCACGCTCAGGCCGCGCAAACCGGCACACCTCTTCTCAAGGGGTCTCGCCCTGCATGACGCGCTTCTTCCGCCTGCTGCGCTACGGCCTGCCCTATACCATTCAGTGGCTGCCCGGTGTGCTGCTCCTCGCCCTCGTCGGCGCGCTCGATACCTTCCGCGTCCTGCTCCTGCAGCCCATCTTCGACCAGGTTCTGCGCCCCGATGCGCCGGAAGGCCCCATCATCCTGGGCCTGCGACAGAACCGCTGGCACTTCGATCTCCGCGCCTTCATTCCGCCTTTTCTGCACATTCATAATGCGTGGGATGTCGTCGCCTTCTCCCTCGTCGCCGCCACGCTCGGCAAGGGCCTCTGCGACTACCTCGGCACGTATCTGGTGAACTACGCGGGCTTCGGCACCATCACCGATCTCCGCAATCACCTCTACGAAACCACGCTGCGCCGCTCATCGAGCTTCTTCCATCGCCACGCCACCGGAACCATCCTCTCCACGCTCATCAACGACGTGGACCGCGTGCAGAACGCCATCAGTTCCGTCATCGGCGAGTTCCTGCAGCAGTTTTTTACGTTTCTCGTCGGCATCATCTTCGTCATTCGTCTCGGCGGCTATCTCAGTTGGGCGCTGGTTCTCTTCGTCCCCGTCGTCATCACCTCCGCGCGCAAAATCGGCCGCGAGGTGCGCACCCGCACGCGCACCGGCCAGGACAAGCTCGCCGAGATTCAGAACATCCTGCACGAAACCGTCACCGGCAACCGCATCGTCAAGGCGTTTAACACCGAGATATGGGAGATTCTGCGCTTCAAGAACGCCGCCAGGCGCCTCTTCCGCGCCAATCTGCGCAGCGTGCGCATCCAGTCCATCAGCTCGCCGCTCATGGATACCATCGGCGCCATCGCCATTGCGCTCTTCCTCTACATCGGCCGCACCGAGATTCAGCGCGGCCATATGACGATGGGCCTCTTCGGCGCATTCATCATCCTGCTCTTCAAGCTCTACGATCCGGTCCGCAAGTTCGCTTACTTCTACAATGCCTTCCAGCAGGCCATGGGCGCATCGGCCTCCATCTTTACCTTCTTCGATACGGAAGACGATGTGAAGGAGCGGCCGCATGCCGCCGTGCTCAAGGGCTTCTCGCAGTCCGTCCGGTTTGAGAATGTCGGCTTCAGCTATCCCACCGACGAGGGTGAGACGCAGATTCTCTTCGACCTCGGCCTCGATGTGCGCGCCGGCGAAGTGCTCGCGCTTGTCGGCCCCAGCGGCGCGGGCAAGTCCACGCTCGTCAATCTCATTCCGCGCTTCTTCGATGTCACCTCCGGCCGCATCCTCATCGACGGCAGGGATGTCCGCGAGCTGACCTTGGCGTCGCTTCGCCGCCAGATCGCGCAGGTCACGCAGGAGACCATCCTCTTCAACGACACCGTGCGCAACAACATCGCCTACGGCCAGCCCGACATGAAGCACGCACTCGTGGAGCAGGCCGCGCGCAGCGCCCTTGCCCACGACTTCATCCTGCGCATGCCGCAGGGCTACGATACGGTCATCGGCGAAAAGGGCTTCCGCCTCTCCGGCGGCGAGCGCCAGCGCATCGCCATTGCCCGCGCACTGCTCAAGAACGCGCCCATCCTCATCCTTGATGAGGCCACCTCCGCCCTCGACGCCGAGAGCGAGTCGCTGGTGCAGGCCGCGCTCGGCAACCTGATGCAGAACCGCACCGTGGTGGTCATCGCGCACCGCCTCGGCACCGTGCGCCGCGCCAACCGCATCGCCGTGCTTGAAGACGGCCGCATCACCGCCATCGGCCCGCACGAGGAGCTTCTTAGCCGCTCAGCGACCTATCAGCGGCTCTATCAGCTTCAGTTCATGGACGCGCCCGAGGCGCTGTCCGCGGATGTTTCACCATTGGACCCGACCGCGCAATATCCGTTGGCATTTGAGCAGGCGCTGTCTGTCAAGGCAGGGGAATAGCGCATGCCCATCTACTCTATGACCGGCTTTGCCCGCACGCAGGTGCGGCTCAGTGACCGGCTCGTTTACATGCTCAGCCTTAAGAGCGTGAACCATCGTTTTCTCGACATTCAGCTCCGGCTTCCCTCCGGCTTTGACGCGCTGGAGATGGACCTGCGCCGCGCCCTCAAGGAGAATCTGGTGCGCGGCCACGTCGAGCTGGCTCTCTCCATCGAGCGCGGCACGCAGCAGAAGGCCGGCTACAACCGTGAGCTGGTCGCCAGCTATATTGATGCTTTCAAAGCCGCGCAGCAGGAGTTCGGCGTCGCCGGTGATCCCGATCTGAACGCGATTCTGCGCATGCCCGCCGCGCTGCAGGGCGAAAATCGCGGCAGCGGCGACGACGATACCTCCACGCTCAGCGCCAGCATCGTGGAGCAGATCGGCCCGCTGCTTGCCGAGCTCAAGACCATGCGTGCCCGCGAGGGCGAAGCCCTCACCGCCATCTTGCTGGCCTCGCTCGATGGCCTGGCCGCCGCAACCGAAGGCGTGGCCGCGCTGCGCCCCGAGGTGGAGCAGCGCTACCAGGAGCGGCTTACCCAGCGGCTCACCTCCGCCGTCGGTAGCGAGTTCAACCGCCAGCGCCTGCTCGAGGAAGTCGCGGTCCTCGTCGATCGCAGTGACATTGCCGAGGAGCTGGCCCGCATGACCACGCACATCGCGCACTTTCGTGAGCTGATGGCCGCGGGCGGCGAAGTGGGCAAAAAGCTCGATTTTCTTCTGCAGGAGATGAACCGCGAAGCCAACACGCTGCTCTCCAAGACCGGCGGTCTGGGCGGCAAGGGAACGCGCATTACCGAGTTGGGGCTTGCCATGAAGGCCGAGATTGAAAAGGCCCGCGAGCAGGTGCAGAACGTGGAATAATCCAGACCCGATCGCGCACGGATCGGCGAAAAGGACGATTGGAAAGTGGCAGGAATTCTCTTCATCATCTCGGCGCCCTCGGGCTCCGGCAAAAGCACGCTGGTGGGCGAGCTGCGCAAACAGGTCACCGGCATCGATTTCTCCATCTCCTGGACCACGCGCCCGCCGCGCGGCTCGGAGGAGAACGGCCGCGAGTACCACTTCACCACCCGCGAGGAGTTTGAGCGCATGGTTTCCGCGGGCGAATTTCTGGAGCACGCCGAGGTCTTCGGCAACTACTACGGCACCGCGCGCCGCTCGCTGGACGAGGCCCGCCGCGACGGCCACGATCTCCTGCTTGACATCGATGTGCAGGGCGCGGCCCAGGTGCGCACCTGCATGCCGGAGGCGGTGAGCATCTTCGTTCTGCCACCCACACCCAAGGTTTTGCGCACCCGCCTGCGCAATCGCAGCCGCGCCGAGGGCGTGGTCAATGAGGCCGAGCTCTACCGCCGCCTCAGCGAGGCCAGCAAGGAAATTGAGAATTACCGCCAATACAGCTATATTTTGGTCAACGACATCCTCGACCGCGCGGTGGCGCAGTTGGAGGCGATCGTTCTTGCCGAGCGCTTCTATCGCAACGGCGAGCCCATCGCCTACCGCTCGAGCAGGGTGTTGGAGGTTGCCGCCGCCTGCCGGTTGCAGAACTCGCGGGAGCGGCTCAAGCCTGTGCTGGAGGCCTTCGGCATCGAGGGTTCCACCGGCCAGCAACAGCTTCCCTTTGGAGATGACCCCGATGACGATTGAGACTGAATTCGATTCGAATTATCGGAAAGTGCTGGTGGCGGCTCGCCGCGCCCGCCAGTTGCAGAGCGGCTCTTCAGCGCTCGTTCCCAGCCACTCCACTAAGGCCTGCCGCATCGCGCAGGAGGAGATCGCCGCCGGCAAGATCTCCTACGTCAAGAAGGAAGTCCCCGTCACCAAGCCGCTCGTTGAAGACCGCGGCATTCCGATCCTGTCGTAAGTCGCATCTCTTTCGTTTCCGGACCGCGCGCGGAGCCGTGCGGTCCGCTCGCTCCTCGGACTACAATCGAACCTATGCGAGTGACGGTCGGCGTCTCCGGCGGAATTGCCGCGTACAAGGCGGCGGAACTGGTGCGCGCCCTGCAGCGCCAGGCCCTTGAAGTCCACGTCGTCATGACCGGGGCGGCCACGCGCTTCATCCAGCCCCTCACCTTCTCCGCCCTCACCGGCCACAAGGTTGTCACCAGCCTGTGGGAGGAAGCCAGCCGCGAGGAAAGCTCCATCGAGCACATTGGCGAGGCGCAGTGGACCGATGCGCTCGTCGTCGCGCCCGCCACGGCAAACATCCTCGCCAAGTTTGCGCAGGGCATCGCCGACGATTTCCTTACCACCATGTATCTGGCCACGCAGGCCCCGGTGCTTGTGGCTCCGGCCATGAACGTGAACATGTGGGAGCATCCGGCCACGCAGGCCAACCTGGAAATTCTCCGCCAGCGCGGCGTGCGCGTCATTGAGCCTGGCGCGGGTGACCTGGCCTGCGGCATGGTGGGCACGGGCCGCATGGCGGAGCCCGATGCCATCGCCGACGCCGTGCTCAACGCCCTCGGCCGCCGTCACGACATGGCCGGCGAAATCGTGCTCGTTACTGCGGGCGGTACCCGCGAGGCTCTCGACCCAGTCCGCTTTCTCGGCAACCGCTCCAGCGGCAAGATGGGTTATGCTCTCGCCGAGGCTGCGCAGAGCCGCGGCGCGCGCGTCATCCTCGTCAGCGGGCCTTCGTCGCTCTATCCGCCCGCGCACTGCGAGGTCATCAAGGTCACCACTGCCGACCAGATGCGCACCGCCGTCCTCGAGCGCATGGACGAGGCCACCATGGTCGTCAAGGCCGCAGCCGTCGCTGACTACAAGCCCGTGCATCCCTCCGAGCAGAAGCTCAAGCGCACCGGCCCGCTCACGCTGGAGCTTGCGCCCACCGAGGACATCCTCGCCGAGGTCGTCCGCCGCCGCAAGCCCGGCCAGCTCATCGTGGGCTTCGCCGCCGAAACCGAAAACCGCATGGAGAACGGCCGCGCCAAGCTGCTGCGCAAGGGCGCGGACGCCATCGTCGTCAACGATGTCTCCGGCGAGGGCGTGGGCATCGACGCCGACAACAACGCGGCCACTTTTCTCACCGCCTCCACGGCCATCGAGCTGCACGAGATGCCCAAGCGCAAGCTCGCCGACCGCATTCTCGACGAAGTGCTTGCCCTGCGCCGTCCCCGCGCCCTGGTCGTTGAAACCGATGTGCACGCCGAGCCGCGTTCCGCGCAGGCCCAGGTGCTCAACCAGTCGGATGCGCCCGTTGGGCCGCGCCGCGCGCTCATCGTGGAGTAGCCGCGTTGCCGCCCTCGCTCGATCCCGCAACGCAGCAGGCCCTCGCCGCGCGGCTGCGTTTCTACCGCGACCTTGGCCTCGCCGAGCTTTACCGCCGTCCCGTCGATCCCGCTCTGCTCGAGAGCCTCAAGGCATCGCGGGTTGAGCCCGATGCTTCGCCTGTGTCCGAGCCCCAGCTTTTTCCGTCAGTCACTCAGGAGAGTTCAGCCATTCCTACCCGCAAGCCAATCTCCGCGCCGCCGCAGGCCGGCGGCATCGTTCCGCCGGAGCAGCGCGCCGCCGCGCTTCAGATCATCCGCGACGATATCGGCGACTGCACCCGCTGCGCGCTCCACAAGGGCCGCAACAAGATCGTCTTTGCCGATGGCGACCCGAATGCACGCCTCATGTTCGTGGGCGAAGGCCCCGGTGCCGACGAGGACGCGCAGGGCCTGCCCTTCGTGGGCCGTGCCGGCCAGTTGCTCAGCAACATGATCAACGCCATGGGCCTCAAGCGCGAGGAGGTCTATATCGCCAACGTGGTCAAGTGCCGGCCGCCGGGCAACCGCACGCCGGAGCCGGAGGAGGCCAACACCTGCTCGCCATTTCTCTTCGGGCAGATCGACGTTGTGCATCCTGAAGTGATCGTCGCCCTCGGCGCAACCGCGGCCACCTATCTCCTCGGCCAGCGCCAGCCTCTTGCGGGCCTGCGCGGGCGCATGCACTCCGTGCGCGGCACGCGGCTCATCGTGACCTATCACCCGGCCTACCTGCTGCGCGACCCGCGCCAGAAGAAAGAGGCCTGGGCCGACCTGCAGATCGCCATGCGCGAACTGGGCCTCAAGCTGCCGTCCCGCTCCTGAACGCGGTTCGGCCCTGCACGGAGAAAGTTGTAGACGCGCATCGGGGTGTTGCAGCATGCTGGGATGCGCATTCCGCCGCATTGATACGCAGCATGACAACCGGAAAGGATCGAACAGCTATGACGAACCGCAATCGCATCTTGACCATCTCACTGCTGGGCGCTGCGCTCGTGAGCGCGCCCTTGCTCGCCGCCGGGCAGGATTCCAAGCCCAAGCAGGACAGCACCGTCAAACACGATGTAAAGAAGGCAGGCGAAAAGACCGGGCACGTCGCCAAAACCACCGGCCATGACGTGAAGAAGGGAACGGAGAAGACCTACCACGCCACAAAGAAGGGCACCAAGAAGGTCTGGCACAAGACCAAGGACACAACCAAAGGTGCGGTGGATGGGGCAAAGCAGGGCGCGAAGCAGTAGCGGTTCGCCTGGCTTGAATCGCTCAAAAGCAGAGCCGGTTACGCCAGCGCGGTGAGCGTGTAGTGCTCCCGCGAGTCGCGGCGTGCCTGCTCCGGGCTGTGCCGCTGAACCTCCAAGGCGCACTCGCGGAGCTCGGCGGCCAGCCGCCGCAGCGCCGTCGGACCTTCCACGCCAATGGCCTGCTCGAGTTCGTTGACCTTCTGCAGGAGGGAAACGGTATCCATGGGGATATTGATCCTTGGTGGGCGCTACGCCCCACGCAGCCCATCATGCGCGCATTTTGCCCGCCCGCATGTGATATCCGTCACTCCACTTCCGCGCAGGGAAAAAGCCCGGCCTCAAGCCGCTAAGCTGTTTCCCGCCAAAGGGCTACGCCGCCCAGCAGCCCGGCCTCGTTCGACACGAGGTGTACATTCTGGGGCAGTTCGAACTCGATCTTCTTCGTGTTTCCGCCGCCGATGTACAGGTGGTCCCAGTTGAAAAGCTTCGCCGTCTGGTCAATCGCCTCTTCGAGATACTTGTTCCACCGCTTCTTACCGTACCTGTCCAGCCCGCGGCGGCCCAGGTAGTCCTCGTAGGTGTGCTTGTGCCAGGGATGATGTCCCAGCTCGAGGCCGGGGCACAGCCGCCCGCTCGTGAACAGCGATGAGCCAAGCCCGGTGCCCAGCGTCAGCGCCAGTTCCACGCCGTCGCCCTTGATGGCGCCATAGCCCTGCACTGCGGCGTCGTTGGCCACGCGCACCGGCTTCTTCCAGCGCTTTTCCAGCTCTTTCTGCAGCGCAAAGCCAACCCATGCCGGGTGCAGATTCGCCGCCGTGTACGTGCAGCCCCGCTTGATGACGCCGGGAAAGCCGACCGAGACGCGGGTGCAGCCCGGCAGCGCGGCGTGCAGCTTGTCCAGCGCCCGCAGCACCATCGTAGGTGTTGGCCGCGCCGGTGTGGGCACGCGCTCGCGGTCGCTCACGGGCTTGCCCGCCGGGTCCAGCAGCATGGCCTTCAGGCCGGAGCCGCCGATATCGACGGCAAGTGTGACGGGGTATTTGGCGTGGGCAGGGGACTTCAAGGCGCTGGCGGTCATCAGCAATGAATTGTAACCGCGCGTGCGCGGCTCTGCCCACACGCGGCCCAAATTTCCGCTACGGTTTGGCCGCGGCGGTGGTGAACTCCTGGTTCATCCATACCTTCAATGCATCGAGCCTCTGCGGCCGCCCCAGAAAGTTGTGCACCAGCTCCGTCGCGGGCTCGCTCGCGCCGGGCTCCAGCACTGTGCGGCGGTAGCGCATGGCCGTGGGCCCGTCCAGCAGGTTGTGCTTGTCGAACTGCGCGAAGAAGTCGACCGCGATCACCTTGTCCAGCAGATAGGTGTAGAGGTTCGAGGCGTAGCCCTCCAGGTGCACGAAGGACGCGTAGTAGTGAATGCCGTCCACCGGCGTAAACAGGCTGTACTTCTTCGTGTCTTCGGTCCACAGCGCGTCGAAGTCGAGCGTCGCCGGGTCCTGGTTGTGCAGTTGCAGCCCGTAGGTGGAGAACTGCAGAAACCACTGCATCTCCATTCCGCGGCCGTAGGCGTCGGCGGCATTCATCTTCGCAATCAGAGAAGCCGGAATCACCGCGCCGGTCTTGTAGTCCCTGCCGAACGACTGCAGAATCCCCGTGTCGTGAAACATCTCTTCCAGCATCTGCGAGGGCGCTTCCACAAAGTCGCCCTCGACATTGAAGCTGCCCTGCTGCGACCACTCGCCCTGGCTGCCGAGGATGTAGTGCATCAGGTGGCCGAACTCGTGGAAGAACGTCACCACGTCGCCGTATTGCATCAGGCCCGGATCGCCTGCCGTGCCGCCCGGAAAATTGCAGATCAGCATGCCCTCCGGCATCTCGCGCCCGCGAATGCCCGGAATCACCGGCCCCGCCGAGAACCACTTGTCCTTGCCCGTGCGCGGGTGCATGTCGAGATAGATGCGCCCTAGCCGCTTGCCTGCCGTGCCCGGCGCCGCGTCGATCACGTCGAAGGTGTCCACCGACTTGTCCCACACCACCGCATCCGGCACAGGCTTGAAGCTGACATGAAACAGCCGCGCCGCCGTGGCAAGAATGCCCTTCTGCACCTCGGCATAAGGGAAGTAGGGCCGCACGCTCTGCGCGTCGAAGTTGTACACCGCGCGGCGATACTGCTCGCGCCAGTAGTCCTGGTCCGCGGAGCTCAGGCTGGTCACGCCCGGCTGCTTCTTCCGCGCAAAGGCCAGCAGCTCGGCATACTCGCGGGCCGCCGCCGGGCGCGAAACCTCGTCCACCTGCCCGATCAGCTCTTCCACATGCTCCGGCGAGCCGATCATCTGGTCCGCCGTGGCCATGTCGGCAAAGTGCTTGTAGCCCAGCAGCGTGGCAAGCTGCTGCCGCGCCGCCAGCATATCCTTCAGCACCTGTGTGTTCTGCGGATACGCCCGCGACGAGTGGGCCACATACATGCGCAGGCGCAAGTCGGCGCTGTCGGCAAAGTTCATCACCGGCCGTGCGTCGGGCTCGTCGGTGGTCAGCGTGTAGACGCCGTCGGCGTCCGGCTTGTGGCGCGCAATGTAGTCCGCGGGCAGTCCATCCAGCTCCGCGCGCGTGGCCTTCACCTTGAGCGTACCGTTGGCCACATTGTGTCCGAACTCCAGGCTCAGCGCCGTCAGCCTGTCGCTCACCGCGCGAATCTGTTTGCGCGTAGCCTCGTCCTTGTCCACGCCGGCCAGCCGGTACTCCAGCAGCGTGTGCTCCAGGTAGTGCCGTGTCGCCGGGTCGTTCGCGGGCAGCGGAACAGCCGCCAGCGCATGATACACGCGGGGATCGAGGCTCAGGTCCGTGCCCGTGGACGAGATCTTCGACTCCAGCGCCTGTGCCTTGTCGCGCATCGCCGCGTCGTCGGCTAGCGAGTACAGCAGGTAGGCATTGTTGCCCGCCAGCGTCAGCGCGTTCTCGGCGGCGTCAAACGGCCGCAGCGTGTTCTCCACCGTGCGCGGCCCGCTCACCGTCAGCAGCGTGTTAATCGCCGCCTTTTCCTCGTCGAGCCGCTGGTTCACCCATGCCTCGGCCGCGGCCGGGTCTTTGGCCTGCACCCAGATGTGCAGCGCGTCCGGCATAGCGGCGGGCGCGGTTTGTGCAGCGGCTGCGGAAAACGGCAACGCAAGAGCGGCGAGAGCAGGGAAGAGAACAGAAAGACACATCGTGCAGGAATCATACCGCAGCGCGGCGCTGCTCCGGCAGGCAATACACTGGGGATTGCCCCATGCCCGTCTACTGCGAAGTCGCATTGCCCGTGCCGCTGGACCGCACGTTTACCTACGCGGTGCAGGAGGGCCAGCAGCCGCGGCGGGGCACGCGGGTTATCGCGCCGTTTCGCAACGAGAAGCTCATCGGCGTGGTCACTGCGCTGAGCAGCACACCGCCCGAGGGCTATGAGACCCGCTTCCTTGAAGCCGTCCTCGACAGCGAACCGCTGCTGAGCGAGCACCTGCTCGCTCTCGCCGAGTGGATCGCCCAGTATTACCTCGCTCCGCTGGGCGAGGTGCTGCGCGGCATGCTGCCGCTCATGGCCGAGGTGCGCCGCACTCTCTACTACCGCATCACCGATCTCGGCCGCGATGTGCTCGCCGATCTCCACGACGGCGACAGCGCGCGCTCCACGCTGCGCACTGGCCGCGCGCCGCACAAGCCATTGTCCAGATCGTCCGCGGACGAACTGCGCGTCGAGATCAAAGTCCTGGAGCATCTCGTCTCCGGAGAAGCCGTCAAAGTCTCCACGCTGCGCACTGCCACCGCAGCCTCGCAGCAGGTGCTGGCCGCCATGCTGCGCAGAAAGTGGATTGTCCGCGAAACCTCCGCCGTCGAGCGCGATGCGCGGCGCACCGAGCGCTTCGCCGTTCTCATTCCTGAAGCGCGCCTGCCCGCGCTCACCGCAAAACAGCAGGCCATCCTGGCGGAGCTGGCCGCCGCGGGCGGCGAGCTGCCGCTGGCCGAGTTGCGCCGCAAAAGTCTGCCATCCTCCACGCTGCAGACGCTCGTGCGCCGCGAGCTGGTGCGCATCGAGGAGCGTGCCGCGGCCTTCCGCCTCGGTGGCATCGAGCCCGCGCGCGAGCCCGTGCGCCTCAACGAGCCGCAGACTGAGGCGCTCGCGGCCATCGTCTCCTCGCTCGGCGCATTTCGCGCATTTCTCCTTCACGGCGTCACCGGCTCCGGCAAAACCGCCGTCTACCTCGCGGCTATGCAGCGCGCTCTCGATCGCGGCCTCGCCGCCATCCTCCTGGTGCCGGAGATCGGCCTCACGCCGCAGATGGCGGGCCAGCTCGATGCCGCCTTCGGCGCGCGCGTAGCCCTGCTGCACTCCGCGCTCACTCCGGAGGAGCGCAGCGAGCAGTGGCGGCGCATTCATCGCGGCGAGGCGCCCATCATCGTCGGCACGCGCTCGGCCATCTTTGCGCCCGCGCCGAATCTCGGCCTCATCCTCGTCGACGAAGAGCACGACCAGAGCTACAAGCAGGAGGAGACGCCCCGCTACAACGCCCGCGATGTGGCCGTGATGCGCGCCAAGCTGGCCGGGGCCGCGGTCGTCCTCGGCTCGGCCACGCCGGCCCTTGAGAGCTGGCACAACGCCGAGCAGAAAAAGTACACGTGCATCGCCCTGCGCGACCGCGTGATGAACCGCCTGCTGCCCGAGGTCGAGCTCATCGACATGCGCCGCGAGTTCCAGGAGACTGGCCAGGAGCAGCTCTTCTCCCGCTCGCTCATCGCGGAAACCCAGGCCGCTCTCGAGCGCGGCGAGCAGGCCATGATCCTGCTCAACCGCCGCGGCTACTCCTTCGCTGTCATCTGCCGCGCCTGCGGAGAAAAACTCGAGTGCGAGAACTGCGCCATCGCGCTCACCCACCACAAGCCCTCGCTCGACGAGTCCGGGCTGGCCCACGCCGGCCAGCGCCTCGAGTGCCACTACTGCGGTTACCGCCGCACCGTGCCGCAGAAGTGCCCCAGGTGCGCCAGCGAGCATCTCTACTACCTCGGCGCGGGCTCGCAGCAGGGCGAAGAGCGGCTCGCCGAAATCTTTCCTGGCGCGCGCATCGGCCGCATGGACCGCGACACCGTGCGCGGCCGCCACGACCTCGAGCGGCTGCTCGCCCGCCTCCACTCCGGCGAGATCAATCTCCTCGTCGGCACGCAGATGATCGCCAAGGGCCACGACATTCACGGCGTCACGCTGGTCGGCGTCGTTGGCTGCGACCACGCGCTCTCCATGCCGGACTTCCGCGCCGCCGAGCGCGTCTTCCAGTTGATGACTCAGGTCTCGGGCCGCGCCGGCCGCGGCGAGCTGCCGGGCCGCGTCGTGGTGCAGACTTACTACCCCGACCACTACGCCATCCTCGCCGCGCAAAAGCACGACTACGCGAGCTTCGTGGAGCGCGAGCTGAAGTACCGCCGCTGGATGCACTATCCGCCCTTCGGCATACTCGCCAACGTGCTCGTGCAGTCGGAAAAACTTGAGGAAGCCGCGGGCTGGTCAGCCGAACTCGGCAAGTGGTTTCAGAAAGCCGCGCCGCAGGGCATCCGCGTGCTCGGCCCGTGCACCGCGCCCATCGCGCGCATCAAGGGCGTCTACCGTTTCCACCTCATCCTCAAAGGGAACTCGCGCAAGACGCTCAACGAGGCTCTGCGCGCAATGCTCGCCCACGCCGACGCATCCGGCGTCCCCCGCCGCGGCGTCACCGCCGACATCGACGCGCAAAGGCTGATGTAACGCCCGGCGGCATCTTCAGAACTCCCCGCGCTCCACACGTTCCTTGATGTCCCGATATGCTGCCTCGATGAGCCTGTGCAGTGCCGCTGTATCGACAGCCTCTCCCGGCTTCAGCTTCACATGGCGCATGAATTTGCCGGAGCCTTGCAGCAGGTGCGCCGGGTCCGGCAGCGATGCGCCCTGAAAGAACCCCACATTCACATGCGCGGTGAATACATTCACTGACCCGAAAGGCACATCGCCAAAGCAGGCCACCGGGCAGCCGTCATGCACAAGCTCGCGCACCTCGTCCCCGCACGCGCGCATCGCGGCAAACCACCTGCGCGCCAGATCGCCCAGCTCGCCTGCACAGGCATCTAGCCACGCATCGATGGCCGGATCATGCTCGTGAGCGCCATCGAACCGCAGCAACCCTGTAGTCATCGCATTCCCCTCGTGCATGCGGAATTCGCGCGTGGAGATGGCTCACGCGGCAAACCGGTCGTACCAGCGCAGAACACGCAGCGCGCGGAGCGTATTCCAGCGGCTCGGCTTCCCATCGCCATCCTCGAGCGCAAAGTGAATTTTGCCGGGGTGCGTGTTCTCCAGCAGCCACACGCCGTCCGGCTGCTGCTTCGATCGCACCCGATGGATCGCTTCCTCAAGGCGGGCATCGGGAGCCTCGCCCGTGGAGCGGAAGTATTCGAGACCGCGCAGAACATCGTAGTGCCAGCGGACCGGAAACGAGAACTGCAGCCACGCCGGGTCGACGACCTCGCCTGTGCTCCTGCGCCGGAAGAGTTTGCGCACGAGGAGATACTCTTCTCCGCGCCGCCGCGCCGCAATCGATGCAGGCGTTCCTCCGGTCTTCTGTTCGTGCGCCAGCAGCCCCTCAAGAACATTGATGGTTGTCGCGAACGACGAGCGGACGGAGCCATTCTCCGCCTCGCAATTCCAGCCGCCGTCGTCGAGCTGCTCGCCGATCAGGCGCTCGACCAGGGCATCCATGTTCAGGCCAAAGTAGACACCGAGCGTGACCGTCCTGCCGTTGATGCACGGCTCAACCTCGCCGCTGAAGAACGGCTGCCCGGCATGCTCCCAGTGGCAGTTTTGCCGGATAAGCTCGATTGTCCGGCGAATCCTGTCGATGTGCGGATCGATGCCGAAGTCGTACAGGAGCTGAAGAGTCGGCAGCGTGGAGATCCACGGTTGTCCCTGATTCTTTTCTCCCCGGCTCTCTTCTTGCCAGTTCAAACCGGCTCCAGGGAAACACGCGCCGCCCGCCCACTGGCCATCCTCATCCTGCAAGGCCAGCAGCCTGGCTCCCCAGCCTTCCACCGCGATCCGCGCGCGCTCGTTTGCAACAACCTCGTGCGGGGCATGAATCAGGTCGCGCAGCACCTGCCAGCGAATTGCGGGATCAGAATCGAGCAGCCACTCCAGCACGATCATGCGCTGGAGTCTAGCATGCGCGCGTGCGCAGTTTGTGGCGCGCGCGCCAGACACAAATGCCCGTCCCTGCGGCAGGGACGGGCATTTGTTTTGCTGAAACGAAAATCTAGCTGGCGGACGGAGGAGTATCGGCCAGGGTATGCAGCTCCTTGCCGGGCTTGAAGCGCACGGCCTTGCCCGGAGTGATGCTCACCTCGGTGCCGGTGCGGGGGTTGCGGCCAATGCCGGTTTTGCGGGCGCGCACGCTGAAGACGCCAAACCCGCGCAGCTCGATACGCTCGCCGGCCGCCAGGGCCTCTTTCAGCCCCTCGAACACGGTGTCTACCGCAGCCTCGGCCTTGGTGCGGGGCAGCCCGGTGCGCTCGATCACGTGATGCACGATGTCCTGCTTAATCAAAGCGGTTACCTCACTGGCGCGACTGCGGCATGTCGGCGGCCGGATGCGGTCCCGATCATGCGGCTGGAAACGACTGTACCACGCCCTCTACCTTCGATGGTACAGATTTTACGTGGTTTGGGGAACATCTCCCCTGCCGGCGGGCAAAACTTTTGGCAGGGGTGCCTGCTCCGGCCGCGCCGCCATCGATTGCGCCCCGTTTTTCAACAGGACAGCCCCAAGGCGGTTTGTTTTCAGGCCGTTTGGTCCCGTAAGATGAAGCATTCGAGCGGGTAAAACCGCAAACTCGAAACGCCGCGGCCCTGGAACGCGCCCGGCACGGGAGACGCATGCCGATTCTGAGTGACCGTTGGATTCGGGAACAGGCCCTGAACCATAAAATGATCGAGCCGTTCAGTGAAAAGCAGGTCCGCGAGGGCGTCATCTCCTACGGCCTCTCCTCTTACGGCTACGATCTGCGCGTCTCCGACGAGTTCAAAATCTTCACCAACGTCAACAGCGCCATTATCGACCCCAAGGCCTTCGACGAGCGCTCCTTTGTCTCGGTGCAGGCCGAGTCGGTCATCGTGCCGCCCAACTCCTTCGCCCTGGCGCGCTCGGTTGAGTACTTTCGGATTCCCCGCGACGTGCTGACCATCTGTGTGGGCAAGTCAACCTACGCCCGCTGCGGCATTATTGTGAATGTAACGCCCTTCGAGCCGGAGTGGGAGGGGTACGTTACGCTGGAAATCTCCAACACAACCCCGCTGCCGGCAAAGGTCTACGCCAACGAAGGGCTGTGCCAGATTCTGTTTTTCCATGGGAACGAGCCTTGCGAGGTCAGCTATGCCGACCGCAAAGGCAAGTACCAGAAGCAGCAGGGAATCGTTCTTCCCAAACTGTAGTTCCTTTCGCCGCCGCGTGCGGCGTTTTTCCCCGGTTTTGCGCCGGCCTGCGGTTGCCGCGTCTTTCCTTGACCAGGGCAGTCTGCCGGTCTGAGGGATGCCCTGCGGCTTTCGCCCGGCAAAACCGATGGCTACGATGACACAAACCGATCCGATCCGCGTGGGTGTGCCGGCGGGCGAGCCAATTCGTCTGGAAGGCCTGACCAGCGTCTTCGAGCGCAAACCCGAGTTCGGCCAGTCCGCGCTGCTGCCCGTGGTGGGTGAGCTGGAAGAGCTGCTTTCCGACGAGGAACTCGAGTACCTGGTCGTCGACCTGAATTCCTCCATCGGTGGACTCAAGAGCCTGCCGGAGATTCGCCGCCGCCGTCCCGGTCTGCGGCTCATCGTCATCGGCCCGCCCGGCAACGACGAGCTGGTGCTGGACTCGATCATCGGTGGCGCGCGGGCTTATCTGGATTCGAGCGCCGGCCCCCGCGTGGTGCGCGAAGCCATCGAGGTGGTCGTCTCCGGCTCCATCTGGGCTCCGCGGCGGCTGCTCTCCAAGCTGATCGACCGCCTGCTCTCCTCTCCCGAGAGCGGCATGGGCGCAATCGATCCCCACCTTACCGCCCGCGAGCGCCAGGTGCTGGACCTGATTCTGCTCGCCCGCTCCAACCGCGAGATCGCCCGCGAGCTGGGCATCGAGGAGCGGACGGTGAAGGCTCACGTGGGCCGCCTGATGCGCAAGACCGGTGCTGAAAACCGCATTGACCTTTCCATGCGCGCCCTGCACGGCGCTCTCGGTCCCAAGCCGCCGCAGCCTGTGGACCCGCGCGCGGGAAAGGGCGGCGAGTAGGAACTTGTGTTGTACAACGGTTTTCTTGTTACTTAAAGCCATCATCCTTTAGTGACCTTGTGCCCTTTGGTCACTTCAATCACACTCGGCACTAGAAACAACGCAGATCTGGGGAAAGGAGTTCCCAGGCAGCATGCGTACATGGTGCCTGTGAACTCCTCCTTTTTGTGTTGTTTAGCTGTCTCTTCGCCCTGCCGGTTTCCTGCCCGGCCCACCCTTGCAAAGTCTTCGGCATCTTAGCTTTTCGGGAGCAGCCTGCGGCCCGCACGGCACTTTGACCGGTGCGTCCTGCGTTGGTTGCGAAGCTGTTCCGCGCCGCATACACTTGCGGCAGTTCTCGCCGCGTCCGGCAGAGACCGGATCGGTGTTGACTGCCTTGGGTAGTTCTGTGCAGAGAGCGCGCAACAGGAATGCCGTTGCGCCGTCCGATAGTCTGAACACCTTTTTAACCAGCCCGGCATGGGCGCGAATACGAAAGGATCCCCACCATGAAGAAAGCTATTGTTTCGGTCTGCCTCTGTTTCATGCTGAGCTGCTCGGCATTTGCCGCGACCAAGGAAGATCTGCAGGCGCGCATTGACGCCGCCAAGAACGTGATGGACCAGATCATGGCCGCCAACGACGCCAGCATTCCGATGAATATCCTCCAGCAGGCCACCTGCGTGGCCGTGATTCCGGGCCTCGTCAAGGGAGCCTTCATCTTCGGCGGCCAGTATGGCCAGGGTGTCGTCACCTGCCGTACCGGCCACGGCTGGAGCGCTCCGGTCTTTATCCGCGCCGCGGGCGGCTCCTGGGGCCTGCAGATCGGCGGCCAGTCGACTGACCTGGTGCTGGTGGCGGTAAATGACCGCGGCATGCAGGACCTGCTTAAGAGCAAGTTTAAGATCGGTGCGGACGCCTCCGCCGCAGCGGGCCCGGTGGGCCGCAGCGGGCAGGCTGCCACCAACTGGAAGATGGACTCTGAGCTGCTGAGCTACTCACGCAACAAGGGCCTGTTTGCGGGTATCGACCTCGACGGCACCAGCGTAAGCCAGAACACGGAGGACACCGAGCTCTACTACGGCGCTCCGGAGCACTTCGAGAACGTGCTTCATGGCAATGTGCCGGTTCCTGCCGGTGCGGTTCCTTTTGTGCGGACGGTGGCCCATTACTTTGTGCGGGCCAAGCACCAGTAAGACAGACTCCTTTTCTCTGGCGTATGGATTGCAGGGCGGCCCGGTTCTTGGGCCGCCTGTTCTTTGGGTGCAGCCTCTAGGGATCGGCGCGGGACGGGGCCATGGCCTACACTTGATCTTTGTTCCCTCGCATGCGACAGAAGCTCGAGTACTGGCTGGTGGTGGCGATTGCGCGCAGCCTGGGTGCGCTGCCGCGCGGCCTTGCCCGGTGGAAGGCTGGCTGCCTGGCCTGGTTTGTCTATGTTCTGGTGCCCCGGCTGCGGCAGGTTGGCCTGCGCAACCTGGAGCTGGCCCTGCCTGAGCTTTCCCCAGCGGAGCGGCAGCGTATTCTGCGCGGCGTATACCGGCATCTGGGCTGGCAGCTTGTCGAGTTCTGCCGCATGCCCCGCTACACACCGGAGAACACCCGCAACTGGATTCGTACCGAGGGCATGGAGAACTATCTGGCGGCGCGGGCACGCGGCAAGGGCGTGCTCGTGCTCACCGGGCACCTGGGCGCGTGGGAACTTTCGAGCTTTTATCACTCGCTGATGGGCTATCCCATGGGGATGGTCATCCGGCGGCTCGATAATCGGGCACTCGACGCCTTCGTCAACGGCATCCGCTGCCTGCATGGCAACCGCGTCTTCCACAAGGATGACTTTGGCCGCGGCCTCATTCTGGCCATGCGCGAGGGCGGCACGGTCGGCATCCTGATGGACACTAATATGACGCCGCCGCAGGGCGTCTTCGCGGATTTCTTTGGCCTCAAGGCCTGCACTGCCTCCGGGCTGGCCCACATAGCGCTCCGCAGCGGCGCGGCCGTGCTGCCGGGGTTCATGCTGTGGGAGCCGAAAGAGGGGAAGTACGTGCTGCACTTCGGCCCGGAGATCGTGCTTGCCCGCACCGGTGACACGGATGCCGATGTGCTGGCGGCCACGCAGCAGTGTAATGATGTGCTCGAGAGCTGGATTCGCCGGTATCCTGACCAGTGGTTGTGGATTCACCGGCGCTGGAAGACCCGGCCTGCCGGCGAGCCGGGGCTCTACGAACGGAGGCGAAAGCCATGACTCTGAGCGAACTGATCGAAAAGCTGGGCGGCAGGCTGGCGCAGGGCGACCCGGAGTGGTCCATCGACGGCGTGAACTCCTGGCAGAGTGCTGGAGCCTTCGACCTGGCCTTTGCCGACTCGGCCGCCGCCGTCGCCCTGGCCTTCGCCGGCAATGCCGGAGTGGTGGTGGTCAAGCCCGGCATGGTGGTGAGCTATCCCCACGGCAAATGTGTCATCGAGTGCGACCAGCCCCGGCTCTGGTTTGCCCGCGCGGCCAAGCTGCTTGCTCCTCGCGCGCCTTCCATGGGCATGCACCCCAAGGCGGTGGTCGCGCAGGATGCCTTTCTGGAGATCGGCGTCACAGTCGGCGCGGGTGCGGTCATCGAGGCCGGAGCGCACGTGGGCGAACACACCAAGATCGAGGCGGGCGCGGTCATCAGCCGTGGCGTGCATGTTGGCTCATCCTGCCACATCTACCCGCGCGCCGTGCTGTATTCGGGCGTCACCATCGGCGACCGCGTGATTGTGCATGCCGGAGCAGTGCTGGGAGCGGACGGCTTCGGCTATGTGCGCGACGCGGAGACCGGCGCCTACACGCAGTTTCCCCAGCAGGGCACGCTGGTCGTTGAGGATGATGTGGAGATCGGCGCGAACACGACCATCGACCGCGGCGCGCTGGCGGAGACGCGCATCCGGCGCGGCACGAAGATCGACAACCTGGTGCACGTGGGCCACAACTGCGACATTGGCGAGGACGTGATCCTCGTCGCGCTGACCGGCATCTCGGGGTCGAGCACGGTGGGCAAAGGCGCGGTGCTGGCAGGGCAGGTGGGCATCGGCGACCATGCGCATGTGGGTCCCGGCGTAATTCTGGGCGGGCAGGCCGGCGTGCTCACCGGTAAGACCGTCACCAACGAAGGCCTGCGGCCCGGCACGGTATTTTGGGGCACTCCCGCGCGGCCGCTCACGCAGGTGCTGCGCGAGCAGGCAACGCTCACACGGCTCGCAAAGCGCCGCACACCGGCAAATCCTGAAAAGGAATAACGATTCGGAGAGCGCTGCTGTCAGCGCTCAGTGGGGAAGTTCTCGGACTTCAGCGAGCCGTCGCGCTGCTTGATCAGCATCTGCACCTTGCCCTCGGCGGCATCGAGTTCCTGTTTGCACGCGGCCGAAAGGCCCACGCCCTCTTCAAAGAGTTTCAGGGAATCTTCGAGTGGCAGGTCGCCCTTTTCAAGCTGCTCCACGATGGATTCGAGTTTCTTGAGCGAGTCTTCAAACGTGGGCATGGCTTACTCGGTCACCGTCTTTGCCCGCGGCATATTGGAGGGCAGCACGCTGGCAATCACCTCGGCCGCGGCGGCGTAGCGGCCAAAGGGCGCGCTTACTTGCACGCCCTGCACATAGGGCCGCACGGCATCCAGCATCTCCTGCGCAATTTTGATGCCTTCCTGCCGCGCCGCATCCGGCGTATCGGCCAGGGCCATGCGCAGCAGAATCTCCTCGGGCATGTTGACGCGCAGGTCGTTCTTCATGAACTCCGCGTTGCGCAGGCTGGTGAGCGGCCAGATGCCCGCGATCACCGGGATGCGGAAAGGTTCGATGCGGCGCAGGAACTCCTCCAGCAGACGCAGCTCAAAGACCGGCTGGGTGATGGCGTATTCCGCGCCTGCCTCCACCTTGAAGGCGAAGCGGCGCAGCTCCTGCTCCATGTCCGGCGCGCCGGGGTTGGCCGCCACGCCGATGGTGAAGTTGGTCGATGCGCCGATGGAGTTCTTGCCGATGTCGAGGCCATGATTCAACTGCCGCACCAGGTTGACCAGTCCGATTGAGTCCACGTCGAAGACTGCCGTCGCATCGGGATAGTTGCCCAGTTTGGGCGGATCACCGGTGAGGCAGAGAATATTGCGCAGGCCGAGTGACGAGGCGCCCAGCAGGTCCGATTGGATACTGAGAATGTTGCGGTCGCGGCAGGTGTAGTGCAGGATCGTGTCGATGGCCGTGTGCTGCTGAATCTGGATGCAGAGGCTCTGCGCGCTCATGCGGGCTGAGGCACGGGGCGAGTCCGGCACATTGATGGCGTGCACGCCGAGCTGCGCCAGCAATTGCGCGCCATCGATCTCCTTGCTGCAGTCGATGCCGCGCGGCGGCACAATCTCCACCAGCGTGATGAAGGTCTCTTCGGCCAGCAGCCCTCCGATGCGGGAGCGCTGGCCTAGCGGAGCGGGAGGAACCTCCGTGGTGAGGGAGATGGTCGTGCTGCCCTCGCTCACGTGCATCTGCGCATCCAGCGCGCGAATGGCCGCGCGCATGGCGCGGATGTGATGCGGTGTGGTGCCGCAGCAGCCGCCCACAATCTGGGCGCCGGCGGCGATGGCCTTGCGCGCGAAGCTGGCCATGAACTCCGGCGAGCAGAGATAGATGTTGCGTCCGTCCACGGCGCGCGGCATGCCGGCATTGGGCATCGCGGCAATCGGGATCGTCGTGGCGCGGCGCATCGCCTCCACGGCGGTCAATACGGTCGCAGGGCCGGTGGAGCAGTTTACGCCGATGGCTCCCGCGCCCCACTCGGTCAGCAGGGCCGCAGCCTGTTCCGGCGAAGCGCCGTCAAGGCAGTTGGCGTCGTCGTCCACGGTGACCATCACCAGGATGGGCAGGTCCGGCGCGGTCATCTGCGCGGCGGCCAGGGCCTCGCGCGCCTCGTTGAGCGCGGGCATCGTCTCTACCACCAGCAGGTCCACGCCCTCGTTGACCAGCGCCTCCATCTGCTCGGCGAATGCGGCGCGGGCTTCATCCAGGCCGGTTTTGCCCAGCGGCTCCAGGCGCACGCCCAGCGGACCGATGGCTCCGGCCACCCAGGCCGTGCCCGCCTGCTTCTCGCGCAGGTGCTCCACGGCCTTGCGGGCCTGCCGCACCCCGGCGGCGTTGATCTCCGCCACCTTCGATTCCAGCCCATGCCGCGCCAGCCGGAAGCGGTTTGCGCCGAAGGTATTTGTCTCCAGAATCTCCGCGCCCGCCTGCAGATATTCCTCGTGCACCGAGAGAATCAGGTTCGGGTCTGAGAGGTTCAGCTCGTCGTAGCAGCGGTTGATGAACACGCCACGGGCGTAGAGAACGGTTCCCATGGCGCCATCGGCCAGCACCGGGCGATCCGCGAAGATGTCGGCGAACGTGGTCATGCTTCTGCCATGCTATCGCATTGCGATGCCGGGTACCGGGGTGCCGCGGCGTCCGCCTGCCCGCTCGGACGATGCGGGTTGCTTTGTTATACTTCGAGAGTCAAATACATCGTGGGTAGGGCTTTGGACCGGGGGTGTATCCGCGGATTGAGCCGGCAAAAAACCCGCATGATGCGTTCATGTTACGGCTGCGGCACGCTCCGCGCTTTCCGTTGAGGTAAGAGATTTTGAAGAAGAGAAGTCTTTGGCTGAGTGCTGCTGGAGCCCTGGGTATCGCCGTTGCGCTGGCGGGGTGCGGTTCGACAACCTACTTTGCCGGCCGGCAGTTGCCCCCGAGCGGCCTCCCCTATCGCGTCATGATTGCGATTCAGAATCCGGGCGCGCTCACCAAGGGCGCGCTCCAGATTGTCGATGCGCAGTATGACACCCGGTTCAAGTACAACAACATTAATGTGACCTACTCCATCAGCGGATTCGCGGGAGCGCTGCCCATCTCGATCCAGAACATGCCGGAAGAGCAGGTGGGCGGCGTGTATGGCTCCGGCGACGGCAGCTACAGCCTGGTGAACTACGCCAAGGAGACGAGTGTCGGGGCCAAGGGCATCAGCGGCCTCTATTCGAGCATCTATCTCACGCGCAACGAGAACTATCTGATTGCGGCCAGCCAGGCGAACCATGTGGTGACGGTGGCGAGTCCTACCTCCGGTAGTTCCATCTCCTTCGGCCTGCCCGGCGTCTACGCCGTGAGCGTGAATCCCGGCGGCACCGTTGCGCTGGCCTTTGTGCAGAACTCGAACTACATTTACTATCTCCGCCAGCTCACCGCGGCGCAGAGCATCGCGTACTCCGGCGGCTCCAGCACATGGCCGCGCGCTGCGCAGGACTGCGAGCCCCAGAACGCGCCGAGCTGGTGCCTCTTTCAGGCACAGAGCCCGGACAGTGTGGACTCGACGGGCAATGCCTATGGAGCACCTCTCTCCTTTGACCGGCCTGTGAAGGCCGTCTTCTCCTCGGACGGCGGCACTGCCTATATCCTCAACTGCGGACCCGAATGCGGCGGCACTGCGGCATCGGTTTCGCTGCTGCCAACGGCTCCGATGATCTTCACTTCCGGCCAGCAGTCGGGATCGCTGCCCACTACGGGCAACATCACCACGATTCCGGTGCCCGGCGGGGCGAGCAATGCTCTGGTTTCTTCGTCCACCATGTATGTCGTGGGCCAGCAGTTGCTGAACGACGGTCTCTTTACCGGCAACCTGACCGTGCTGAACCTGAACAACAACACGGTCTCCCACACAGCATCCATCAGCGACGGCACGCCTGGCGGCCCCAGCCGTTTGATTCTGGCCGACGACAACACGCTGTGGATTGCCATGACCAAGTGCAACAATGGTGAGCGCTATGCTCAGGGCGAGCCCTACGGCTGCCTTACCATGTACAACACGTCCAGCAACACGGTGACCATGCTTGAGCCGTATCTCGGCGACGCCACCGGCATTGCGGCTGTGGCGACCCTGCACAAGGTCTACGTCGCGCAGGGCGGGCAGGTGTACATCTACAGCACCACGGATGGCTCGGCTATCAATAACCAGTACGTGACCGTCACCGGCACGGCCTGGGATGTGGCCTTCATGGACGCCACCACGGACGCCAATAATACGGTCTACTGAGGACGCCTCATGGCCGGCGACGCTGCTCCTTTCCAGGCCGATGTGCTGGCCATAGCCGCGCATCGCGACGATGTGGAACAGACCTGCGGCGGCACGCTGCTGCGCATGGCTGCGCGCGGGCTGCGCACGGCGATCCTCGACCTGACCCAGGGCGAGGCCGGCACTCGCGGCACGGCGGAGGAGCGTGGCCGCGAAGCCGCGGAAGCCGCCCGGCTGCTGGGCGTGGGCTGGCGCAGTGCGCTCGACCTGCCCGATGGCGCCGTCGAAAATACCCTCGATAACCGCATCAAGATTGCCCGCGTACTGCGCGAGCTGCGGCCGCGCGTCGTGATTCTGCCTTACGGTCAGGCGCGCCATCCGGATCATGCCATTGTGGCGACCCTGGGCTATGAGGCCTGCTTCGTCTCCGGCCTCGCAAAGATCGACACCGGCCTGCCACCGCACCGGCCTTTCAAGATCGTCTATGCTAGCCTCTACGCGGACGTGCGTCCCAGCTTCGTCGTCGACATCACGCCCTTTATTGAGCAGCGGCATACCGCGCTGATGGCCTATGCCTCGCAGTATGGCAATCAATCCACTGGCAGCGGCCTCTTCGTCCCGGAAGAGGAGATTCGCGAGCGCACCTTTGCCGAAGCGCGCCACTACGGCCTGCTGGCTGGCGTGAAATATGGCGAGCCCTTCGTGCAGAAGGAGGTCGGCCTCGTGGATGACCTCACGCTGATTCCGGTGCAATCGATCTGAAATTTTTGCATAACGATTACTTATTCAAAACCAAAACAGAATAACTTTGCCGGGCATAAATATACCTACTGCACCACGATTTTGGTGTGTCTAGTACAAAGGCCTTTAAGAACCGTGCGATAGTGCCGCTATGATTACTGCAACTGCACTGCGCATATTGACGCCACCGTCAGCCGCCCGAACCAAGGCCCACTCTACATGTTCCTTGCCTACCTCGACGATACTGGGAGCGACCGGGAGTCGCCCTTTCAGGTTATGACTGCTGTACTGGTGCCGGACGGTTTCTTCCATGCCGCCCAGAGCCGCATTGTCGGCGGACTTGCTGCGTATATCCCCGAAGACAAGGCTGAGGAGTTCTGGCAGAAGTTCGACGAGTTCAAGGGGTGGCAGCTTTTCGGTGGGTATGGCCCGTTTGAAGGCATTGAGCAGGCTGTGCGCGATGGAATTATTGAGTACCTGCTGGAGTTGATGAACGACTTCCGTTTGCCGATTGTTTATGGCGCTGTGGACCGGGAGAAGATGCGTGCGCAGATATGGGGGACCGCTAATCCGGTGGACGTATGTTTCCGGCTCTGCATGGATGGAATTGTTGGGCAGATGAAGGGAGAGCTGACCGATGGATTTGCGCTGCTGATAGCGGACAACTCTACTAAGGACTGGAAGAACATGCGCGACTCGTTCCGCGAGTTCCGCAGCCGGATGGCGCGACCCGGCAGAGAGCCGTTCCCAACTCCCTACATTCACGATGACATGTATTTCGGGGACTCGAAGTTTTCCATCGGCATTCAGCTTGCGGACCTGTGCGGGTACTTCATTGCAAAACATCTTGAAGGGAATGCGCGGGCAGAGGGTTTCTACGGTCTCATCAAGGACCGCATTGTGTACTCGCGGGTTGAGCCGTAGAATCGCGTAATGATCACGTCACACTTCGATTTTCTGGTGGTTGTCGGTTTGCAGCTTTGGGTATTGTTCCGGGTTGAAGAGATTCGACGCGAGGTTGGCAATCTAAAGGGAAAGTAGTGAAATAGAAACGCGGCCTTTGCGGGGCCGCGCCTCGGTTCGCACACTGTCAAGCGAATCATCGCATGGAGTGCGTCGAAATGCAAACGTCAGTAATCAAAGCTGAGATAGAGATCGAAGGGCAAGCAACGTCTTTTTCGCATTTGTCTCCCACGCCTGATTTGCGGCCTGCTGCTCTTTTTTGGGCTGCTGCGGGTTTGCCAGAGCAGCTAAGACCTCAGTTTCGTATTTCGGAAGAAGAGACTTTAGCGTTTCGTGCATCGCAAGTACCAAACGCTGGTTAGCGATTACGGTCTCCAGTTGTTTTTCAAGCATTACGCTAAGGTTGAAAAACGCAGATGTCTCCGCTTGATTCATAGCGAAAAATCCTCCTGTTTTGCGGTTGCGCTATGATAACGCCATGAAGAGACCGCCGAATGACCCTGAGTTCGCCCATTTTACCGATGCCATGCGCACGATCATGAAGGTATCGAAGGCGGACATTCAGAAGGCCATGAAAGAGGAAAAGCGGAAGCCTAGGGCCTCCGCTTCCCGCGCCGTGGCGCCTTCGCCCAAGTCGGCAGGTTAGAAGGCGGGCGTCTGCGTTTCCTCCCCCTTGCCAGTCAGTTCCGCGTAGGTAATCCGTTTGCCGTAGATCTGTGATACGGCCAGCATGAAGCGGTCCCGGTCGTTTAGGGGATTGTTTTTGGTTGCGCGGTTGTTGAAGCGGAAAATCTGTTCATCGAGATAGCGGTCAAGGTGGAAAGGCTCTACGGCGACGTAGGTGCCTTTGAGTCCGCGTTTGAGCAGGGACCAGAAGTTCTCGATTCCGTTGGTGTGAACGTCACCGTGGACATATTCCTGCATGTGGTTGACGGTTTCGTGGACGAATTCGAGGGTAGGCAGGGACTTGTATGCGGGGAAGGCGTCGGAGTAGATTTTGCCGCCTTTTTCGACGCTATCGACGATCATGTCGCTGAGGGCTTTGCGGGTGACGTTGGGGACGACCTGAGCGCGGACCTGGCGGGTTTCGCGGTCGAGCAGTCCAACGACCGGGGTTTTCTTATCTTTCTTGCCTTGGCGTGAGTCTGCGGGCCTTGCTGCCATCCACCAGTAATCGGGCTTGATCATGAAGGCGGGGCCTTTTTTCTTGTGGCGGTTTTTCTCATTGCCGCCGAGGTAGACTTCATCGACTTCGACGGGTGCGCCGTTGCCGCCCATCTTTTCCCAGTTGCCTTTGCGGAGGGCGAGGCGGATGCGGTGGAGCATGAACCATGCAGACTTTTGAGTGACGCCGAGGGAGCGTGCGATCTCGTAGGAGCTGACGCCGTTTTTGCAGTTGACGACCATCCACACGGCAGCCATCCACTTATCGAGCGGGATGGGTGAGTCCTCGAAGACGGACTGAGTCTTGACGCTGAACTGCTTGTGGCAGTTCTTGGCCATGCATTTCCAGATGCGGCGGGACTTCAAGAAAGAGACGCGTTCGCCTTGGCAGTGGGGACACACAGCGCCGTTGGGCCATCGCATCGCGGCGACGAACTCCACGCACACGTCGGGGTCGGCGAAGTAGCGCATCGCCCCAAGGAGATTGGCTGGCAGTTCATTGCTCATGACGCCAGTATGCCGTAATCCGCGTGGTGCGTCAAGTATATTTATGCCCTTTGCCGTATGCTGCACTCTCCGCTAGAACTGGAAATGACGGAGGCAGAGCATGCAGCAGACATGGGATCCCCAGGCATACGGGCAGAACGGCGCATTTGTGCACGGGCTGGCAGGCGGCGTGGTGGAGTGGCTTGCGGCGCAGCTTGGCGAACGGATTCTCGATGTGGGCTGTGGAGACGGGCAGCTCTCGGCGAAACTCGCGGCAACAGGGGCGCAGATTCAGGGCGTGGATGCTTCGCCCGAGATGATCGCGGCCGCGCGCGGGCGGGGCATCGCCGTCAGGCAGGGCAGTGCGGAGTCGCTTCCGTTTGAAGAGAGCGAGTTTGACGCGGTCTTCTCCAACGCGGCGCTGCACTGGGTGCGCGGCCAGGATGCCATGATGGCCGAGGTGCATCGCGTGCTCAAGCCGGGCGGGCGTTTTGTGGCTGAGATGGGCGGCCAGGGCAACATTGCCGCCATTCGCATTGCGCTGATCGCGGCGTTGGAGCGGCATGGCCTTGGCGATCTTGAGAACGAGGTGAACTACTACCCGACGCCCGAGGCCTATACGCGCAGGCTGGAGCAGCATGGCTTTCGCATCGAGCGGATGGCGCTGATTCCGCGGCCCACGTCGTTGAATGCCAGCGGCATGCGCGGCTGGCTCAGGACATTCCGCTCGGGCGTGTTTGATCGCGTGCCCGACGCGCTGCGCGAGCAGGTGACCGAGGAGGCCGTGGAACTTGCCGCGCGCGGCCTGCGCGATGAGGAAGGGAACTGGGTTGCCGACTACGTGCGCCTGCGTTTTGTGGCGCGCACGTAGCCGGCTGGATGGTACTGAACTTCGCTAGACCGCAAGCTCGTTCTCCACGTCGCGGCGGTTTTTAATCGCCGGCATGGGCTCGTCGGCCTCCAGAGCCTTTATGCGGAAGAGCAGGCCGGCCACAACTCCGGCGACGCTGGGAACAAGCAGGAACAGCCATACCTGCGCCATGGCCTGCCCGCCCACCAGCAGAGCAGGGCCAAAGCTGCGCGCCGGGTTCACGCTCACGCCCGTGATGTGGATGCCGAAGATGTGAATGACCACCAGTGTGATGCCAATTCCCAGTCCGGCAAATCCCGAGGGCGCCGCCTTCTGGGTCGCTCCCAGAATCACGATCACGAAGATCAGTGTGGCCACGAACTCGAAGACCAGCGCCGAGACAAGGCTGTAGCCGCCCTGGTAGCCGGGGCCCCAGCCATCCTGGCCCAGTCCGTGCAGATGGATGTCGTAGCCGCCTCCCATGCCGCCTACAATCACAGCGAGCACCCAGGCGGCGAGAATCGCTCCCGCGAACTGGCCTACCCAGTAGCCGATCATCTCGATGGTCTTCATGCGGCCCGCGGTCCACACGCCCAGGCTCACCGCCGGATTGATGTGGCAGCCGGAGATGGGGCCAATGCCGTATGCCGCGCCCACAAGCGCGAAGCCGAAGGCGAAGGCAATGCCCAGAATGCCGACCTTGTCTCCCGCCACAACGGCGGTGCCGCAGCCAAACAGAACCAGAATGAAGGTACCGACAAGTTCCGCGAAGTATTTCTTCATGGGTCCTCCCCAACGTGCAGAGTGTATTGCTTCCAGACCGAGGCTGGAGTGCCACAGTGCCCTGCTTTCAGCACAACCGGGCGAACAGGGAATTGCCGCAAGGACAGGCAGACAGGATGCGGCGGAAACCCGCACGGAGTCTTGCAGAATGTATCCTCCTGAGTCAAGAGAAGTTTGCAATGCCGGTGCAGCGTCTCGGGCTCCATCCCGGCAGGGGCAAATTCATCAAACGTTTGCAATTTGTTTGCCTCCGTGCATTACTCTGTTCACAGTTCCGCGCGGCTTCGGTCCCCCAATTCTTAGCCGCCGGGCAAGGGGCAGACCGGTTGAGCCAGACCGTATTTGTACTGGAAGACGACACCGACATCGCGCGGCTCGTGCAGCATCATCTTGAGGCCGCAGGTTTTTCCACCCGGCTCTTTCACACACCTACCAACCTGATTCCGGACGCGGAGCGCCAGCCGCCCGCGCTGTTCTTGCTGGACATCATGGTGCCTGGCGGCGACGGCCTGGATGTGTGCCGCCGTCTGCGCAGCCACACGGCCCTGTCGACAGTTCCCATCATCTTCCTGACTGCGCGCGCCGGTGAAAACGACCGCGTGCTCGGCTTGGAGCTGGGCGCTGACGACTACATCACCAAGCCCTTCGCCACACGTGAACTGGTTGCGCGCGTCAAGGCCGTGTTGCGCCGCTTTGAGCGCCCGACCACGCCCTCGGTCATCAGCTTCGAGGAAGTCATCATCGACGCCAACGCCATGCAGCTCAAGGTGCGCGGCGAGCTGACCACTACTACGGCCACCGAGTTCCGGCTGCTCGATTATCTTGCCCGGCATCCGGGCCGCGTCTTCAGCCGCGATCATCTGCTCGATGCCGTGTGGGGCGATGCGCGCTTCGTCACGCCGCGCTCGGTAGACGTTTATGTGCGCCGCATCCGTGAGAAAATCGAAGTCGATCCGGAGAACCCGCGCTATCTCAAGACCGTGCGCGGCGCGGGCTATCGCTTCGAGATTCCCAAGGGCGACTGACGGCTCAGGCACGGCTGCTCAGGCAGGCTCTTCCGGAAACACCCATGACCCGCAAATTCTTCACCAAGCTGCTTGGGCTCTTCGTCTTGCTGCTGGTCTTTCAGACCGCGGTGATGGAGCTTGTGCTGCGCCGCTTTGTGCAGCACACGGCAGGGGAAACCCTGCCTCTGCTGGTGCGGGAGGCTCTGTGGTCCGGCGCCATTTCGCTGCTGATCGCTCTGCCGCTGGCCGCATGGGCCGCCAGCGGCATCTCCGCCCGGCTGCAGCGCGTGGTAGCCTTCGCGCGGCGCATTGCGCAGGGCGACCTGGGTGCCCGGCTCGAGAGCGCGGACAATGATGAGCTTTCTTCCATGGAGGCGGCGCTCAACCAGACTGCGCAGCGGCTCGAGCAGAACTTCGCGGAGATCGAGAGCCGCCGGCACGAGCTAGCCACCATGCTCGACTCCATGCAGGAAGCTGTGGTTGCGGTTACTCGGGAAGGCCAGGTGCGCTGGTCCAATGCATTGATGCAGCGCATCGCCGGCACGCAGATTCGCGTCGGCCGGCCGCTGGTGCATTCGGTGCGCGATCCGGAACTGCTGACCTGCATTAAGAGCGCGTTGGAGCAGGGAGAGATTCGTTCTGGCCGCGCCAGCTCGCTCGCGCCCGGCCGCATCTTCGAGATCAATGCGGCTCCGCTGCCGAGCGGCGGCGCGCTTGCCGTGCTGCACGACGTGACGCGCATCGAGGCCGCCGAGAAGTCCCGCCGCGACTTCATCGCCAACGTGAGCCACGAGCTGCGCACGCCGCTCACGTCCATTCAGGGTTACGTCGAGACGCTGGTCGAAGACCCCGATCCAAGTCCGGAAACCACGCGCGAATTTCTCGCCATCATTCACAAGAATGCCAGCCGCATGAACCGGCTCACCGAGGATTTGCTCGCACTTGCCAGCGTAGAGAGCCCGGACTACAAGCTGGCCTGCCAGCCCATCCGCGCCAGCGCGCTGGTGCAGGACGCGATCGAGTCGCTGGGCGGCATCGTCGTCGACTCGGGCATCGAGCTCGAATCCGCGGGCGCGCCCGATGCCTGCGTGCTCGTCGATCCCGATGCCATGAACCAGGTCTTCGGCAACCTCATCGAGAATGCCCTCAAGTATGGCAAGAGCGGCGGCCGCATCCTGGCGGGCGCAAAGCTTGTTGAGGGTGAGGTGGAGTTCTTCGTTCAGGACTTCGGTCCCGGCATCGCCTCCGAACACCTCGACCGCATCTTCGAGCGCTTCTACCGGGTGGACAAGGCGCGCTCCCGTGAGTCCGGCGGAACAGGCCTCGGACTCGCCATCGTGAAGCACATTGTGGAGGCGCAGGGTGGCCGCGTGTGGGCCGAGAGCGAGCTTGGCTCCGGCGCGGCATTTCATTTCACCCTGCCGCTCGCGCCGCGTCCGCAGCGTATTGATGAGCCTGCGGTTGCGCCCGCCGATGCCGCGGCAAACGATTAAGAATCGCAAAATTGCAGCATGATTCAACTCTCCGTAACATTTCCGGTAGACAATCAGACTCGGCAATCACCTTGAAGGAGTTACACGTGAAAAAGACTCTGCTTGTCGTTGGATTATTTGTAGTTGCTCTCACCGCTGCACAGGCCCAGAAGCTCACGGGCGCAGGTGCGACATTCCCCTATCCGATCTACTCGAAGTGGTTCAGCGAGTACAGCTCGGCGCATCCGGGCGTGGAAATCAACTATCAGTCCATCGGTTCGGGCGGCGGCATTCGCCAGGTCACTCAGGGCCTGGTGGACTTCGGCGCTTCCGACATGCCGATGACCGACGAGATGCTGGCCTCCTCCAAGGTCAAGCTCATCCACCTGCCCACGGTTCTGGGCGCGGTGGTTCCGGTGTACAACGTTCCGGGTGTCAGCGAGCTTCGCTTCTCTGGCGACGTGCTGGCCGACATCTACTTGGGCAAGATCGCTACCTGGAACGATCCCCGCATCGCCAAGGACAACCCCGGTGTGAAGCTGCCTGACCAGAAGATCATCGTGGTGCACCGCTCGGATGGTTCGGGCACCAGCTTCATCTTCACCGACTATCTGAGCAAGGTGAGCAAGGAATGGGCTGACGGCCCTGGCAAGGGTACCTCGCCGAGTTGGCCGGTGGGTGTGGGCGGCAAGGGCAACGAGGGCGTCTCCGGCCTCGTGCGCCAGATGCCCGGCGCCATTGGCTACGTGGAACTGATCTACGCGCTGCAGAACAAGATCACCTTTGGCGCCATCAAGAACGCCGCCGGCAACTGGGTTACGGCGTCGATCTCCGGCGTGACCGAGGCCGCTGCCAGCATCAAGCAGATGCCGGCCGACTTCCGCGTCTCGATCACCAATGCTCCGGGCGCGACAGCGTACCCGATTTCGAGCTTTACCTACCTGCTCATCCCGACCTCCGGCACCAACGAAGCCAACCGCAAGGTGCTCAAGGATCTGCTGAGCTGGATCGTGAAGTCGGGCGAGAGCGAGGTTTCGGCTCTCTCCTACGCTCCGCTGCCGGAAGCGCTCGCGCAGAAGGAACTCAATGTCATCTACTCGCTCAAGTAGTCCGAGAGCATGAACAGCAAAACGGGTCCGGCTTCGGCCGGGCCCGTTTGGTTTTGTGCGCGAAAATGAAGGGAAGCCCGGCTCAGCTCTGAGCGTTCTCGTCAATGAGCCGGTCCACCAGCGGCTCTAGCTGCTCGCCGGTGCGCGGCAGCACAAAGGCCTTTGCGGCCTCGTCCCAGTCTAGCTTGAAGCTCGTGGCCAGCGCTGAAATCCATATCTGCCGCACCGGCGTATTGGGCGTGATGACGAACTTGGCCGGCGGCTCCTCGAAGACCACATTCAGCACGCCGTTCTGCTCCTCGACCTCAAAGCCCGCCTCGTCCTCTTCCTCGCGTGCAATCAGGTGCTTCTTCAGCGCATCCAGGGCGCCCTCGGCAGCCCTACGGAACTCCAGCTCATCCAGCATGCCCCCAGTGTAGCAAGCAGCGGTATGGCGCGCCCTGTTGCACACCTTGGTTCGCGAATCTTCTGGAATTACCGTAGTACCTCCGGTTTTCTTCCGTTTTTCACGTGCCGCTTGCAATGCCGTTACGGGCTTCGCGTCATGCTGGCTCTGGCAGCACAACCCAGCGGTCCGGAGGCAGCGCGATGCGTGTGCGTGGTTGGATGACGGCGATCCTGATGGGCCTTCTTGTGCGCGGCACGGCCATGGCGAATCCGGCCGAGCCGCCTGCGCAACTGGTACGCGAAGTTGTCTACAACGAGCTGCACGATCACCAGCTCCACGGTTACTGGCGCTACTGGATCACCCAGCAGACGCAGCAGCAGACCCGCGTCTCCGAGCAGGTGGAGACCGCCGATGGGCCTGTGGTGCGGTTGGTGGCCTCCAATGGCCATCCTCTCAGCGGCGAGGCCGAGCGCGGGGAGCAGGAGCGGCTCGAGCATCTGCTCAGCTCCTCCGATGAGCAGGCCCGCCACCGCCAGGACTATGCGGCCGACGAGCAGCGCATCGGACGCATTCTGGCCCTTCTGCCCGATGCATTTCTCTATGAGTCCGAGGGTGAGGAGAACGGCTGTTACCATCTCCGCTTCCGCCCCAACCCGGACTATCCGCCGCACGGCATCGAGGCCCGCATCTTTCATGCCATGCAGGGCGAACTCTGGATCGATATCCGCTACAAGCGCCTTGCCCGGCTCGACGGCACGCTGCAGGAGAACGTCGACTTCGGCTATGGTCTGCTGGGGCGGCTCTATAAAGGCGGCTGGTTCCGGCTGGAGCGCACCCAGGTGAGCCCCACCGACTGGAAGACCGCACGGCTCGAGATGCACATGAATGGCCGCGCGCTGCTCTTCAAGACCATCTCGCGCGAAACCAGCGAGACGCGCGCCGGCTTCACGCCTGTTCCCGCGCGCCTCACGCTGGAGCAGGGCGTGAGTATGTTGGGCGTGAAGGTTGCCCAGTCCGCTCATGTAGCGGCTCCGGCTGCGCCATCCTTCCCGGCGCGCGCCATGGCCTTTGGCGCACAGCGCTGAATCTGCGCGTGCTGGCCCGGAATCAGACATGGCCTGCCCGAAAAGTCATTAAACTTCCGGCGGCTCCTGCCGATAAATCAACCATGGGCGAGGTGTATTCCCATGGACGTCACTCCCGTCTTCGGTATTCCGGACTCTCTGGATGCACCCCGGCGCACGGAGGGAATCCGCGCGCTGCGCTTCCAGGTTGGGGCCGCATCGCGGCAGAATCCTGATCGCCAGCCCGCGCGGCAGTACTACGAGGAGCCTGACGCGAGTCCCGATGATCTGGAAATCGAGGCCGCTAGCGAGGCTGACGGCGATCCTGAGGAATCCCCTGAAATCTCAACTGCACAGTCAAATGATGGCCATATCCATCTGATCGCCTGAAACTGTCTCTCTTGCATATACCTCAATCAAATAAAGTTATAAAAATTTATGCAAAGACCCTTGCATGCGCCCAAGAGTTAGCTTAAATTTACTAACCAGTTAGTTAACTCAATGACTCCAGTTGCTCAAACCGTTTCTGATCGCGCTGCGGAAAGCCGCAGCCGCATCCTTGAGGCCGCTCTCAGCGAGTTCAGCGCCAACGGGCTCTCCGGCGCGCGCACTGACCGCATCGCGCAGGCCGCCGGGGTGAACAAAGCGCTGCTCTACTACTACTTCGAGAGCAAGGAAAACCTCTATCTCGCCGCGCTGGAGATGATCGCGGCCAAGATTCGCGACCGCACGCTGGCCGTCTTTCTGCGCGAGTGCTCGCCGGGCGAGCGCGTGCTGCGCTCCGCGCTGGAGCACTTCGATCGCATCCTTACCCAGCACGAGTTTCAGGGGCTGATGCAACAGGAGATGATGCGTATGCACAAGGGCGAGAATACCGCTCTGCCCACGCTGGTGCAGCGCGTCTTTGCGCCGGTGCTCACCATGTATCAGTCCATGGTGCGCGAGGGGATTGCATCGGGCGAGCTGATCGAGGCCGAGTGGATGCAGATTCACCTGGCGTCGCTGGGAGCCAACGTCTTTTATTTTTTGAGCGCGCCGGTGTGGCGCATGCTGCTACCCATCGAGCCGTTTTCTCGAGAGGCGCTGGCGGCGCGCCGCGTGGCGCTGGTGCAGTTTCTGGGGCAGGCAATCTTCAAGGATCGGCAGCGGGGCGGGGAACTCGCTGCGGGCGTGCTGGCCGATACGCCTCTGCCTGAGTTCGATGCGGATCGGCTGGTATTCGGGAGGAAGGATGAACGCGCGCAATAGAGTGTTTCTGATTCTGGGTCTGCTGACCCTGGGATCGCTGATCTGGTATCTGACCACGAGCCGGCCGCCCAGCGATTTGAAGCTGATTGGCACCGTGGACGCCAACGAAGTGCTGGTGAGCGCCAAGATTCCCGGCCGCGTCCAGACGCTCACCGTTGAGGAAGGCCAGGCCGTGCAGGCCGGGCAGAAGATTGCCGTGATCGAGAGCGAGGACCTGGCTGCCGCGGAAAAGGCCGCTGACGCCACCGTGGCCAGCAATCAGGCCAAGCTGGGCGAGACGATCGAGACCGAAAAGCAGAACCAGGGCGAGACTTCCAGCGCAACCATCAACGCGGAGGCGCAGGAGCGCGCCGCAGTTGCGGCGCTTGCGCAGGCGCAGGCCAATCTCGACCACCAGAAGGCCGACAGTACGCGCACCATGGCGCTGGCCCGGCAGGGTATCGCCAGCCAGCAGGCCAACGAGGAAGCGATCACCAGCCTGCAGGCTGCGCATGCCGCAGCGGAAACCGCGCAGGAAAATCTTGCCGCGGCGCGCGCGGCGGTGAAGGAAGCGAAAGCCCACGAGCTGCTGGCGGCGGCATCGGCCAGAACCGTGGCCTCCACGCGCGGTCAGGTGCTGAACGCCGAAGCGCTGGCGGATCAGGCCAGCGTGGAACTGGGTTATGCGCAAGTCTTCGCTCCGGTCTCCGGGAGAGTCAACGTGCTGGCCGCGCGGCAGGGTGAAGTGCTGGCCGCAGGCGGCACCATCGCCACCATCATGGACCTTTCGCAGACCTGGGTGTATGCGCCGCTGCCGGAGACCCAGGCCGATGCGGTGCAGCTTGGCGACATGCTGCACGTGGTGATGCCCAGCGGCGCTACGGTCGAGGGCAAGGTCATCGCCAAGTCGTCATTGGCCGACTTCGCCACGCAGCGCGATATCAACGGCGGCCGCAAGCGCGATATCCGCACCGTGCAGATCAAGCTGCTCATTCCCAATCCGAATGAGCGTTTCGTGCCTGGCATGACGGCCGAGGTCTATATCCCCAAAAGCAAGCTGGTGAAGCAATGACAGCCGCCAGGCAAGCAGCGGCAGCCGCGGCCATGCCGCTGGAGACCGCCGCCATCAAGGTCGAAAAGATCGTCAAGCGCTACGGTGACTTCGAAGCCGTCAAGGGCATCGACTTTGCCGTGGCGGAGGGTGAGATCTTCGGCCTGCTGGGCCCCAACGGTGCCGGAAAGAGCACGCTCATCCGCATGATGACGACGCTCATCCCGGTTACCGCGGGCAAGGCGCTCATCGCGGGGCACGACGTGAGCAAGGACTCCGATGCCGTGCGCCGCATGATCGGCGTCATTCCCCAGGCGATGACCAGCGATCCCGACCTGACCGTCGAGGAGAACCTCAGCATCTATGCCAAGCTCTACAGCGTGAGCCGCGCCGAGCGCGAAAAGAACATCACGGAAGTGCTGGAGGCCGTCGACCTGCTGAAGTGGCGCGACGCACAGACCAAGACCCTCTCCGGCGGCATGCGGCGCAGGCTCGAGATCGCGCGCGGGCTGGTGCACGATCCACGCATCTTCTTTCTCGATGAGCCGACCACCGGACTCGATCCCGTCTCGCGCATCGCGGTGTGGGAGATGCTGAACAACCTGAAGAAGACCCGCAACCTGACCATGCTGCTGACCACGCATTACATGGAAGAAGCCGACCGGCTCTGTGACCGCATCGCCATTGTGGATCACGGCACGCTGGTGGCGCTTGGCACGCCCGTCGAGCTCAAGCAGAGCGTGCCCGGATCGAACGTCGTCGAGGTGCAGTTCAACCGCGAAGACCCGGAGTGGAGGGCGCGGCTCATGGCGCTGCCGCATGTCACGGACGTACAGCCGCAGTCGGCCGGCGTCTATCGCGTGCTGACCTCGAATGGCTCGCAGACTACCACGCAGCTTGTGGAGATGGCCGCGTCGCTCGGCGAGCAGCTTACCTCACTCAGCGTGCAGAACACCTCGCTCGATGACGTGTTCGTGCACTACACCGGCCGCCAGTTGCGTGACGAGCAGGTGAAATCCGTCTTCATGATGCCTACGCGGCCAGGAGCCCAGCCATGAACCGAATGTTTGCCATCGTCGAGCGCGAGATGCGCAAGTTCTTCCGCTCGCCGGTGCTCATGATCATGTCGATGATGCTGCCGCTGGTGCAGCTTGTCATTCTGGGCAACGCTTTCGGGGG
>DASZRQ010000115.1:0-8403 GCA_035549115.1 Occallatibacter sp. | reverse complement strand
TGGTTCATTCCCGCGTTGGTAAACAGCAGCGTGGGGTCGTTGGCAGGCACCAGCGAAGAGGAATGCACCCGGCGGTGCCCCTTCGACTCAAAAAAGCGCAAAAACAGCTCGCGAATCTCGTTCCCTGTGCGGTATTGCATGGCTGCCTTCAGTGTAAATTGGCAGCGGCTTGGAGCGCACTCTATCCACGGCGGCTGTAACTTTCCGCGCCTGGAGCCAGTCTCACCGTCAGCCCTGTTCGGAGGAACCTCGTGCGTTTATCCCTGCTCCGCCTGCTGCCCGCCGCCGCGCTCGCCGCTCTGCTTGCGGCCGCTCCTCACACGCTGATCGCCCAGGCCCAGCCGCCCGCCGTGGGCGCCAAGGCTCCCGCCTTCACGCTCGCCACGCCGGAAGGCAACAAGGTCTCCCTCGCGCACCTTGAAAAGAAAGGCCCGGTCGTCCTCATCGTCCTGCGCGGCTACCCTGGCTACCAGTGCCCCTACTGCCAGCGCCAGGCTCACGACTTTGAAACCAGCGCGGGGCAGTTCGCGGCCAAAGGCGTCGAGCTGCTGCTCGTCTATCCCGGCCCCGCCGACAGCCTTTCCACGCACGCCCAGGAATTCCTGAAGCAGGAGCAGAACCTGCCCGCCAACTTCCACCTCGTCATCGATCCCGGCTACACCGTGACCAACCTCTACGGTCTGCCTTGGAACGCCCCCTCGGAAACCGCCTACCCCTCCACCTTTGTGCTCACGCGCAAGGGCGTCGTCACCTATCGCAAGATCAGCCACGAGCATGGCGGCCGCACCACCGCTGCCGAAGTCCTCGCCGAGCTCGGCAAAGCCATGTAGTCCCGCCGGGCCGCCGTAAAAATCCGGCCAAAACCGCACGCCGCCGCGAACGCTTTGGCTCCGCACCTCATCTCACTCACCAGACCATCATCCCCAGGAGGAATATCGTGGAAAAGCTCGCCCTGCTCGCAACGGTGCACGCCAAGCCCGGCAAGGAAAAAGAAGTGGAAGAGTTCCTGAAGTCCGCCCAGCCCCTTGCCGAGGCCGAAACCGGCACCATCGCCTGGTATGCCTTCAGTCTCGGCGGCGGCCGCTTCGGCATCTTCGACACCTTCGCCGACGAAGCCGGCCGCCAGGCTCACCTCACGGGAGACATCGCCAAAGCCCTCATGGCCAAGGCCCCCGAGCTGTTCGGCGTCCCGCCCGTCATTGAGAAGCCCGCAATCCTCGCCGTCAAATCCCGCTAGTCATTCACTCTTCGGAAACGGCAGAGTCACCTGCCGCTTCCGTGGAGTTTCTGTTTCTGACAAGCCACCATATCCCGCCTGCGATGACCAATCCAACGCCCAGAAAGCCTCCACCTACACCGTAGGTAAGCACGCCCAACCCAAGCTGCCCATCGTGCGGATATTGCCGGACCCATCCAGGAACCACCCACCATTCGCAAACCTTTATGCCGACGAAGCATCCTCCACAGAAGCCGATGGCTATTGCAAGAATGAGAACAACAAACCTCAACAGATATTGCAGAAACGTCTTCATCCTTCGCTCGATCCGGTAGACGCATCCACCTCATCCAGTGCCGTCAGCGCCTCCTCCGGCACATCCCACTGCCGCAGAATCCTGTAAATCATGCCCGTCGAAAACCCCGCCGCCACCAGCCGCCGCATCACCCGCGCCGCCTCTTTCTCGTTCGCGGGCTTGCCAATCCGCTTCCGCTCCAGATGCTGCCGCGCCAGCGCCTCTTCGTTGGTGCCCGCATAGCGCGCATCAATAGCCTCTTCGGCAATCGCCCGCGCCACGCCCTTCTGCGCCAGCTTCTGCCGCACGCTCCGCGCGCCCAGTTTTTCGTTCTCCTGCCGCAGCCGCGTAAAGGTCTCCGCATAGGCCGCATCATTCAGGTACCCGCGCTCGCGCAGCCGCAGCACAACCGCCTCCACCACCGCCGCGCCATGCTCTCCCGTCTCGACGCGCGCCTGCATCAGCCGCCGCAGCTCCGCCTCGGTCCGCATCCGCCGCCCCAGCGCCTTCACGGCGTAGTCGTACAGGCCCGCCTCATGCAGCGGCTCCCGCGTCTTACCGGATTTACGTCCAAATGTCATTGAGTCTCCGGTCGCTATTTCTTCGCCGTCCACTCATCGCACCAGTCGTCCACCGTCTTCCACCAGAGCTGCGCATTCTGCGGCTTCAGCACCCAGTGGCCCTCGTCCGGGAAGTACAGCATCTTGCTCGGCACATGCAGCAGTTGCAGCGTGTCGAAGAGCTGGAACCCCTCGCTTACATCCAGCCGGTAATCGAGCTGCGAGTGCACCACCAGCGTCGGCGTCTTGAAATTCTTCGCATACAGCGACGGCGACCACTTGCGGAACGGGTTCTCCGCATCCGGCTTGCCGTAGTAGTCCCACGGGTGCCCCTTGAACTCCCAGATGTTGAACCAGTCCTCTTCCGTCGACCCGAACGCCGACTCGGCATTGAACATGCCGTCGTGAGTCACAATGCACTTGAAGCGGTCCGTGTGCCCCAGCACCCAGTCGGCCATGTAGCCGCCATAGCTCGCGCCCAGCGCGCACTCCCGCGTCTTGTCGATAAACGGATAGTGCTGCTCCGCATAGTCCAGCCCCGTCATCAGGTCCGTGTAAGGCTTGCCGCCCCAGTCTCCGTTCACGCCGTCCACAAAGGTCTGCCCGTACCCCGTCGACCCGCGCGGATTGATCATCACCACCACGTACCCATCCGCTGCAAACAGCTCCGCATTCCAGCGGTACGACCACGCATCGCCCCACGCCCCCTGCGGCCCGCCGTGGATCAGAAACTTCACCGGATACTTCTTCGCCGCATCGAACCCCGGCGGCGGAATCAGGAATCCCTGCACCTTCACGCCATCCTTAGCCGTAAACCAGAACGACTCCATCTTCGGCAGATCAAGCTGCGCAAGAAGCGCGTCGTTGAGATGCGTCAGTTGAAGAAAGTGCTTTGCAATGGGTTCTCCGGCCGCAACGAGATGATCGAATTCCTGCTTGGAGCCCACAAAGTCTGTTACGACCGTTTGACCGCCGGGATCAAGCTCTTGCTGATTAGGCTCATCGTGGCTGCCCAGCTCCACAATCTCTGATGGAGAGCCAACAGTCATTCTGGTTGCAATCACCTTCTCGTTTGCCAGCCCATGCAGGGCGCTGTACTCGCCATCGCCTTGGCCCGGTGTGAAAATCCGTTCAAGCCCCATTCCGTTCGGAGCGATCCCGTTCCGTTCAACGACGAAAACCGGAGCAAATCCTTCATAGCCGGCAGTGAAGTATATCTTTGCTGAATCAGATGCCCACGCAAACTCATCCACCCAGTTCTCAAACTTCGGCAGCAGGTCCCTCTCCGTCTTCGCCGCCCGGTCATACAGCATCAGCCGGAACTTGTCGCTCTCATACCCCGCCCGCGCCTGCGACCGCCACGCCAGCCACTTCCCATCCGGCGAGTACGCCGGTGAAAAATTTCCGCCCGCCGACGTGCTCACCTTCACCGGCTTTGCATCGGGCTTCGTCAGGTCCAGCGTATAAATCTGCGCGCTCGTCGAGATCGCCGGCACCGCATCGGGATTCTCCGTAAACGCCAGCTCTCTTGAATCCGGTGAGATCGCAAACCCGCCGTCGCCGCCCAGCGAAAACGGCGGCACATCGTGCGCATCGTTCGGCGTCAGGTCGCGCGTCGCGCCCGTCGCCACCTCGGTCAAAAAGAGATGCGACCGCTTCGGCCCCGTGAAGTGGTTCCAGTGCCGGTAGAGCAGCGCCGTAAAAATCTGCGCCTTCACCTTGCTGTCGGCCGCGGCCTTGTCCCGCTCCGCGTTGCAGTCGTTGCCCGTCTTGTCATCCACCAGCGTGAACGCAGGGCAATCCGGATACACCGCCGACGTGAATACCACAAACTTTCCATCCGGCGACCACCTCGCGTTGTCCGCGCCCGTCGCCATCGCCGTCAGCTTGCGCGCGTTGCTGGTCGCGCCCGTCGCCGGATCGAAGTCGGCAACCCACACCTGCTGCCCGTCCTCGCGGCTTGAAAGAAACAGCACCGACCGCCCATCCGCCGCAAACTCCAGCCCGCTGTCGCCCGGCTGCGCCACCGCCACCTTGAACGGCGCGCCGCCCGCAATCTTTTGCAGCCACAGCTCCGTGGCGATCTTGTTTTCAGCCATGTTCACGGTGCCCACGCCATAGGCCAGCCACGTGCCATCAGGAGAAACCGCCGTCGCACCCAGCCGCTTCATCGCCATCATGTCCGCGAAGGTCATGGGCCGCTTGGCGGGTGCAGGCTGTGCGAGAGAAAGCGATGCGGCAACAGCAAGAAGGAGAGAAGGGAGGAGCCGATGTGTCTGCATGAAGTGTCCCCGCGCGGCCGGATGCACTGCGCGGGCGCGCGAAGAAAAAGTGTACACCCGGTGCGGAGAAAAAGCGGATACGCTACGCGGCCTGCAGCTCCAGCACAATGCCCGCGCCGCGCGGCTTGAAGTTCAGGGCGGAGATGCGCCCATTGTTCTCGCGCAGAATCGTGGCGCACAGGCTCAGGCCCAGCCCGGCCGTCTCGCCCGCGGCCTGCGCCGGCACAAACGGATCGAAGGCGCGCGCCGGATGCAGAAAACCCGGCCCCGTATGCGCAATCAGGATCTTCACGCTGTCGCTTTCGGCCGTCGCGTCAATGCGGACGGATTTCTCGCTCGGCGCATCGCTGCTCTCCACGGCCTCAATGGCGAACTGCAGGCAGTAGAGCACCGCTTGGCGCACCTGCTGCGCATTGCCCAGCGCGCGCGGCAGCGCCGGCTCCACGTGCAGCCGGAAATCGATGGCCCGGTGCACAAACTCCGAGCGGTGCAGTTGCTCCATGTCGTTCAGCAGCTCGGTCACGGAGATCGCGGAGAGGTGCTCGGTCTGCGTCCGCGACATGCGCGACAGGCTCTCCAGCGTGGCCCGCATGCTGCGCGCCTCGTTCAAGATCGACTCAATCGCCTTGCGCTCCTTGGGGTTCATGTCCGGCGTCACTTCCAGCAGCGAGGCATAGCCCAGGATCACCGTCAGCGGATTGTTCAATTGCCGCGTCACGTTATTCGCAAGCTGGCCCAGCCCGGCAAACTTCTCCGCGTCGATCAGCTTTTCGAGCATCATGGTCTGGCTGCGTGCAGATTGGATACGCGCGGCCAGCACCTCCAGCGGCAGCAGTTCGTCGGCCCGCGGCGCATCATCGGGATTGCGCAGCCCCGCGACCAGCAGTGCGCCCTCGGTGGAGGCGCGGCCATGCAGCGGCACGGCCACAAACTCGGTCAGGTGCAGCCGCTCCAGATCGTCGCCGGGCAGCAGCCACGGCGCCAGGCTCAGCTTGTAACTCTGGCTGTGCTCGGCGGCCAGCGGGTTCGCGCCCGGCGCCAGAAATCCACCGGCGGGAATCCGCGTGGCCAGCGCCTCCAGCGCATTGACCGCCGCATCGTCAATGCCCGCTGTGCCTGCCAGCCGGTACTGTCCGCCGCCCTGGGTCAGCAGCAGCGCTGCCTGCGTAAAGCGGCTGTTGTTTGTCACTGTCTGGCAAATCAGGCTGGCCTGCCGGTCAAAGTCCTCCACGCGCCGGCGCGAGAGCACCACATTGGTGTAGGCCTCCAGCTCCCTGCGCGCATTGCGTTCGCGGTCCTGCGCTGTCTGCTCCGTGGCGAGCTGATCTTCAAGCGCCAGTACGATCATGCCCAGGGCAGCCACCACGCAGCCCAGCGTGTGTATGCCGGCGATGGCCGTGTTCAGCTCGGCATGCGCCTGCACAAACGGCGCCACCATCACAATCCGCGTGGACCAGGCCAGAAATCCGATTCCGCTCAGCAGCGTTCCCGGCGACAGGCGCCGGTAGACGTAGTACACCAGCAGCGCGGCGCAGAAATGCAGGGCATTGGCCACAAAAACCAGCGGCCAGTTGCCACGCACGGCCACGCAGATCCACAGGCTTGCGCCGCCCATGGCGATGCACAGCGAAAGGCCCAGCCATGTGGGCATACTGCCCGGTGCCAGCGCCCAGAAGCAGCCCACCAGCAGCGCAATGGCGCCCAGCGATGGAAACAGCAGGAAGGCGACGTTCGTCGGCGTCGTGCCGCGATAGACGCCATCCAGCAGGATGGCATAAAGCGCCAGCGGCAGCACAAAGGGAACGGCATAGAGGACGCGGTATTTGCCGACGGAAAACGTGAGCGGCGAGAGCGAGGCCAGAAAGAGCGTGGCTCCAATGATGGCCGCTGTCTCTCCGGCAGCCACGGCCCAGGGATGGACGGCGGGATTGGTGAAGTTCCACCAGCCGATCTGCAGCTCCTGCACCATCCGCACGCAGGCAAAGAGGAAGCCCAGCAGCCACAGCAATGTCCGCGGAGCCCGCGAGCGGGCATAGAGCTGCGCGAACACCGGCAGCAGCAGTGCCGTCAACAGAAGCGCCGGAAGCTGATAGCTCTCAGGCATGTCAGCCGGTACTCCTCCTTCATTTACTCCACACGCCGCAGGCGGCTTTTCGATAAGCCATGCCTGCCTGTCTCCTGCCGTCAGGGCCGGCCGTTGGGAATTCCAGCCGGTCTGACAGCTAAGCTAATGTAAATACAGCTCTTTTAGCTTTCCAACACGCGCCTGATATACGGACGCACAAAAACCTCGGCCTCAAGCAGGCCCAGTTCGGCACTATTCTCGCGCGCCCCACCCTCCTTGTATATGCGTCTAACGTGGTAGTCATGACATTTCGGCCGGTTTGGCCGGAGCCCGGTGCTCCGCAACCGGTTCGCACCCGGAGGGGGAGACAGCCCGTGCGGTTCAAATACTGGTCGATCCTATTGATGACAGGGGTGTTAGCTCTTGCAGCCGCAGCCCAGGGCAAGGACAGCTTTACCCCCATGCCTCTCGATGCCGGTTTTGGCCCCATGGATCTCTCTGCTCCTGCTGTTCCTGCCGACGAGATTATCCGCAAATTTGCCGCCAAGGAAACCGAGTTTCAGGAAGCGCTGAACCATTACACCTACCGCCGCATTGCACGGGTACAGACCATCGACGACGACAACAAGGTAGACGGAGAATACTACGAAGTCGACGATGTCATCTTTGATCCCAGCGGCAAACGCACCGAGAAGGTCGTCTACGCTCCGCCCAACACGCTCACGCGTGTCATGATGAGCCCCTCCGACCTTCAGGACATCCAGCACGGCTACCCTTTTGTGCTCACCACGGACGAGGTTGGCGAGTACAACATCCAGTACGTCGGCAAGCAGAAGGTCGATGAGGTCGACTGCTATGTCTTCGATGTGAGCCCGAAGCAGATTCTCAAAGGCAAGCGCTATCTCGACGGCCGCATCTGGGTAGATGCCACGGATCTGCAGATCGTGGTCACCAATGGCCGCATGGTTCCCGACGATACCCGCAAAGGCAGCGAGGACCTGCACCCGCCTTTTATGACCTGGCGGCAGCAGATCGATGGCCATTACTGGTTCCCGGTCTATACCAGGGGCGAGGGCATTCTGCACTTCGCGGGCGGCAACGGGTACATGGCCCAGGACGTGCACATGCGCGACATCATCAAGTACACCGACTACAAGCAGTTTGGCTCGACCATCAAGATCATCTACGACGGCAAGGACATCACCAGCAATCCAGCCGGGCAGCCGCAAGCCGGACAGCCTGCCTCCGGCCAGGCCCCCCAGCAAAGCAAGCCCCAGCCCTGATGCAGAAAGGCCGCGCACCCGGCGCGGCCTTTCCCTAGTCCCTATTCCCTAGTCCCTAGTCCCTAGTCCCTAGTCCCTAGTCCCTAGTAAAAGAGATACTTCCTCCACCGGTCATCGCCCCGCCCCAGCATGCGCATAATCTGCCGGCTGGTGTGCAGCGAGAAGGGCCGAGGCTCGCGGCGCAGCGCCATATCGTCCATCTCGCTCAGCAGCCGGTTGCCCTTGCGCCGGTTGCAGGCATGGCAGCAGGCCACCAGGTTCTCCCATGTCGAGGCGCCGCCGCGCGACCGCGGCAGCACGTGATCCAGCGTCAGCTCGCTTGAGGGCAGCACCACGCCGCAGTACTGGCAGGTGTTCCGGTCGCGCAGCAGAATGTTCTTCCGCGAGAGGGCGCGCGTCTGGTGAGGAATGCGGCGGTACTCGAGCAGGCGGATCACCGACGGCATGGCCACGCGATGCCGCTGCGCGTGCAGCGTCAGCCCGTGCTCTTCCTCGGTGCGCGCAATGCCCTTCAGCACCAGTACCAGCGCCCGCCGCGCGCCGCAGATATTGATCGGCTCATAGGAGGCATTCAACACCAGCACCGGCATCTGCAGCACCTGGCCGGAGTGGCTGCTCTGCTGGCCCATGGTCTGCTCTGCCAGCGCCGCGGCCCGCGCGGCCGATTTCTGCTTCCGTGCATGAATCATTGCTTTTCCCAAT
>DASZRQ010000114.1:0-10684 GCA_035549115.1 Occallatibacter sp. | reverse complement strand
TGGTGAGCTGCTGGATATCACCCGGCAGTTTGAGGCCCTGAATCAGCGCAAGGCCCAGTTGGAGGCAGTTGTCGAGGCGTTGCGGCCTCTGTTCATGGACGCGCCCGAGGCCGCTGTCGCCCCGGCCGAGTTCAAGGCCCCTGAGATCGCGCCCTTCCTTGTGCAGTCTGTTGAGACTGCGGAGGAGCCCGTGCTGGAGCCAGCGGTGGTGGGCTACGAAGAGCCTGCCGTCTACGCCGAGGAGTCTTCCGATCCGTTCCAGCGCCGCATCGACAATGCTCTGCGCCAGGGTTTTGGCGGCCGGGATTCGCGGGTGATGTCGCTTGGCCTGAACGGCCTGTTGACCCGCGCCTGATGCGTGGTCCGGTGCCGCCAGCCAATTGGCTCAGGCATCGGTGAGTGTTTCCTGAAGAGGGCGATGGCTACAGGTATGTCCATCGAACTCACCTGCTGCATGCAGGGCTGTATGGCGGGAAAGTTGTAGATAGATTTCGCAAATGTGGGAATTCAGTGCATGCTAGACTACCGGCCTGGGAGGAATAGATGAAACAGGAAGCCTACCGTTTTGCCTTCGATGAGGCGAATGCGGAACTCACGCAGATTCTTGGCGAGTTTGAGCAGCTCCGCGTGCGCAAGGATCGCATCGAGAAGGTGGTGGAGGCCCTGAAGCCTCTCGCCGGCGATCAGGGTGCATCGCCTGAGCGCAAGAGTTCTGACGCTCCGACCTACTCGTACTAAACCTAAACGCTATTCAGTTAGAGATCGTCTGTACTTAGATCGACCCTGGATTCCCACAGCTCCCTGCCCGCCTGGCAGGGAGTTTTGCTTTGCGGCAAACTGCTTTTCGCGCGCGCCGAAAATACGGAAATGCCGCGTCCTGCCTGCAGATTCGTGATTCCGGGGTGCACAGGACTGCTGCGACCTCCGTGTGCGGGACAGGTTACCCTTCGCAACCAACGTTATGGCCTAAGTGTGACTATTTTCTGGGTTTCCTCAGCGCATTCATGTTCAAAAATAGAACTGGCGCCAGGAGTTGTAACTCCAAGCGGCTGAGCTGTGCGCAACTGCAGGCTCTCCGTTCAAGTCCACCTGAGTGCCAGGAGCGAGCATGAGACAAGAAGTCTATCGCGTCGCATTTGATGAGGCGAGCGCTGAACTGAGCGAGATCCTTGCCAAATTTGAAATTCTGCGCCTCAGAAAAGACCGCGTTGAGAAGGTGGTCGAGGCTTTGAAACCCCTGATCGTTTCAGCCGAAGCAGCCGTGCCCGTCGCCGCGCCCAGCATCAGCGTCGAGCGTGCGCCGCTCCCCATGGCAGCGGCTCCAGTGGAGCGCGCACCCCTTCCCATGGCTGCGGCCCCGGTGGAGCATGCGCCTGTCGCAGCGGCGATGGCACAGCCTCCCGCACCGCCTGCGCCGGGCCCGATTCCGTATCCGGTGCAGCAGGCCGTGGACGAGTCCAACGATCCCTTTGCCCGCCGCGTGGAAAACACCATCGGTCTGGGTTCCGCGGCGCGCGATGTGCGCGAGTACAGCCGCCTGTTCAGCACCGGCTCCGGACGCTGAGCTCCGTGCTCAAAAGATGCCCGCGACTTCGCGGCATCTGTCTCTTCGAGGAAGCCTCCGCATTACGTGCGGAGGCTTCCTCATTTCTACGCAGATTTCAGGTCAGCCGTTGCCAGCGCTCTCGAATGATTAAATGAGGGAAGAGTGCAATGAAGCAGACGCTGATCCGTCTCATCCTCACGCTGCCTGTGGTCTGGCTGGTTGTCTCGCTGGTGTTCCTGCTCATTCACCTGGTGCCCGGCGACCCGGTGCTGCAGATGCTGGGCGACAGCGCCACGCCCGCGGATGTGAGCGCGCTGCGCCACCAGTACGGCCTCGACCTGCCGCTGGGCACGCAGTATGTGCGCTACTGGCGCGGCGTTCTGCATGGCGATCTTGGCGCTTCCATTCGCCTGCACGACTCGGTCAGCCACTTGATCGCGATGCGCTATCCCTACACGCTGGCGCTGGCTGTTGCCGCGCTGGCCATCGCGCTGGCGCTGGCGCTCCCCGCCGGAGTGTGGGCTGCCGCGCGGCGCGGCCGCTGGGCCGATCAGGCGCTCTCCGTCGTCAGCCTCTTCGGCCTCTCCGTGCCGGGCATCGCGCTTGGCCCTGTGCTGATCCTTGTCTTCTCCATTCTGCTGGGCTGGCTGCCGGTCTCCGGCGCGCACAGCGGAGGTGTGCGCTCGGGCATTGAGTGGCGCTATCTCGTGCTGCCCTCGTTTGCCATGGGCGCATCCCTCGCGGCCATTCTCACGCGCATGGTGCGCACCGCCATGCTGGAGGAGCTGAATCAGGACTACATCCGCACGGCCCGTGCCAAAGGACTGAGCGAAACGGCCGTCGTCTGGCGTCACGCGCTGCCCAATGCGCTGGTGCCCATCGTGACCGTTGTCGGCCTGCAGTTTGGCGCGCTGCTGGCCGGCGCCATCGTCACGGAAAAGATCTTCAGTTGGCCGGGCCTTGGCCGCCTCGTGGTCGATGCCATCTCCAACCGCGATTACGCGCTGGTGCAGGGCTGCCTGCTCTCCATCGGCCTCACGTATGTGCTGGTGAACCTGCTTACGGACATGCTTTATCGCGTCGTCAATCCCCGCATGCGCGCGTGAGGTTCAGCCGGCAGCCAGCGCAACAATCTCCGCCTGCGGCGGCTTGCCCGGCTCCAGCGTAAGCAGGCCAAGCGTCACCGGCAGTTCGAACCGCCGCGGCCCGCAGGCGCCGGGGTTGAAGTAGAGAACGCCTTTCTTCGTCTCGATGTGCGGCTTGTGCGAGTGTCCGTAGAGCACTGCGGAAAACCTGGCCGCGGCCGGGTCGAGATGCAGCGTGGAAAGATCGTGCAGCAGGTAAAGATAGTGCTCCTCGAAGAGCAGCACGTCGGTCTCCGGCAGCTTGCTGCACGGGCCGGAGCGGTCGATGTTGCCGCGGACAGCGTGCACCGGCGCAATCTTTCCCAGGGCCTTCAGAATTGCGGCATCGCCCACGTCGCCCAGATGCAGGATATGCTCCGCGCCTTTCAATGCAGGCAACACCTCGGGACGCAGCAAGCCATGCGTGTCGCTGACAACGCCGATCTTCATCGATTGTGTCGAAGGATGCCGCTGAGCCAGCCGCGCGAGGGAGATTCCGCCGCGGCAGCCCGCGCGGTGCGATCGAGGAAAGGATCTGTGACGTGGCGCAACTCACCGGGATGCGCAGGGTCTTCGATGTCGATGCAGTAGACATCCGACCAATTGCCCTGCCACCGCCAGCCGCGTCCGCCGCTCACAAAGTTGTGCTCGATGTGGGCCGCCGCGTGTTCTGCGGAGAGCGGCTGCGCGCACGCAACACAGCGCGGCGCGGCTCCGCGCCGGAAGCTGCCGCCGCAATCGCAGGAGCGGATGTAGGGTTCCCACGCGGCATCGATGACCTGATGCGATGTGAGAAGACGCGGCATGCTCAGCAGAAAACTGCTGGCGCAGTTGAACGTGGCCAGCTTGCCGCAAGCGTCGCAGTAGGCATAGGAAAAGTCGCCGAACTCCGCGTTGAGCAGGGAGTAGCGGTATACCTGGCCGCAATGCTCGCAGTCGCCTTTGAGCAGCGTAAACATGGCGATATCATAGTCCGATTTGGAGACGGGTGCGAGGATCAAGTTGGTCGCGCAGAGCATCGCCGAGGAAGTTGAAGCCCAAAACGGCTCCAGCAACGGCCGCGGCCGGGAACAAAACCAGATGCGGCGTATCGAAGAGGTGCAGCCGCGCGTCGTTCAGCATGGCCCCCCAGCTCGGAGCTGGCGCTGGAATGCCGAGGCCGAGAAACGAAAGCGTCGCTTCGGCCAGAATCACGCCCGCCATGCCGATGGCTGCCTGCACCAGGATGGGCTGCACAATGTTGGGCAGAATATGCCGGAAGAAGATGCGCAGACCGCTCGCGCCCAGCGCCCTCGCCGCTTCCACATACTCCCGCTCGCGGACGGCCATCACCTGCGCACGCACCAGCCGCGCATAGCCGGCCCATCCGCCGATCGCCAGGGCCAGAACCAGATTGGTAAACCCCGCGCCGAGGAAAGCGGCAAACGCAATGGCCAGCAGGATTCCCGGCAGCGCCAGAAACGTATTCATGGCGAAAGTCGTTAGAGCAGTATCGACCCATCCGCCCAGATAGCCCGCGAGTCCGCCCACAACCAGCCCAAGCGCCAGCGAGACCGCGACCACCGTGACCGAAATGGCAAGCGAAAGCCGTGCGCCCCACAGCAGCCGCGAGAGCGTATCGCGCCCCAACTCGTCCGTGCCCGCCAGATGCGCTGCCGAAGGAGCCTCAAGCCGGTGCGGCAAGTCGATCGCGGCAGGGTTATAGGGCGCGAGCCACGGCGCAGCCAGTCCCGTGAACATGAAGAGTGCAAGCAGAGCTGCGCCGATGACCGCCAATGGCTGGCGGCGGGCCCGGTGTGCAAGACTGCCTGGGGTAACGAAAGGCATATGCACTGCAAGAATACCGCGACCCCTGAGGCCGGGCTGGGTCTAAACAAATATGCGGCGAGAGATGCAGACAGCGTTGATGTGTGTGTTGGCAGTGCTGGTGGGCGCGGCGGCGCACGCGCAGGGATATGGGCAGCAGAACGTGGGGCAGGTGATGCCCGGCGCAGCCGAGCAGTTGATGGCGCTGGCCAATCAGTCCCGCGCGGAAGCAGGCCTGGGCCGCCTGCAGTGGGATGAGTCGCTGGCAACCGCGGCGCGGGCGCACTGCCTGCGCATGGCAGCGGAGGGCCCCATCGCGCATCGCTACGGCGGCGAGGACAGCCTCTCTGACCGCGCGGCAAAAGCCGGCGCGCACTTCGATGTGATCGAGGAGAACGTCGCCGTCGGCCCGAACGCTCCGGCGATTCACCAGGAGTGGATGCAGTCGCCCGGCCATCGCGCCAATTTGCTGAGCCCGGAGGTCAATCGCGTCGGCATCGCCGTCGTCCTGGCCCGCGGCGTTCTTTACGCCACGGCGGACTACGCGCGCAATGTGCAGAAGCTGACGCCTGCACAGGTGGAAGCGCGTGTTGCCGGCCTGATTCGCGTGTGCGGTGTGCAGGTGCGCGGCAATCCTGAGCCCGCGCGCGCCGCCTGCGCCCTCGATCATGGTCTGCCTACAGCGCAGGGCGGCCCGCAGGCGACATTTGTGATGCGCTGGCAGGACTCGAACCTTGGGCATCTGCCGGACGCGCTGACGGAGAAGCTGGCATCCGGCCAGTACCACATGGCCGCGGTCGGCAGTTGTCCGGCGCAGGGTGTGGAGGGCAGTTTTACCGCCTATCGCGTTGCCGTGCTGCTCTACTGATCCTCAGCCGAAGTCCCGGTGTTCTTTCCAGAGTTCGGCCCATGGCTTGCGCGGCGGGCCGCAGACAAAGATGTCGGGGTGGTCCGTGCTCTCTTCGTTGCGGATGCCCTGGGAGTTGCCGTTGTGTCCGGCCAGGCGGCAGTTGGTGAAGATGGAGTCGGCATCCTGCTGGTCGAGACCCAGCGCGATGATGGTGGTGGGCTGCGGCGTGGGATAGCCGCGCAGCCATGCGGAGTTGACGGTGCCAATGGGCGGCGGCAGATGATAAGCGGGGCCGAGGATTTCGATCGCGCCCAGTTCGCCGTAGTTGCCCACGGTAATGCCAAGATGGGCCTGCTGATCCGGGGGCAGGGAATCGCGGATGCCGGCGACTGTGCGCACCAGCTCGTTCCAGCCGAACTCCTCGCGCAGGTCGCCGTTATGCTTCAGCGCGAAATCGCGCAGCGGCCCTGAAGACGCGAGCGGAACGATCACGGCAAGGGCATACGCGCCAAAGACGGCGAGGCCCGTATAGAAGAGCACGGCCAGGCTGCGGCGCGCGAGCCGGGGCGTGGCGCGCAGCCAGCGCTCCCAGCAGGCAGCGCCCATGGCCACCACCATGGGGTAGAGGGGCGCGATGTAGTAAAACCTGCCCTTGCCGAAGTAAAAGAGCGCGACAGGCACCACGAACATCCAGGCCAGCATGCGGTAGCGGCGGTCGACAAAGAAACACACAAGCCCGGCGATCGCGAGCGGCGCGGCGAAGGCATTGAGGCAGAGGAGAAACTGTTCTTTGAAGAAGCCCTGTGCGCGGCCGATGCGCACATCGCGGGCATGGATGTGCTGCAGGAACTCATAGGAGATGAAGTTGTGATGGACGAGCCAGAGGAAGTTGGGCAGAAAGAGAAGGAGCGCAAGCACGACGCCAGCCCAGAACCAGGCCGAGAGGACATAGCGGCGCGCTTGTGAGAGCGCAACTCCGGCCAGGATACCGGCGATGTAGAAGACGATGGAGTATTTGGTCTCAAGGCCGAGTCCGATGGCCGCGCCAATGGCCAGCCACCAGCGCGGATCGTCCGTTTTGAGCAGGCGCACGGTGAAGTACGCGATCAGTACCCACCACAGAAAATCGAAGCTGGTGTACTGGAACTCCGTGCCGTTGAAGAGCGGCACGCCGGAGAGCGCGACCGAAAGCGCCGCGGCAATCTGCGCGCCGCGGCCGCCGCCAAGGTCGCGCGCCATGAGGCCGGTGAGCACGATGGCGACCGCCTGGCCGATGACCGAGAAGAGCCGCAGGCCCACAAGCGAAACGCCGAAGAGGCTCAGGCCCAGGTGCTCGATGGCCGGCGTGAACGGCGGATAGGGAACGAAGCCCCAGTCAAGATGGCGCGCATCGGTGAGAAACTGCAGTTCATCGCGATGGAAGCCATAGCGGCCGTTCGTGGCAATGTGCAGCGCGGCCTGCGCGCAGGCAATCACCAGCAGTACGGCGATATCGGCGCGTACTGGCCTCGCAGGCGCGTGGGATGTGCCAAAGGATTGTGTTGCCGGCATGCAGCCGTACCCCTGTGCGGAGATGCGTTACACCAGACTCTACGCGCCGGCTCCCACTTCGGTTCCCGGAATCACCTGCGGCACGCGAACCGACGCCATGCCCGCCGCAGTCGCCGCTTCAATGCCAAGCTCCGTGTCTTCAAACACCAGGCAATGCTCCGGCGCAACGCCCAGCCGCTCCGCGCCCAGCAGGAAGCAATCCGGTGCGGGCTTGCCATGCGTGTAGTCCTCCGCACACACCAGCGCCTCAAACTTGTCCAGCAGGCCAACCGTAGTCAGCGAGCCGATGACCGAGTTGCGCCTGCTGCCCGAGACCACCGCGAATGGAATGCGTCCATGCTGCGCCACAATATGCTCCAGCACGCCGGGAATCACCTGCAGCTCCGGCAGAGCCGTATGGTAGTAAGACTCTTTCTGCTCGGCCAGCGCGTCCACCGGCATCGCAAGGCCATGCATCGCATTCAGGTCGGCAATAATCTTGCGTACCGGCTTGCCGCCCCACGCATAGAAAGTCGTTTCGTCGAACGGGCAGTTCCATTCGGCCAGCGCGCGTTTCCACGCCTTGTAGTGCAGTGGCATCGAATCGACGATGGTGCCGTCGCAGTCAAAAAGATAGGCGCGAAAATCGCCGGGAGGCAGTTCCAGTTTCATCAAGACAGAAATCTCCTTACCTGGTTGATGTGGTGCACAATGGATACGATTCATGCAGAGACTACTGCGCGGTCGTTGCTGCCGTCTCTGCCGTGGGCGCGGCGCATCCGCCCTCGCCCGGCTTGGTCGGCTCCATTCTCAGCGCGTTGTTAAAGCGGTTGAAGTAGTTGAACAGACCAATGGCGCACAGCAGCTCCACAATCTCCCCTTCGGAGTAGAAGCTGCGCAGCTCGGCGAATTGCTCGTCGGTTACCGCATGCGCATCGCGCGTTACCGTCTCGGCCAGCCGCAGCGCTGCCTTCTCCGCGGGGGTAAAGTCTTCGCGCCGCGGCCACTCGGCCAGATGCGCAAGCTGGTCGTCGCTCCAGCCCAGGCCTCGCGCCAGAATCGTGTGGCTCGCCAGGCAATAAGGCGTCTCGTTCACCTGGCTGGTGCGGACGATAATCAGCTCCTTGAGCTTGGTGGAAACCGTGCCCGTGTTCAGCACTGCGCCAAAATGCGCCTGCATGGTGGCGAAGATCTCCGGCCGGTGGGCCATCACGCGAAACATGTTTGGCACATTGCCGCGCTGCGCAAATACCTTGTCAAAAAGAGCGGCAAGATCGGGCGTCACTTCGCTGCGGTCGAGACGGGAGATGCGGGACATCGGCGGCCTCCTGGGACTGCTCGGGCTGTCTCTATCGTAGCGCTTCGCCTCCCGGTTCCCGCCCGCCGCGCTTTTTGACGCCAAGTGCCTTATCTGTTAACTTGATAGAGGACAATTCAGCGCCAGACACTCCTCAGTAGCTCAATGGCAGAGCATTCGGCTGTTAACCGAAGGGTTGTAGGTTCGAGTCCTACCTGAGGAGCCAATTAGTTTCTTAGACTTACGAGCCCTCCCCGTTCCCCGATGACCCTCAAAATCAGCCGTGGACTGACCCCCTGAAGTGAGACAGTTTTATTTCCAACACTTTACGGCATGAGACAGTATTCTTTGCAACCTATTGCGGTGAAAGGAACTGCGAGTGGCAAAGAAGCGAGTCGGCAAATACCCACTGTCCTTTCGGCAGATGACAGTCGAGCGAATGAAGGATTGTCCCAGCGTGTCTGCTCTGGCGAGAGAGCTGGGCATCGACCGCAGCAATATGTATCAGTGGCAGCGGCAGCTAGAACACACGAGTGAGTCGAGCGCCAGGGTCACGTCTCCGGTCCGTGAACTCCGCAAACAGGTACGGGAGTTGCAGCGTGTACTTGCGGAGAAGACGCTGGAAGTGGATTTTTTCAAAGGCGCCTTGCAAAGAGTAGAAGCTCGACGCCAGAGCAGCTAGGGCTCTGGCGGGACGGCATCTACGACCAGATCCGGGAAGTGATGCCAATGCAAGGCAGCCTTAGTATCGAGCGAATGTGTCAGTTGGCGAGAGTGAGCCGGGCAGGATTCTACAGGTTTTTGAAAGTGGCCGTGCCCCGCGAAGAGGAGACCGTAGTGCGGTCGGCCATTCAGCAGGTGGCTCTCCAGCACCGACGCCGCTACGGATACCGAAGGGTTACTTCGGAGCTGAAACGCCGCGGAATGCAAGTGAACCACAAGCGAGTAGCGCGGATCATGCGTGAGGATAACCTCCTCGCGGTGCAGCCTAAAGATTTTGGCAACTCCACGCATTTCAACGATGCGTTGGACGTCTACATGAATCTACCGCGCCGCATGCGGCTGAATTCCGTCGATCAACTGTGGGTAGCGGACATCACCTACATCCGATTGCAAACTGAATTCGTCTACCTGGCGGTGATCTTGGATGGCTATTCGCGCAAGGTGGTGGGCTGGAAGCTGGATCGTTTCCTCACTTCACGCCTGGCGGCTGACGCGCTTAAGAGCGCGATCGAAATGCGGCGCCCCCTGCCGGGAGCAGTGCACCACTCCGACCGTGGAGTGCAGTACACCTCGCCGGAATATGTCGCGCTTCTTAAGCTGTACGGGATGGTTCAGAGCATGAGTCGGCCGGCGAACCCATACGACAACGCCAGTTGTGAGAGCTTCATCAAGACGCTCAAGCGCGAAGAAATCTATGCCAACAAATACCGCGATTTGGAGGATTTGCGCAGTCACATCGAGGAGTTCATCGACGCCTACTACAACCAGAAGCGACTGCATTCCGCGCTTGGTTACCAGACGCCAGTGGAATTCGAAGCTCAAACGCACGGCAAAACCGAGGCAGAACTGTACTCTGCAACACTGAGGTTCTCCTCGCCTGATCCAAAGATAGTTGCAGGCCGCTGAAAGGTGAGGGGCCTCAGAGGGCATCCCGTCCCACAAACCTGTACTCAGCTTGGAGAATCATAGAGATTTCTCCCTTCCGAAATGCTGAGAGTCAACTTGTATGAGCTTAGAACAACGTAAGGTCTAGAATCTAAGCGATCCCAGTGTGGGGATAAAAACTGTCTCAATGAAGGGGTCAGTAGAGGCTCCTCCAATTCAGTCTTGCCTCAAGATCTCAAGAGTTTCGAATCGCAAGGCACTCCAAGTGGCGATGGAGCAAGAGTGGCAAGCACGCTGACAAAGTCGCAGATAGGAAACGCTCACTGTGCTTTTGTCTTGGAGAGTTTAGTTTCCAGGAATTCACTGAGAGCTGCCGCATTGTTGTGCTGAACCTCCTTTGAGCTGTAGAGCAGGGTAATATCCCCTCTGCGAGCCGCTTCTGCGAGTTGCATCCACGTTTCGCGATTCGATTCCAACTCTTCGAAGTAACGACGTCGAAACTCATTCCATTGATCGGGAGCACTGTGATACCAGTTCCGCAGTTTGCTGCTCGGCGCCACATCCTTGAGCCAGGCTTGCAGGGACAAGGAGTCTTTCTTCAATCCTCTTGGCCAAAGGCGATCGACAAGAAAACGTGCACCATCTGACGATTCAGCAGGTTCATAGACACGTTTAATACGAATCATGGATGCCTCCTGCAGAGGGCGGGTAGATACCTGTGCGCTGATCTGGCAGAGCATGTAAAAGTCTACCGCCGTCGGCTGGTCTAATTTGTCTCCGTCTTTATCTGCACGAGGAGCATCTTGGTGGCTGCCTTTGTGGTAATGCCATGCGCTAGCATGGGCGGCATATAGACGAATGAGCCTTTTTGTACTTGCACTGTTTGCGATCCCAACTGTACATCAGCTTCACCCTCGAGGAAG
>DASZRQ010000113.1:0-6111 GCA_035549115.1 Occallatibacter sp. | reverse complement strand
GGCGCGCTTGGCTGGAAGATCGAGGGCGTAATCCCATCTCCGATTCTGGGTTCCGAGGGCAACCGCGAGTTTCTTCTCCATGCGCGGAGGGGCGAGTCTACATGATGAATATCCGGTACACTGAAACCGCATGACCCGCATCGCCATTGTTTGCAAGCCGAACAAGGATGAGCTTACGAGCATCGTGCCGGAGCTTGTCGCGTGGTTGAAGCAGCGCGGATACGAGCCCCTGCTCGACAGCGAAGCCGGCGTCTACAGCCAGGCAGCGAAGGTGGTTGAGCGAGCGGCACTGCCCGAGTACAACCCATCGCTGGTAATCGTGCTGGGCGGGGATGGGACGCTGCTCTCGGTGGCCCGTGTCTTTGCGTCCAAGGGCACGCCGATTCTCGGAGTCAATCTGGGTTTTCTCGGTTTCCTCACGGAAATCAGGCTCGCCGATCTCTATCCCACGCTCGAAAGTTGGTGCGCAAGCTGCCACACGCTCGATCCCCGCGCCATGCTGCACGCGGGCCTGTGGCGGGAGGGGAGCGAGGCTGCTTCATTCGAGGCGCTGAACGAGGTCGTCATTTCCAAAAAAGACATTGCCCGCATGGGCGATTTCTCGGTCACCCTGGACGGAAAAGCGGTAGCCCGCTTCCGTGCCGACGGAGTCATCGTGTCCACGCCGACCGGCTCGACGGCGTACACGCTGGCTGCAAATGGCCCCATCCTGACGCCGACGGTCGACGCTCTCGTGGTGACGCCCATCTGCCCGCATCTGCTCACGTTGCGGCCCATTGTTGTGCCCGGAGAGGCCTCTCTCGCCGTGCGTGTCGAGGGCGTGCCCTCGCAGTGTCTGCTGACCGTGGATGGCCAGCAGGCCGTGGACCTGCGCGTGGGCGACGAACTGCGCTGCAGGCGCTCAAAGAACACGGTGAACCTGGTACGCCTGAGCGAGAGTGGATTCTTTGAGGCTTTGCGCAGTAAGCTGAGTTGGGGCGAGCGGTAGGGCAGTCGTCAACCTTTAGTGGTTGAGCTCATCGAGGAGCACCTTGGCCTTCATTGCCAGCGTGCGCGCGCCATCCATATCCCCGGCGGCAAGCGCTGCACGCGCCTGCTTCAGAAACTCCCGAATCTGCGTCGCGGTCTTTTGTTCCTGATCGCTGAGCGGGCGCTTGATGGACTTCAGACCGCGCTCGATCTCGTCAAGGGAGCGCTCGGTCTGGCTGTTTTGATCGGAAGAGTTACCCGGCGAAAGCTGGCCGATGGCGCTTACTTCCTCGCTGGATCCGGAACCATTTGAAGCCTGCTCCGTACTCTGTTTCGTATCCGGCTTCGGATGATGCGCTGGATGCTTGGTGGGCTTCTCCTCCGGCTTCGGCTGCGCAGGTTGCTGTTCGGCCGCCTGCTGCGCGGGCGGGGGAACCGTAACCACAGGCGGCGGCAGTTCAGAGGCGGGAGGGGTCTGCGGGGCGGGCGGCGGCGTATCGACAATCGGGGGCGCGAGGGGCTGCGTCTGGACCTGTTCGGTCTTGTGCGTGCAGCCTGCAAGCGCAAAAGGCAATAAAAACAGCAGAACGCTCTTGACGGGCGTCTTCATCAAGCAAGTCCTTCCGAGTTTTCCATCACCGCAGGCTGAAGATGCCTGCGTCCCCATTCCGCGGAGGTGAGAGGAATTCGGAACGTGAACTCCGTCCCGCGGCCTGAATTCGATTGTACTTCCACGCTGCCGTTGTGCAACTGGAGAATGCGGTATGTCATGGCAAGGCCGATGCCGCTGCCCTCGCTCTTGGTGGTGAAGTAGAGATCGAATATCTTGTCCCTGATTTCGTCCGGAATGCCTGCCCCTTCGTCGGCAATGCGCAGTACCGCATTCTTCTTGTCGTCCTCGAGAATCACGCGCAGCGTTCCGCCTTCTGGCATGGCCTGCGCTCCGTTCTGCACCACGTTGAGCACGGCCTGCTTGAGCAGGTCGGCGTCCACGTTGGCCACTAACGGATTAGACGCGAGAGAGCTTTCCAGCGTTACTTTGCGGGTGGAAAGCTCCTCGGCGGAAAGGGCCAGCACATCGGCAATCACCGGGCGCAGATCCTGTTCACGCAGTTGCAGTTCCACCGGGCGCGAGAAGTCCACGAGCGTCTGCACCACCCGGTCAAGACGGTGAATTTCCGCCTCGATGACCTCCAGATGACGCGCTGCCGGTGCGTTGTCCTCGCCCAGCTTGTTCTTAAGCAGTTCGAGATGCACAACGATGGCGTTGATGGGGTTTTTGACCTCGTGTCCCACTCCGGAAGTGAGCCGGCCAATGGCCGCCAGACGGCGTGACAGCTCAAGCTCGGACTCAATCTCGTGCACCGACTCGAGGTCGTGCAGAGTAACCAGCGCGCCAAGGCCCTGGCCGGAGCTGTCCTCCTGAATAAAATCGAGTGAGACCTGAATAAGCCGGCCTGTCTCGGTTTGCACTTCCTCGTGCGCCAGCGGCGTGCCTGCCATAAAGGCGGTGCGCAGCGTGCGGCCCAGCACCGTGAATTCGTCAAAGACCTCTTCGGCATGCTGGCCCAAAATGCGGCCGCGCTCGATATGCAGGAAGCGCCGCGCCGCTTCCGACACCAGCACGGCGCGGCCTTCGCTGCTGAAGAGGAGAATGCCGTCCTGCAGATTGCCGAGAATCTGGTCAAGATTCTCCTTCAATGCGGAGAAGACCTCTTCCACGTTGCGCATGCGCTGGCCGATGCGCTCGATCTTGGTGGAGACACGTTCCGGCGTATCCTGGCGCGGCTGAGGTTCAGTATCCTCCGTCGTTTCACTGGCCGCGGTCCAGTAGTCGAGCTGCATGCTGATCTCTTCCAGCGGACGCAGTGCAAGGTTGCTGAGCAGCAGCGCGGTAATCAGTGCGGCCCCGAGAGCGAAGCCGGTGAGCGTGAATGCCTCGCGCAGCCATGGTGCATAAACCGCGCGCAGCAGTGTTGTGCGCGCGCCCACGTGTACTGTGGCGAAGGGCTCGCCATTGCGGTCGAGCGGCACCACCACATCGAAGACCTTCGGAGGTCCAAAGACATCGCGGTACAGCTCGATTGCATCCGCATTCAGAAGCTGCCGGTAGTCCGGCCGCGTCGGCAGCGGCTTGTCTTCGTTGTCGGGGTTGGTGCTCTCGATTGTGCGGGCCTGTGCATCGCCGATGTTGATGTCATAGATCGTCAGCGAATAGCGGTTGACTGAATCCAGCACCGCCTGCAGAGCCGCGCTGTCATGGATCGCCTGCGCTTCCAGGTTGCGCAACTGGGCAGGATTATTCGGATCGACCTTTTCGCCTTTCAGGCCCTCTTCCAGCGCCTGCTGCAGCGCGAAGCGCACCTGGTTGGCAACCATGCGGTTCGTTTCGTAGGTCTGCTTGACCGCCGCGTCCAGCAGTTGCGTGACGTAGACCAGCGAAACGACGCCGGAGATGAGCAGCACCAGACTGGTGATCGCCAATACGAGTTTGGTCTTGAGTCGCATGGCACCTGTCCGGTCAGGCGGGCTGGTCTTCCCGCATCTGGCTATATTCCTTCAGCTTATTGTGCAGGGTTTTGAGGCTTACGCCGAGAATCTCGGCTGCGCGGGTCTTGTTCTGCCCGGTGGACTCGAGCGTGCGCAGAATCAGCAGCCGCTCGGCCTCGTCCACAGTGCTGCCCACGGGCACTGTAACTACACTTGCATCGGAGAGCAGCACACCGGGGCCTTGCGTCTTGCCAAAGCCGGGCGGCAGATGGCCGGCATCCAGCGGAGAGGCATCGGGGCAGAGAATCACCGCGCGCTCGATCGTGTTGCGCAGCTCGCGCGCATTTCCCGGCCAGGAATAGGCCATCATGCGATCGACAATGGACTGGCTCACGCCTGCAACGCGCCGGTTGTGCTTCTGATTCATCTCCTGCACCATAGCCTCGGCCATTGCCGGCAGGTCATCCAGGTGCTTGCGCAGCGGCGGAAGGTCGATGTGGAACACGTTGAGCCTGTAGTAGAGGTCGCTGCGCAATTCGCCCCGCGCAACCGCCGCGCCGGGGTCCCGGTTGGTGGCTGCCAGCACGCGCACATCCACATCCTGCTCGGTACGCGCTCCCAGTCGGCGCAGCTTGCGCTCTTCCAGCACGCGCAGCAGCTTGGCCTGCGTGGCAACGGGCATCTCGCCCAGTTCGTCCAGCAGCAGTGTGCCGCCCGAGGCCAGCTCAAAGCAGCCTGCACGGCGCTCCACAGCCCCGGTGAACGCGCCTTTCTCGTGACCAAAGATCTCGCTTTCGATCAGGCTCTCCGGAATGGCTGCGCAGTTGACGGCAACGAACGGCCGAGCCTTGCGCGGGCTCAGCTCGTGCAGTGTGCGCGCCACAAGCTCCTTGCCGGTTCCGCTCTCGCCAGTAATCAGAACCGAAACATTCGAGGGCGCGATCTGCTCGATCAGCGCAAAAATCTCGCGCATCGCCTTTGAGCCGCCCACCATGGAGCCGAGCACGCCGGACTCGCGCAGGCGGCGGCGCGCGACTTCCAGCTCGATTGTCGTCTCGCGCTGGCGCGTGGCATTGGTGAGAATCGTCCGCAGCCGCGCCGCATCCACGGGCTTCTGCAGAAAGTCGTAGGCGCCCATCTTCATGGCATCCACGGCTACCTGAATGGATCCCTGCGCCGTGAGCAGCACCACGGCAACATTTGCGGTTACGCCGGAGCCATCTTCGGCCAGCTTGGCCAGTAGGCCAATTCCGTCCAGCCGCGGCATCTTGAGATCGGTCACCACGATGGCCGGATTCCAGCTCAGGGCCTTTTCCCAACCCTCAATGCCATCGCGCGCAGTCTCGGTACGATAGCCCCAGCCGGAGATCAACTCGGCCAGCCCCATCAGGGCATGGGGCTCGTCTTCCACAATCAATACCTTGACCGCATTATCCATGAGCCTATTCTATGCAATCTGCAGGCTTTGTGCGTCATGCTTTTCAATGTGACGGTTACCGCACTTTACACTGGATGGATGCTGGATTACGAGATATCCGCTGCCGATGCGGCAGCGCTTTTTCGCGAAAAGAAGGCGAGGCTGATCGATGTCCGGGAGCCATGGGAGATGGCGACCGCGAGCATTGAAGGCGTGCTTGCCATGCCCATGGGCGATGTGCCGGCACGTGCTCACCAGGAACTCGATCCCGACGAACATATTGTTGTCCTCTGCCATGCCGGCGTGCGATCCATGAACGTGACCGTATGGCTGCGCAACCAGGGTTTTGAGCAAGTGCAGTCCATGCGTGGCGGAATCGATGCCTGGTCGCGCGAAGTCGATCCGGCTGTTCCACGTTACTGAGTTCAACAACCTATACTCTCCCGTGTCTGCAATTTTGGAGGAAGTTACTCATGTCTTCGCCTGCTGTTGCGTTTGCTATGCAGAATCATCCGCGGTTTCTTGCCGAGCTCAAGGATCTGCTGCGTATTCCTTCGGTCTCCACGCTGCCGGAGCACGCGGGCGATTGCCGCCGTGCCGCGGAGTTCCTTGCTGCCGAACTGACCCGTATCGGCATGGAAAATGTGCGCGTGCTGGAAACCAGCGGCCATCCGCTTGTCTATGCGGACTGGCTGCACGCTGCGGGCAAGCCCACGGTGCTGTGCTACGGCCACTACGATGTGCAGCCGGCCGATCCGCTCGATGAGTGGCACACGCCGCCGTTTGAGCCAGTGGAGCGCGATGGAAACATCTATGCGCGTGGCGCTGTGGATGACAAAGGCCAGGTATGGGCGCAGGTCAAGGCGCTTGAGTCGTTGTTTGCCGCGGACAAGAAGCTGCCCTTGAATGTGCGCGTCCTCTTTGAAGGCGAAGAAGAGGTGGGCGGCGAATCGATTGCGGAGTATGTCGCTTCCAAACCGCCTGAGCTGAAGGCAGATTTCGCACTGGTGTCGGATACCGAGCTGTTCGCGCCCGGCCTGCCCACATTGTGCGTCGGTCTGCGCGGCATGATCTACACCGAGATTGAAGTTACCGGCGCAAAGACCGATCTGCACTCGGGCATGTACGGCGGCGCGGCTCCCAATCCCTTCGTCGCGCTTGCGCAGATCATCGCGAAGCTCAAGGATGAGAACGGCCACATCCTGATTCCAGGCTTCTATGACGATGTGATTCCT
>DASZRQ010000112.1:0-9004 GCA_035549115.1 Occallatibacter sp. | reverse complement strand
ATCGCCGTCATTGCCACAGACCCTGAGCTGCCCTCGCGCGTGCACGACCGCCATGAGCAGAAAGATGTGGTCTGGGTTGAGCACAATGAACTGAAGCACCGCGTCTACCTGCTCGACATTGCCACGTGGAAATCGCATGTCATGCCTACGCTTCAAGACCCGGACAATGTTTCATGGAGCGAGAATTCTTCGCGCCTGCTTGTGCTGACGCACACAAAAGAGCGCGACCTTGGCCCCAGCGAGATTGCCACGATCGTGACTGTCGCAAATCCCTCGGAGCAGACGAAGGTCTCCAGCTTCCCTGACTCCGCGCGCCGCGTGGAGTGGATGCACGATGGTAAAGGCTTGGTGCTCTTTGCGCGCTGCGAGCAGGATGCGCCCGTAGGCTGCGCCGACCTTTACACTCTCGATCTGGCGTCGGGCAAGCTGCACAACGTGACGAATGGCCTGAAAGACAGCACGCTGTCCCCGCAGACCCTCGAAGTCGCCTCCGACGATCGCAGCGCGCTGGTCAGCCTGAGCCACGGAATGCACGAGACCATCGCACGCATCGACCTCGGCTCAGGCGCGCTCAAGCTCTACGATCTCGGCATGCCCGTCGTGACAGGCTTCCGCGCCGACACAAAGAAGCAGAAGTGGGTGTATATCGCCAGCTCCAGCACCGCGCCGGCTTCGGTTTATATCACGTCCTCTCCGGATACGCCGGGCACACGGCTGGAACAGCCGGAACTGGTCCCCGGTACGGTTTCTTCTGTCGCGTCCAAGAAGATCACCTGGCAGCGCGCAGGTTTCACCATCGAAGGGCTTCTCTATCTCCCGCCGCAGGCCGCGTCGGGCAAGGTGCCGCTAGTGGTCAATGTGCACGGCGGCCCGCGCGGTCAGTTCACGGATTCCTGGTCGCCGCTGACCAACCTTCTGCTCGGCCAGGGTTGGGCTGTGCTGGTCACCAATCCCCGCGGCAGCACGGGGTACGGCGTTGCGTTTGAGGCCGCGAACAAGGACGACATGGGCAACGGTGACTTTCAGGACATCATGGCCGGTGTCGATGAAGTGATTCGTACCGAGCCGATCGATGCAGACAAGATGGCGCTGATCGGTTACAGCTATGGCGGCGAGATGGCCGGCTTTGTCGAGGGCAAGACGGCACGCTTCAAGGCCATCGTCTCCGGCGCGCCGGTCATTGACCAGTTCAGCGAGTACGGCACCGAGTCCGGCTCCTTTGGAGACCGCTGGTACACCGGGCAGCCGTGGCTGCATTTCGAGAGCGCATGGCGGCAGAGCCCGCTCGCCTATGCCGGCCACGCCAAAACACCGCTGATGCTGCTCCAGGGCGAGGCAGATACAACTGACCCCGAAGGACAATCGAAGGAAATGTATCGGGCTCTGCGTCAGGAAGGCGTCCCGGTGCAGTTGCTCCTCTTTCCACGTGAAGACCACGGCGCGCTGGGTGGCAACTTTGCCGGACATCCCAGCACCGAGCCATGGCATGGCATCATCGCACGGGAGCACATGCTGCAATTCATCTCAGACGGCTTTGCCGGCAAGATCGAACCCAACCAGCCGTAGGTATGAAGTAGATTGACTCAGCCATCTGGGCACAGCCAATGCGATGTGCTTGTGCCCAGATGCTAAAACATCTCGGGCAGAGCGCATCGCTGCACGCACCCTCATCTCATTGCTATGTGTGCCGAATGACGTGTATCAGAATAGATTTCCAGCCACTTGCTCGGCGGCAGATGAGAGATGCATCCTGAGGTTTTTGCCGGAAAGCTCGCTGTCGCGCCTGAGCGAACTGGTCAATGCAATTCGGAACAGTTGATCGCGTACACGGCCAAGCGCAATCTCGCCATTACCCTTCTTTCCTGACCATTCCGTACACACAACTGCCTCGTTGCCGATTGCGGGCAGCGGAACAGCATGCGTCCCGCAGACGCGCGCCGCTTTCATCAACTGCATGTGCGGCTCGACCACAGTCTCCACGGTAAGCCGCAGCATGCGAGCACCTGCAACCGTCTGCTGCATAAACACGCAGACCGCAGGTTGCCCTTGGGCCGCGGATGTGTATACACCTACTGCCGTGCCGCCGAGCAGCCCGGATGCAGTGGCGTCATTGAGCCATGGACATGCGTTCTCCGCATGTACGCTCGCGGGCATGAGCGTGCTCAGCAGCAGTGCGAGGCACAGCACGAGTCTGGAACGCGCAGCTCTACTTGCCATGATTAGCGCCTCCCTGCTCGCTCAGCAGATCGGAGTGCATGTGCCACGGGATGCTCTCATTCGCAATTTCCGGATGATCGCGCAGATAGTTGAGTGAGTATGTGGGCGCGCCGGGATCGACCTTCTTGTCGATGAACATGGCCTGCTGCTCGGCGGCCTTGTCGGTCATGCCCATGCGGCGGTAGAGAATCGACAGATTGTAGTGAGCTGATAGATCATCAGGGTCGATGCGCTGCAGCGCCTCGAACTGCTCGAGCGCTTGGTGCTCGTCGTTTTCCTGATAGTAGGCGATGCCCAGTTCGCGGCGCGCATCTCGCGACTCAGGATACAAGGCCACTACGCGGCGAAAATCCTCGATCTCCTGCTTGGTATCTCCCGAGCGGCGCTGCAGCAGCCCGTCGTAGTACAGCGCACGCGCGTTGTTGGGATCGAGCGCAAGCGCGCGGTGAATGGCAGTGCGCGCCGAATCGTATTTCTCCCACACAATCTCCGTGAGGCCCACATTGGTGTAGGCATCCACGTAGTTGTAGCGGAGCTTGATGACCTCAGTAAATGCGGCAACCGCCTCGGCATATTGGAACTGATCGAGCAGCGCGATGCCGAGATTGTTCCAACGCATCCAGTCGGGATTGTCCTGGGGATCGGGCGGCTCGGGTGTATTCTCGCCGATCTTCAGTGTCCGCGTGCAGGAGGCAAGCTCCACGACAGGGTAGTCGGGATGATCGCCCTTGCCGAAAACATTGTCGAGGTAGCTCTGGCGGAAGTGCCGGTAATTGACCTTCGCCGTCACACTCACCGGCCCGGCAACATGTGCGGGCAGACGGAACTGGTAACGCACCAGCGCGGAACGGCCGGCCTGCACGGTGTTGTCATAGGCGACAGAGTGAATCGTCCAGACCTTGTGGTTATCGACAAACTCTCCTTCGGAGTCGACAGGACGGTTCGTAAAGCTGTGCGCGCGCGGATCGAGCCGGCCATTGGGCTGCAGATAGCCGCTGTGATAGATTTCTTTGCCGCTTGCGTCCTTCACGGTGAACTCGACCCACGCCTCGTAGAGATCGCGCACCTCGGGAATGAGCGAATGGCCGATGTTCTTGTTCTGGATGACCACGTAAGCCTCGATCACATCCTTGGGGGCAAGGCTGTAGGTGGCGCGGCCCAGCGGCGCAATCAGTCTGTCCTCGCCCTGCTTGTGTAGGGCAAAGATATCGACGTTTAGATAATTGCCGGAGCGTAGAAACTCGATAGTCTTCTTCAACTGCTCGTCGTAGCCGTAGTAGAACGGCACGGCCGTGTTGCCCGCGAGCCAGCGATGCGACGCGAACATGCCATTCTTGGCGCCGTACTCGGGCAGCGTGATTGCACTGCGCTTCATATGGCAATCCTGGCAGGTGGTGAAATCGGCCGTATAAAAGGTGAGCGGATTGCGCTGGGAAAACTTCGATTGCTGCCACTCGTCGTATGCCGTAAAGGCGCGGATGAATTTGTAGTCGTTGAGCGTCGCGGGCAGGTTGGCCTTATGGCAGGCGGCGCAGAACTCCGGCTTGTGCAGAAAGTCGTGCATCACCGCGGCGGAGTGGCGCTCCGGATGGCGCAGAATGTCTGCGAAGGAAACCATGCCGGGGATACGGTTGCCCTTTTCATCGACCATCACGGCGGGCACGCCCATCTTCACACTGGCGTTGCCGTTGGTGGAGTCAAGACTGACAACGGAGTGGCAGGTCATGCAGGTCAGCCCGTCGGAGTCGAACCGGGCGCGATCGACCTTCGAGTCCTTTGTCAGTGCTCCGCTCACCACGGCGATGGGATTGTGGCAGCTATCGCAGTGACGCGCATAGGCAATGCCGCGCGTCTTGTCGTGAATCAGTAGGTTCACGCTTGTGCGGTAGAACGGGGCGCGGAAAGCGTTGGAGTGCAGTGCCTGCCGCCACTGGTGATATGCCTCCTGGTGGCACACGCCGCAGTACTCGGCCGTGGGAAACGCGCCGGGCTGCAGGAACCCCTGGCCCTCCACCTGAATGTTGCCGGGGGTGAAGGGATTCTTCGGCCCGAATGGATAGTCATATGCCGGCGCGACAGTTGCATTGAACGCCTTGCGCTCGGCTTCGGTGTGCGCACGCGCTTTCATCAGCATCTGCTCAATCGCCGCAGTCTGCGCGGGCGTATCGACAGCCGGCTGTGCGCCCTTGGGCGGCGGCGTATAGGCCGGAGGCGGCATGGGCTTCGATTCTTTTTTCTGCTGTGCGGGCACACTCCATGCACAGAAGGCCAGCAACACGGCGGCGATACCTGGGGTCTTTCTCATGCAAACTCCCGCCGGAACGAACGCGGCGCTCCGGCGACTCGCGCTTTATTTCTGCGTGGCGGCCGCAGCCTTCTTCAAAGCCTGATCCGCTGCAATGGCGTCATACACGCTGGGCACAATGCCCTTGCTTTCTTCAATGGCGTAGTAGCGGTCGACGCCCGGCAGCTTGTAGGTCTCCTTCGCGCCGTCGGGCCAGTGAATCTCAACCTGATCGACGCTCGCCGCGGTGCCGAGGCCAAAGTGCACACGAAAATCGTTCGACGACTCGAAGCTGCCGCCGCTCATCACGTCGCCGCGCTGGCGCATTCCGCCTGCAGTGAGATAGACCTTGGAGCCAATAGCGTCACGTGGACTTTTGGGGCCGCCAATGAGCTGCAAGCCAACCCAGTGGTTGTGCTCATCAGTCACATTGCGCAGCAGCACCGGCGTGTGATCAAGGCAGTTGATGACAACATCGATCCTGCCGTCGTTGAACAGGTCGCCAAAGGCCGCACCACGCGCGGGAATCACGTCAGCCAGCCCGCTGCCCAGCACCGGCGGCATGACCTCGAATTTGTTGCCGTGATCGACGTTGTGAAAGAGCAGCGGCCGCTCCGCGAACGAGGTTCCCCAGTTGTGCTGGTCCACCTCCGGGTAAACATGGCCGCTGACAAACATCAGATCCTTCCAGCCGTCATTGTCGTAGTCAAAGAACTCCGTGCCCCAGCTCAGGAAGGGATAGGTCGCCTCCGCAATGCCCATCTGCGGCGTGATATCAACAAAGTTGCCGTCACCATCGTTGCGGTAGAGCGTCTTGTAATCGTCAGAGAAGGTCGTGGTGTAGAGATCGAGGCGCCCGTTGTTTTTGTAGTCGCCCACGGCAAGTCCCATCGATGCGGTCTCGCGGGCATCCTGGTTGAGCGCAAAGCCGGAGTAGAAGCTCGCATCCTGAAACGTGCCATCACCCTTGTTCAGATAGAGATAGTTGGGCGAGGAGTCGTCGGTTACGATCAGATCGACTTTGCCATCGTCGTTGATGTCCACAAACGTAGACGAGAAACCATAGTAGTGGCGCTTGTCACTCACGCCAGCCTTCTCGCTCACATCGGTGAATGTGCCATCGCCATTGTTGTGGAAGAGGTGGTCAGGCTCGCCCGGCAATCCGCGAGGACCGCACATGACGCGTGCGCCGCGGAACGCGCAGTTGGCGTAGCCCACAGCTCTGCTGCCCGGCGCAGGGAGATTATTCATATCCCAGTGCACATAGCCGGGCACAAAGATGTCGAGCCGCCCGTCGCCATCATAGTCGCCAAAGCTCGGTCCCGTGGACCAGTTGCCCAGGGTGACACCCGCCTTCTCCGCCACATCGGTAAACGTGCCGTCGTGGTTGTTGTGGTAGAGCCGGTTCGCACCGTAGTTGGCGACATAGAGGTCGGGCCAGCCGTCGTTATCGTAGTCGCCCACGGCGCAGCCAAATCCCCAGCGGTCATTGGTTACGCCCGCGATATTGGCCACGTTAGTGAATGTGCCATCGTGATTGTTGTGAAAGAGCGCGGCGTGCGGCGGCTCGGTCTTGCCGTCCAGCGCATCGTAGGTCGATCCATTCACCAGGAAGATATCGAGCCAACCGTCGTGATCGTAGTCAAGCAAACAGACGCCGGAGCCAATCGTCTCCAAGATGTAGGGCTTTTGCGGTGTGCCCATCTTGTGGACCCACTTCGTGAGCCCCGCCTGCTCCGAGACATCCTTGAAGACAATAGGGCCGCTACTGACAAAGCCTCCTGCTGTGATGGGTCGCTTCTCCGAGTCGAGTACCGGCGCAAAGACGCCGCCAGTCGCCGAACCGCTCTGCTCGCCGACAGGGATGTTCGATCCGCTGCCCCCATAGAGCGGCGGTTGGGCAGGCTGCTGATTCTGTGAACAGAGCGGCTGCGCACATGGCAGACTGATCAGGAAGAAAAGAACAGGGACACGAACGCCCACAAGACAACCCGGCACGGAGAAGGACAAGAGAGAACCTCGGCGAGGGGAAGATGCCTACCGGTATGCATTCTGCACATCGTGTAGTTGCCGTGTCTCCGCCATTGAGGTGGACACATCCATCGATCTTTCGATGGACGCAATTGGATTCAACCCAATGCAACGGCCTCTTCCGTGTCAGTCATTTCCAGGGCACTGACCTATTGGGTTCCCGGAGCGTCCGCAACACCGAGAAGTACCAGTAAGCTTCCAAAATTCACGGTCACCCCAATCAAGATTGGGAAGAAGAGGATATATCTGTAGGTTATTGATTTTTAGGGAAAATGGTAGGCACGATTGGATTCGAACCAACGACCTCTTCCGTGTCAAGGAAGCGCTCTAACCAACTGAGCTACGCGCCTGCGGTCAACCTTCAGTAGTTTAGCAGGATCGATGCGGGCGGCAAAGCGGCCCTGAGGGCGCAGTGCTGTTCCCCCTCCGAGAGGCCTAGGATACTGTATCCTCTGTGACGGTGGATGGCGCCAGAGGTCACGGCGCCGGTGAACGCCACCTGACCTGCCATGACGACAGACGCACCGTCGACGACGCGCAACCCGCTCCGCTCAGCCCCTAACCTGCTTACGCTTGCACGCATCTGTCTGGCGCCGTTTCTGGTTGCGGCTATTCTGGAGCATCGTTTCGAGACCGGTTTCGTGCTTTTTCTCGCCGCGGGCATCACCGATGCGCTCGATGGCATTCTGGCCCGGGTACTGAAGCAGCGCACCGTCGTCGGCCAGTATCTCGATCCTGTTGCAGACAAGCTGCTGTTGAGCACGCTGTTTCTGGTGTTGATGCACGAAGGCTTGATGCCTGTGCGCGTCACCGTGCTGGTCTTCGGTCGCGATGTCTGCATTCTGCTGGTCTCGGCTATTCTCTACGCAGCTGCAGGTCGGCGCGATTTTCCGCCGAGCGTGTTTGGCAAGGTCAACACCGTGGCTCAGGTGACGGCCGTGGCTGTTGTGCTGCTACATCAGCTCACGCAGCAGCCCTGGGTGGTCGCGCTGCGTGCTTTTGCCCTGTGGGCCACCATGGTCTTTACCGTAATCTCCGGCCTGCACTATGCCTGGATCGCGGCGCGGCGTCCGGCACACTCCACCAACGGGCATCCGCACTAAGCTCTATTCGTATGGCACGCCTAGGGCCGAAGCATGAGCCTCGCTATACTCACAAAAACTGCGCGGCCTGCAGTCTTCTGCCTGAGCCGCGCTGCGTTCGGAGCCTGAGCCATGCCCTCGAAATGGACGCTGGGAATCATCGCAGGATCTGCAATGCTGGCGGCACAGGTGCATGCTGCGCCCATTGAGGTGCGTGTGGTCGTGGTCACCACCTTTGAGGTTGGCAACGATACAGGCGACGAGCCCGGCGAGTTGCAGAACTGGATTGAGCGCTATCCCCTGCCTCAGTCGCTCGCCTTCCCGGCAGGCGGCCATCCGCTCTATTACAACCCGCAGGATCATGTGCTCGCTATCTTGAGCGGAGTGGGTAAGGCGCACACCGCCGCGTCCATCATGGCGCTTGGCCTCGACCCGCGCTTCGACCTGACCCATGCTTACTGGATTCTGGCTGGCATTGGCGGCATTGATCCGCACGTCGCTTCAGTTGGCTCGGCGGCATGGGCCCGGCATGTAGTGGATGGCGACCTGGCCTACGAGATCGACGGCCGGGAGATACCTGCGGACTGGCCAACAGGGATTGTCGCCTACGACCGCTCAACTCCTTACGAGCAGCCGGCTCCGCCTGCCGTGAGCGACAACGGCACCCTGGCTTACGACCTGAATGCCGGGCTTGCCGCCTGGGCCTGTGATCTGACCCACCAGGTCGATCTGCCGGACGATGCCCACCTGCAGGCAGCTCGCGCGGGGTATCGCGGCTTGCTCAATGCGCAAAAGCCGCCGTTTGTGCTGCTTGGCGACACACTTACAGCGGACCGCTTCTGGATCGGCACGAAGATGAACGGCTGGGCCGAGCGCTGGGTGCCTTACTGGACCCACGGCGAAGGCCGTTTTGCCACCACCGCCGAGGAGGACTCCGCTTATCTGCAGGCGCTTACCATGCTGGCTCAGGCGGGAAAGGTCGACCTGGCGCGGGTAATGGACCTGCGCACGGGAAGTGACTTTTCTGCTCCGCCTGAGGGCGTAACCCCGGCCGAACTGCTCAGGAGCGAGGCCACCGGCAACTACGCCGCGTATGCCGAGTCCATTGAGAATGCCTACAGGGTCGGGAGCCCGGTGGTACGCGAGCTGGCCCGGCACTGGGGTCGGTATAGAAAGGCCGTGCCCGAGACAAAGCAGTGAGATGGACTGCTACTCGTCGCCTTCTTTGTCCTGATCCACTTCTGTGGACTCTTCAATGGCCATGTCGTTAAATTCTTCAGAGTCAAATACTTCGCCACATTCCAGACACTCGACAAACTCGGTATCCTCGTGGCGGGAGACGATTCTCACTCGGGGGTGTTTGCACACGGTCGGCATCGGAATTGTATTC
>DASZRQ010000111.1:0-3895 GCA_035549115.1 Occallatibacter sp. | reverse complement strand
ACACGATCTTTGGCGAAGTGGCGGAAGGGCAGGAGATCGCCGACAAGATTTCCAAGGTGCCGCGCAACGGCCAGGACAAGCCGCACAAGCCGGTGGTGCTGGAGTCGGTTGTCATCGAGCGCGTGGCCTGAGCCGTATCTTGATCGCGCAGAAGAGGCTTGAAGATGAACGCGAATGGGATGGTGATCCTCGCGAGCAAGCACACCGTTGCTGAAACGGTGGAGAAGCTGAAAGCTCTGCTCGCGGCCAAAGGCGTTTTGCTCTTCGCCGTTGTGGATCACAGCGGCGAAGCAGCGAAGGCCGGACTTGCCATGCCCGACACTAAACTGCTTCTCTTCGGCAGCCCCAGGGCAGGCACGCCGCTCATGCTGGCAGCACCCAGCACGGCCATCGATCTGCCTCTCAAGATTCTGGTGGCGGAAGATGCCGAGGGACGTGTGACTATCTCGTACAACGACCCTGCCTACCTGCAGCAGCGCCACGGCTTTCCGCAGGAGCTGCTGCAGAACATCGCTGTTATTGCGGCGATTGCCCAGAATATCGCAGGCTGACCTCGCCTCGCTGGCGCATGCTGAGATACCATGCACGGGACTCCAAAATCCCGTCGAGAAGAGGCAGGTTATCCAAGCCTTCTCAGGAGTGGTCAGCATGCGTTCTCTCCATTTTCAGATGGTTTTAAGTGCGGTTGTCGCGGCGCAAACAGCATTGCTGCTTCCAGCACAGACCAGTTTTCTTGCTACATACAAGGGCACGCCCTACCACGACAGCCGTTACGCGGGCGGGGCGCAGAAGATTCCTGGAAAGGTTGACTGCGCCTACTACGACCTGGGCGGCGAGGGCGTGGCCTACCACGATAGCGACGCGAAGAACAACGGCAGCGGCGCCCTGAATCCCGCCAATGGAACCTATCTCAACGAGTTCCGCATGCACGAGGGCGTCGATACGTCGTACACCAAGTTCAAGCTCGATCCTCCCATCGACGACAACCCTTTCGATAAAGTTGTTCCCCCAGCGGGCCTGCTCTATGTGGGCTGGACCGTGCCGGGAGAGTGGTTCAACCTGACCGTCGATGTTGCTGCAGCGGGAGACTACTCTGCCGATCTGCTTTATACCTCGAATCGCGGCGGCACGATCGCGCTCGATGTGAATGGCGCGCCGGCCACAGGCCCACTCACAATTCAGTCCACCTATGACGCGGCCGATCCCATTTCATGGCGCCAGTGGCATCACTGGAACCTCGCCCCGCATCTGGCAACTGTTCATCTCGCCGCGGGCAGGAACGTGCTGACGGTGCATATTGTCACGGAAGGCCAGATGAATCTTGCCGTCCTTGATTTCAGGCCCGCGCGCTGACAGGGAGCGGGCACATGTATCGTAGTGTCATGCACATCTTCAAGCAGTCCATTTTGCTCAAGCCCGCCGGCTCGCTTGCCCTGGCCCTGTGCTGCTGCGGTCTCGCATCGAGTCCAGCGCGGGCCCAGGAAGACAAGCCTGCCCCGTCTGCTCAAAAGCCCGTCGACGCAGAGAAGCCGTCCGACGACAAGGCCAAGCTTCCGCCCTTGCCGTCCGATGCACATACTCAGCAGTCCATCCAGCTCGACGGCAAAACGCTGAAATACACGGTTACGGTGGGTGCGCTACCGGTTCGCGACAAGGGCGGTAAAGTCGCGGGCGAGGTGGTGGTTACCTCGTATGTCGTGGACGGAGACAGCCGTCCGGTGACCTTCGCCGTCAACGGCGGCCCCGGCGCATCTTCGGTTTATCTCAACTTTGGCGCCATTGGCCCCAAGCATCTGCAGGCTGGCAATGAGGGAGACAGCCCCTCTGATCCGGCAACGCTGGCCGACAATCCTGGCACCTGGCTCGACTTTACGGACCTCGTGTTTATCGATCCCATCGGAACAGGCTTCAGCCGTGCCACTGTGCCGGAGGCCGAGGCCAAGAAACTCTTCTACAGCACAACGCCCGATATTCACTACCTCTCGCGCGTGATCTACGACTGGCTGGTGAAGAATGGCCGGCTCGGCTCGCGCAAATATCTGGTCGGCGAGAGCTACGGCGGGTTCCGTGGCCCGCGCATCGCGTATTACCTGCAGTCGCAGCTTGGCGTGGCCATGAATGGTATGGTGCTGGTATCGCCTTATCTGAACCCGACTGTGGAAGACGACGGCGATCTCTCCCCGTTGCCATGGATGTTGACGTTGCCCCCGATTACCGCGGCTCATCTTGAGCGCGAGCACAAGCTGACGCCTGCGGCCATGGCTGACGTGATCGCCTATACCCGTGGTGACTATGCCGAGGCTTTGTTGAAGGGCCGCTCGGACCCCGAAGCAACCAAGGCCATGATCGACAAGGTGACGGAGATGACGGGACTCGATCCCGCCTTCGTAAAGTTCTCTGGCGGCAGGCTAGATACCGAGGCTTATCTGCGCGAGGTCTTCCGCGAGGAAGGGAAGCTCGGCTCGGTCTACGACTCGAACGTGACCACCTTCGATCCCTTCCCATTCGCGCCTGAGCAGCGCTCCAACGACCCGATTCTGGCTACGATCATTGCTCCTATGACCACCGCGATGGTTGACTTCATCACCCGCACGGTAGGGTGGAAGGTCGATGCGCGCTACAACGCGCTCTCCTATGACGTGAATCGCCTGTGGGATCGCGACGAAGACCTGCGCGGCGGCTCTGTGCCTCAGCTTCGTCAGGCCGTTGCTGCCGACTCGAAGTTCCGCGTATTGATTGCGCATGGCTGGAACGATCTTTCCTGCCCGTTCATGGGTTCGGTTCTCACTGTCGATCAGATGCCGGTGATGGGCGATCCCACGCGCGTCGCGGTTCATGAGTATCCCGGCGGCCATATGTTTTATACGCGCATGTCCAGCCGTCTTGAGCTGCGCAAGGACGTGATGGAGATGTATAGCAAGCACTGAATGTATGGAGAGCCACGCATAGAAACAGGCTCGGCATGATGCCAAGCCTGTTTGCGTTTCTGGAAGGATGAAGGAACAGGACTCAGACGATCCGCAGAAAGTTGTCTGGATTGAGCCGCGCACCGGGGAAGACGGCGCTCAGGTTCTCTGCGCCGAGTGTGCGTGTGACCACCTCGCCCAGCACTTCGCGAAAATCCGTCGTCAGCGCCAGGTCGCGTCCTTCATTGAGCTGTTCATTGGAGAGACCCGGCCAGCGTCCGTAGACCTTGCCGCCCTTCACGTCGCCGCCCAGAACAAGCATCACATTGGCATGGCCATGATCGGTGCCGCCCGTTCCGTTTTCATGCGCCGTGCGTCCGAACTCTGACATCGTGACCAGTGTGGCATCGCCCGCATCATCGCCCATGTCGCGCCAGAAGGCGGCGATGCTGTCGGAAAAGTCGCGCAGGCGATTCGCAAGCTGACCCTCTGCGCCGCCCTGGTTCTGGTGCGTATCCCAGCCGGTCACATCGGTAAACGCCGCTTCCACGCCGAGATTTGCCTTGAGCAGTTGCGCAACCTGCTTCATCTTGTTGCCGAACTCGGAGTTCGGATAATTCGCTCCCGCGGCCGGCGTATACTGCGCCAGATTTGCTTCGCGCAGCATCTTGACCGCATCGAAGGTCTCTTCTCCGGCGGAGTGGAAGATGCGGTCGCCGCACTCGCCGTACATGGCTTCAAAGGCGTTGGCTGCCGCTGAAGGCGCCGGTCCGCGGCCGCCTACAGAAAAGTTGTTTACGTTGTTCAGCGCAATTGCCGGAATGGTCCCCGCCAGCGTAAGCGGCACATCAATATCCAGGGCAACCGCACGGAAAGGCGTGTGGCGGCCGGGATGCCGTGCATCCTCAGCCTGCAGGGCGCGGTTCAGCCATCCATCCTGCGTGCTTTTCAGCCCCGGAGTACCAGATTCCATATAATCCTGTGCGTCG
>DASZRQ010000110.1:0-8655 GCA_035549115.1 Occallatibacter sp. | reverse complement strand
TCGCCGCGCAGCACCATCATTCAGCCCTCGCCCGTGCATACCGGCGTGTGTGACGGCACAGAGACGCTTCTCGAACGGCTCGAAGAGCGCTTCCTCATGTAAATCGATTGCGAAGGAAAGGCGAGGACGCCGCGTTACTGCTGCGGCGTCACCAGGTGATGGGCAATGGCAAAGAGCGCCAGCTCGAGCCGCGTCGAAACGCCGGTCTTGTCGAAGATATTCGAGAGATGGCGCTTCACGGTCTCCTCGCTCAGCGTGAACTGCTTGGCGATGTCGCGGTTGCTGCAGCCTTCCACGATGCATCCCACCACTTCGAGTTCGCGGGGTGTCAGGCCATAGGTCTTCTGCTGCGGCGGAGCGGCCTGCTGCATCAGGTCGTGCAGCGCGGCCATCAGGTTCACCACGCGCTTGCCGCCGATCCAGTAGTCGCCCGTGATCACCGTGCGGATGGCGGTCTTCAAATGGCCGGCCAGCGCGTCCTTCAGCACGATTCCCCGTGCGCCGATGTGCAGCGCCTCGATGATCTGCTGCGTGGTGATGGTCGAGGTCAGAAGCAGAATCTTGACTGAGGGCGAGCCCTTCATGATGGCGCGCATGGCTTCCAGGCCCGGCAGGCGCGGCATGGCCACGTCGAGCAGCAGAATGTCCGGCTGCAGCTCGAGGGTCTGCGTGATGGCCTCATCGCCATCGTCCGCCTCGCCGACAACGTCAAAACCCTCTTCGGCGTTGAGCATGTTGCGCACGCCGATGCGGACAACCGGATGGTCATCCGCCAGTACGATTCGTGTCAGGTTCTCCACTCGAGTGCGTAACCTCCGATCAATCGACCTCGGAAGCGAGACGGTGCGGGAATCCACCGGCACAGTCGGGCCATGGGATCAACTCCACCCATGGAAAAACGCCCTGTCGCTTACGCAGGAAATTCTACCTTAAGCATACGCTCCAGATTTTCCGCGGCAGTCTTCAATTCAAGGCGGATCGTCTCGGAGTTGCTTAATTCGTCACTCTCGGCCTCGAGCAGGGCGCCCAGCCGGGCCGCCTGCTGGGCCCCGGCCATGCTGCAGCCGCCCTTGATGGTATGGCCAATGCGGCGCACCTCGGCGGCATCGCGGCGGGCAATGGCCATTTCCAGTGTGGCGTTGCGCTTGTTCAGATCCGTCACCACGGCCATGTACACCTCGCGCACCGTGGCCTCGGGCATCATGGACCGGAACTGGCCAAGAATCTTGCCATTCACCACCGGCTCGTTCCTGCCCATCGTCAGCTCGGCGGGGCGGCGGTTGTGCTCGTCCAGGAGAGACTGCAGCATCTCCGGGCTGAATGGCTTCATCAGGAAGCCATCGGCCGCGTTGCGCAGCTCCTCGGGCGGATTGCTGCCGCTGATGGCATAAATCGCCGCGCGGCTGCGCGCGCGCAGAGCCTGCATCAGCTCGGTTCCATTCAGGCCCGGCATCTGCACATCCACCAGGATCACCTGCGGCTCGCACTCCCGCTTGTCCAGCATGGCCACGGCCTCGTTGCCATCGGCCGCGGTGTGCAGCGTGTAGCCATTCAGCGTGAGAATCGTGGCGATTACCTCGCGGCTGATCATGTCGTCATCGATTAACAGCACCGTCGGATACGTGCGATTCCCGCCGATTCCCAGCATCTCCTGCCTCTTTCCGAGCCCCTGCTACTCATCCTGCATGGAAACTTCGTGCAACCAGCCCGGCGCCTTCAGCAGCTCGCGCGGGCGCGAGCCGTCGGCCGGACCCACCAGACCGTCCCGCTCCATCAAATCGATCAAATGCGCCGCCCGGCCGTAGCCGATGCGCAGCCGCCGCTGCAGCAGCGAAGTTGAAGCTTTCCCAAACTCGAAGACCAGCCGCACCGCGTCGTCGAACATCGGATCATTGTCGTCCTCGCTGCCCGCTCCGCCCTCGGCATTGGGCCGCTCATCCCGCGGCGACTCCAGGAAGCCCTCCGCATACTCGGCGGCTCCCTGCTCTTTCCAGAACGAAACAATCGCCGCCGTTTCCTTCTCGCTCACATACGGGGCATGCAGGCGCATCAGGCGGCTCGTGCCCGGCGGCAGAAACAGCATGTCGCCGCGGCCCAGCAGCGCCTCGGCGCCGTTGGTGTCGATGATGGTGCGCGAGTCGACCTTGGTCGCCAGCCGGAAACTGATGCGCGTGGGCACATTGGCCTTGATCAGGCCGGTAATCACGTCCACGCTGGGCCGCTGCGTGGCGAGAACCAGATGAATGCCCACGGCGCGCGCCATCTGCGCCAGCCGCGTGATGGACTCTTCGACGTTGGCCCGGTCCAGCATCATCAGATCGGCAAGCTCGTCGATGATGATGACGATGTACGGCAGCGGCTCTTCTTTTTCTCCTTCGTCAAAGAGCGAAGGCATGGCTCCCTCGAAGAGCTTGTTGTACTGGTCGATGTTGCGCACGCTGCGGCTGGCCAGCAGCTTCAGCCGCCGCTCCATCTCGCGCACCGCGTTGCGCAGCGCGTTCGCGGCCAGCTTGGGCTCGGTGATGATCGGCGTAAAGAGGTGCGGAATGCCCTCGTACATGCCCAGTTCCACGCGCTTCGGATCAACCAGAATCAGCCGCACCTGGCTGGGCGTGGTGCGGAAGAGCAGGCTCATGATCATCGCATTGATGGCGACGGATTTGCCCGAGCCGGTCGAGCCGGCGATCAGCACGTGCGGCATGGACGCGAGATCGGCGGTAACGATGCGGCCGTTGATGTCCTTGCCCATCGCCAGCGTCAGCCGCGACTTGGCCTTCGAGAAGGTCTCCGACTCGAGCACGTCGCGGAGATGAATCGTCTCGCGCTCGCGGTTCGGCACCTGGATGCCGACCGTGCTCTTGCCCGCCATGCGCTCGATCAGAATGCTCTCGGCGCGCATCGCGAGGCACAGGTCCTCGGCGAGGCCGGTCACGCGGCTGTATTTCACGCCGGCCTCCGGCTTGAACTCGTAGGTCGTCACCATGGGGCCGGGATTGATCTGCACCACCTGGCCGCGCACGTCGAACTCGGCGCACTTCTCCACCAGCACGTGGGCCTCTTCGCGCAGTTCGTCCTCGCGCACCGCCTGCGGGCCGGTGCCTGCGTTCAGCAGAGTGCTCGCGGGCAGCTTGAAGCCGCTCACATGCTTGGGCGCAACCGTCACTGTGCGCTCTTCCGCATCGGCGCGCTCGTGGATGGCGATATTCTCCGCCGGCATGGGCGCAGGTTCGGGAACGGGCACGGGAGCGGGCACAGGCACCGGGCGCATCGGCCGCATCTCGACAGGCGGCGGAGCGGCAGTCTCCGCCAGCGGCTGCACGGGTGGTGCCTGCGCCGCCGGCTGCGGCACCGGAATGGGCCTGAGCGGAGCGGGTGCGGCCTCTGCCTGCTCCCAGATGCTCCTGCGCCGCGGAGTCGCGGAAGCAGCCGGCTCCTCCACCGGCGCGGCCACGCGCTGAAATGCGGGAATGTCGTCGACCGGATCGATCTCCGCGCCGCGGTCTCTGCGGCGGAAGAGCGACCCGAGGCTGAAGCTGCGCTTTGCCGGAGCCTCCGAGGTTGCCGCCTCTTCAATCGACCCGGTAAACAGCCGCTGATCCGGTCCCGGCGCTTCCTGCTCGGCGCGGACGGCATCGGCCTCCGCGCGGCGCTCGGCGCGCTCCTCGCGCCAGTTCTGCCAGCGGTCGTTCATCGAGAGGAAATGCACCCAGCGGTCCTCCGCCATCTGCTTCAACGTCCAGAAGCTGATGGCCGAGGCAAAATACAGGCCCACGACCGCGAAGACGCCGGCAACCAGCCACGCGCCCTGCGTGTTCAGGTAGACCACCAGCGCGCTCGCAATGAGCCTGCCGATCACGCCTTCGAGGGGTACCGCGTGCAGCCAGTGCCAGTGCCACGGCAGCAGGCCAAAAACCGTGGGCACAAAAATCACCGCGAGGGTGCAGCCCATCCAGCGCAGCCACGCGGAACCGCCGGAGCGGGAACGCATCCAGTCCCACGCCAGGCCGCCCAGCCACAGCGGCAGCAGAAATGCAGTCACGCCCATGGCCTGCAGCATCAGGTCGCTGAGCGATGCGCCAAACAGCCCGATCCAGTTGTGCACTGCATGCGGCAGCGCCGTATCCGTCGCTGTATTGAACGATGGATCGACCGGATGGTAGGTAGCCAGGGAGAGGAAGAGGAGGAGCGAAACGAGCGCCAGTACCAGCCCCATGAACAGGTTCATGGCGCGGCTGCGCGTCGGCGACAGGACAATCGGAATCGGCTTCATGTGAGGGATGTCACCGCTCGGGCACGCAGCGAACGCGCCTTCCCGGGCGGATGGATAAATCCCAGAGCAGTTCCTATTATCGAGTGCGCGCCGGACGATTCCCGGCAAATCCCCGCAGGGGGAACCTGCGGCATTACCCGAGCGGGTTTACGCGCCGAGGATGCGGCTGCCCAGCACGAGCAGCAGGATGCCGACGATAATGCGGTAGACCGCAAAAATCGTGAAGCCGTGCCTGCGCACCCACGCCAGAAACCACTCCACCACGCCAAGGGCCACGATGAACGAGACCACGAAGCCGATGGCCAGCACAATCCAGCGCTGCCCGGTCATCGAGACTTCCGCGATGGAGACCGCGCCCTCGGCCAGCGCATGGCTGCCGGGGTGGATCGACTTGAGCAGGTCATAGCCTGTGGCCGCAAGCATCGTGGGAATCGAAAGCAGAAAGCTGAACTCGAGCGCCGATGGCCGGTCGAGTCCCGCAAGCTGGCCCGCGGCAATCGTCGACATGGAACGCGAGACGCCGGGAAAAATCGCCGAGAGCGCCTGGCACAGGCCCACCCAGATGGCCTGGCCCAGGCTCATCTCTTCCACGTGCGTCGTCGCCGGTTCGCGGCGCGAGGCCCATGCGTCGATGATCCACATCGCCACGCCGCCAATCAGCAGCGCCAGCGCCATCACCGTCAGGCTGCCCAGATTGCGGTCCGACCACTTCTTCAGCGCGAGCGCCGGAATCGAGGTGCAGACGAAGGCGAAGAACGTCATCGAGATCGGATGCGTAAGCCAGTTGCGGTCGCCGTTCTCGCCGCGCGGAAAGGTGCGGATGAACTCCACAATGCGGCTCAGATACAGCAGCAGCAGCGCAAAAATGGCGCCGGCCTGGATCACGATGGTGTACATCTTCCAGTAGGCATCGTCGAGCGGAATGTGCATCAGCGCTTCCGTGATGCGCAGATGCGCCGTGGAGCTGACCGGCAAAAATTCGGTCAGGCCTTCAACAATGCCAAGCAGGACAGACTGCAGATAAACGTTCAAGACGCCTCCGGCGTGCAGGTACGGCGGTGTGGGTGTTGCGGTCAGCGGCACTCACTGCCGGTCGATGCCATAGACCGGAATGCCCTGATCCAATTTGAACACGATTGCGGCCGCGCGCCACGTGTAATCCGACTGGGGAAACTTGTCTTTCAACCTGGAGGCCAGTGCGCGGGCGTGGTCGTGCGCATCCTGCTGCTTCTTGTCGTTCTGGTCCGCGCCGTACATGTCGGCCAGCACGGCCTGGCGATAGGTTGCCTCGAAGAGCGCCCGCGCGGCTTTCGGGCTGTCCGGGTGCTCGTCGGCATACTTCTCGTAGATCTCCGACTCTTTTGCGGGACACTTTTCCAGTCCCTGCCAGTCGCCGCACAGCTTGTTGTCGATCAGGTCGTACTCGGCCAGGTCCGCCTGCCGCGTGTGCGGATACATCTTGATGACCTTCTTGAGATTTTCCTCATCCATCTGCTCGCGCAGGTAGGGGTCGCGCTCCTTGGAGGAGGGCAGCGCGCTCAGGTCGCTCTTCTGGATCTGCCACAGGATGTCCGCCGCGCGCCATGCGGCCTCGGGCGCAAGTGGCGAGTTGGGAAACATCTCCGCCAGCCGCCGGTAAAGCAGGTGCGCGGTGCGCGCCGCGTTGGCCGGGCCGCGCGGGTCGGTGGCCTCGTACTCCATGGTCGCTCCCGCGCCCATCAGAATCTGGTCCCCGTTCGGCGTGCTCTCCACCACCACGCCCTTGGACTCCATCCAGCCGGAGATCGGAGGCGGCGTCTCCGCGGCCCCGAAGATCGGCTGGTCGCTGGTGTGCTCCTCTTCAATATCCGTGTTCGCGTAGACGCGAATCCATGGGCCGCTCTTCTCCGCGATCACCATCTCGCGGCCGGGCTGCACGCGGTCCACCTTCTGGGAATCCTTGTCCGCGGAGATATAGAGCCAGGTAACGCGCAGCGCGGTGGCGCGCGGACCGGCCATCGGCTTCACGAGCTGCGGCTTCTTGTCCGCGGCAAATGCTGCCGCCGTGCCCGCCAGCAGGCAGCCGGCCACAGCGCGGCGCAGAAGAGACGGAAATCTCATTGCAGAGCACATCATAGTCGAAACGACGTTACAGCGCGGCTTCCGTAAGCACTTCGGCCAGCAGATCGGGCGCAACATTGCCGCCGCTCACAATGGCCGCCGCCTTGCGGTAGGCGGGCAGTTCAGCCGCGTGGAACAGCAGCGCCGCCGCAGCCACCGCCCCGCTCGGCTCCGGAACCAGCCGTGTCGCCGCCACAATTGCCCGCATGGCTGCGCGAATCTCGGCTTCCGTCACCGTCACAATGCCGTCCACAAACGCCTGGATATGCGCAAAGTTCAGCACGCCCACGCTCTGGGTGCGCAGTCCGTCAGCAATGGTGCGCGTGGTCAACTCCGCGGGCCACTCGACGATCTTTCCGGTACGAAAGCTCTCCGCCGTATCCCCGGAGAGCTCCGGCTCCACGCCGATGACCCTGGCCGTGGGCTTCAACTGCTTGACCGCGGCGGCAACGCCGCCAAGCAGCCCGCCGCCGGAAACCGGCGACAGCACCAGATCGGCATCCGGCAGATCCTCGACAATCTCAAGCCCGCAGGTCGCCTGCCCCGCGATGATCGCTTCATCGTCATACGGCGGAATGACGACATATCCATGCGCGCGCACCAGCTCCTCGGCCTTCGCCAGCCGCTCGCTCGATGCAGGGCCCACATCCACCACCTCCGCGCCCAGAGCCAGCGTGGCATCGCGCTTGATCTTCGGCGCATTCGACGGCATCACGATCACGGCCTTTGCGCCAACCGCGCGCGCCGCATAGGCCACGCCCTGCGCATGGTTGCCGCTCGAATAGGTGATCACGCCGCGGGCAATCTCTTCCGGCGAGAGCGCGAGAACCTTGTTGGCCGCGCCGCGAATCTTGAACGCCCCAATGGGCTGCAGGCTCTCCGCCTTCAGCCAGACCTCGCCGGAAACTCCCGCAAACGGCGCGCGCAGCAGAGGCGTGCGCAGGGCAACGCCCTTGATACGCTGCGCGGCGGCTCGAATGGCCTCGAGTGAGACAAGAGAATCAGCGTTGCTCATGGACGATACTGCTCCGGAATCGGACCGGCTGTCGTGCTCGGCTCCCATAACACAGAGAGCACCCGCCACCGCGAGCCGTCATACACAGCCTGAATGCTGTTGATGCCCGTCACCTCAGCCTTGCCGTCGGGCGTCGGGCGAATCTCGTAGGTGCTCCACAAGTGCGCCATGTGGCCGTAGGTCTCGGTTTTGACCTTCACCTGCACTTCATAGAACACTTCGCTGCCATGCTTGGCCACCGCGCTGATCCAGTCGTCCACCGTCAGCAGCCGCGGCGCAAATCCGTTCTGCGGCGTCTTTGAGATGGGTGAGAGCCGCGCCTCCGGCAGCAGAACCTCGCGCAGGCAGGTGCGATCCTTGTTCGCGGGGCCGCCAATCGCCGCATCCAGAGCCTTCACCAGCTCATCAAGAGTCGCCGTCGACGGGCATGCAGCCTGCGCGGTGCCCGCCTTCTCCGTTTCCTGCGCACGCATCTGCGATGCAGCGCACAGCACGCTCAACACCAGGCAGATCGCCAGTCGATGCATCCATCGGCCTCCGCGGAAAAAAGCCGCGCAGTATGCGCGGCCTCTCAAATCTCCAGGATCACCGGCATGATCAGCGGCCGGCGCCCCGTCGTCTTCTGGATCATGCGCTTCAGCTCCACGCGCACCTTCTCTTTCACCATGCCGTAGTCGGCCTTCTCCTCGTCGTTGAGCCCGTCGAGGGTCTTCAGCACCACGGCGCTGGCCTGGTCGCTGATGTCCGCGCCGCCAAAGCCGCGCACCACCAGCTCCGGCGCGCGCTCCACCTGGCCGGTGCGCTTGTTGATCGCCACCACCGCCAGCACAATCCCGTCCTCACTCAGAATGCGCCGGTCGCGAATCACGAGATCTTCCACCACATCGATCGACGAGCCCGAATCGATGAGCACGCGCCCCGCCGTCACCTTGTCCTTCTTGCGCGCGTCGGTCTTGTCGAGCTCCAGAACCTCGCCATCTTCCATCACGATGGCGTGCTCCACCGCGCCGGTCTCCATGGCGATCTGCGCATGACGCCGGAGGTAGCGGTAGTCGCCGTGCACGGGGATGAAGTACTTGGGCCGCACAAGATTGATCAGCAGCCGCATCTCCTCCTGGCTGCCGTGGCCGCTCACGTGGATGAGCCCGTGCTGGCCATCGTCGTAGATCACGTTCGCGTCGCGGCGGAACAGGTGATCGATCACGCGGAAGATGCCCTTCTCGTTGCCGGGAATGATGCGCGAGCTCAGGATCACCGTGTCGCCCGAGTC
>DASZRQ010000109.1:0-45682 GCA_035549115.1 Occallatibacter sp. | reverse complement strand
CGATATCGGACAGTCTTACACCCGCTCGATGGCCAGGGCCACGGCATTGCCGCCGCCGAGGCAGAGGGCGGCGATGCCCCTGGTTTTGCCGTAGCGGGCGAGGGCGTGGACCAGGGTGACGAGAACCCGCGCGCCGCTGGCTCCGATGGGGTGGCCGAGGGCGACGGCTCCGCCATGGACGTTGACCTTGGCCGGGTCGAGGTCGAGGCCGCGGATCACGGCCAGGGCCTGCACGGCGAAAGCCTCGTTGAGCTCGAAGAGGTCCACTTCACTCAAGGACCAACCGGCCCTGGCGGCGGCGCGGCGCACGGCCTCAATGGGCGCGAGGGAGAACCATGCGGGCGTCCGGCCGCTCACGGCCTGGGCGCGGAGGATGGCGATGGGCTTCCGGTCCAGTTCCCTTGCCCGCGCTGCGCTGGCTACCACGACCGCGGCCGCGCCATCGCTGACGCCGGGTGCATTGCCAGCAGTCACGGTGCCGCCTTCCTTGAAGGCTGGCTTGAGCCGGGCAAGAATCTCCACGGTCGTGCCGGGGCGGATGGCCTCATCGGCCTCAAAGACGCGGGCAGGCTCGTTTTTTCTGGCGGCGGGCAGGACGATGGGAAGAATCTCGTCGCGGAAGACGCCCTGCTCGGTGGCCGCGGCCGCGCGCGCATGCGACTCGGCAGCAAAGGCATCCTGTTCCGCGCGCGAGATGCCGCACTCGGCGGCCACCAGCTCGGCAGCCGTGCCCATGTGGAAGCCGTTGTAAGCATCCCACAGGCCGTCCTGAATCAGGGCGTCCACCAGCGTGCCATTGCCCATGCGGTAGCCAGAGCGGGCCTGCGGCAGCAGATGGGGCGCATTGGTCATCGATTCCATGCCGCCGGCGACGACGATCTCCGCATCGCCCGTCTGGATGGCCTGCGCGGCCAGCGCAACCGCGCGCAGGCCGGAGCCGCATACCTGATTGACGGTGAGGGCGCTGGCGGTGACGGGCAGGCCGCCGTGGATTGCGGCCTGGCGGGCGGGGTTCTGGCCGAGACCGGCCTGCAGCACGCAGCCCAGGATGCACTCGCCGATCTCCGCGGGCCGGGGGCCGGAGGGCACGCTCTCCGGCAGGCCTTTGGCGGCAATCGAGACCACGGTTTCGGCAGCGCTCACTGTCGCGGCCAGCGCATCTTCCAGCCCGGCGCGGCGAACCGCCTCGCGCACCACGACGGCGCCAAGCTGCGGCGCGGTGAAGGGCTGCAGCGATCCCTGAAACTTTCCGATGGGCGTGCGAACGGCGGAGAGGAGGACGGCTTCGTTCATACGGCAGATCTCAGGAAAACAGGGTTTTGCTGCGTGCTGCAACTCTTGCTGCGTGGCGCTCGTCCTGAAAATCGTAGCGCAGGAGGCCAATGGGGACCAAAGGGCCACCGGCGCGGCTGTGCCGATCACCAGAAATTTTCAGCAGTCCGAGGTATGCTGGCAGCAGTTTCGTGACGGCTGCAAGTCATTCCATTCAACGCGCAAGTCCAACCGTGTTGTGCCGGCGAGGGCCTATGCCATCTGCAGTTGCTGCATCATCCATCATGCGCATGATCCGTTCTCCATTTCTTCCAGCCGTTGTGGCTTCCGCAGCCTTCTGGATCGCGGGGTGCGGCTACGACTCCGGCCACCCGAGCAGCGGTGGAAGCACCCTGACCGGCAATACGACCGTGACACTGCTGGCAAGCAGCACCGCCAACGACCAGCTTTCTCAGTTTTCGATGCAGCTTGCCGAGCTGACGCTCACGAGCCAGTCCGGCAAGACCGTGACCGTGCTGAATCAACCCGTGACTCCGGAGTTCATCCATCTGAACGGCGGCATCGAGCCGCTGACCAGCACGAGCATTCCGCAGGACGTGTACAATAGCGCCACGCTGACCCTTGGCGAAGCGCAATTCACCTGCATTGCCCAGCAATCGGGCGGCGGGCTGCAGACAAGCGAGTTTGCCTATGGCACGGTTCCGGTTTCCGCCATCACGGTGAAGCTGCCGCAGCCCATCACCGTGACCGGATCGGGCATGGGCCTGACGCTGAACCTGCAGGTGTCTCAGTCGGCCAGCTTCTCCAACTGCCTGGGCGGAGCCGGCACGACCTTCGCCATTACGCCGACCTTCGAGCTGACGCCGATGACTCTGGCCGCGCAGCCGACCGGAACGGCCAATGGACTAGCACCGGGACTTGAGGGCATCGTAACCGGCATCGATCCGGCCGCGGGAACGTTTCAGGTAGAGTCGGCGGAAGGCACTCCTTCGAGCGGCCTGACGTGGACGGTGAAAGCGGGCTCGGGCACAACCTACCACGGCATCGGCTCCTTCTCCGCGCTGCAGACGGGGATGCCCGTGGACATGGATGTGGCGGTGCAGGAGGATGGCTCACTGGCGGCAACAAGGCTGGCGGTCTACGACACGAGCAGCACCAACCTGACTGTATCGCGCGGGCCGGTTGACTTTGTCGACGACGCCGGACCGATCCTCTATTCCGACGACATGCTCGGGCAAGGTTATCTGACCCTGGGCGGAACGCAGCCCTTCAGCTACGGAGATGCCGCATTTCAAACCTCGGACCAGCTCACCAATCTGGCAAGCCTGCCCTTTGCCGCCAGCTTTACCGGAGCCGCGCTTGTACCGGGCCAGAACCTCTATATGACGATGCATGCGACGGCTTTCGGGGCCTATCCCACCTATACCCCGGCCAGCACGATGGTGCTGATGCCGCAGACGATCAATGGCACCGTGGTAAGCGTTGCCACCCAGGGGCAGTTCCAGGTGTATACGGTGGCGCTGGCTCCCTACGACCTGTTCTCCGCGCTCGCGGTTCAGGCAGGACAGTCCACGGGCGTAAGCAATCCGAACGTGGTCTATGTCTATGCGGACAACAACACGGAGCGGGTATCCGCGGGAGCGGCGGGAAGCGTGCTCCGGTTCCATGGCGTCGTCTTTAACGATGGCGGCACACTGCGCATGGACTGCCTGCGCATCAATGCCGGCGTAGCCGAGTAAGCCGCCGTGCTTGCGTGCTGCCGGTCAGATGCGGCCGGCGGCGCGGAGCTCGCCGATCTCCTCGCCGGTGAAGATGCGGGAGCGGATCAGAAAGCGGACGCCTTCGGCGTTATCGAGCGAGAACATGCCGCCGCGGCCCGGAACCACGTCGAGGGTGAGCTGGGTGTGCTTCCAGTACTCAAACTGGCTTTTGCTCATGTAGAAGGGTTCGCCATCGACCTCGCCGAGCTGCACGTCGGAGTCGCCGACCAGAAACTCGCCGCGGGGATAGCACATCGGGGAGCTGCCATCGCAGCAGCCCCCCGACTGGTGAAACATCAGCGGGCCGTACTTCTGGCGCAGCACGCGGATGAGATGCACGGCGAGGTCCGTGGCAAGAACCTGCGGGGGAAGTTCAGCCATGCGCGCCTCGTTTAGAAGAAGCCCAGCTTCTTCGGGCTGTAGCTGACCAGAAGATTCTTGGTCTGCTGGTAGTGGTCGAGCATCATGCTGTGCGTCTCGCGGCCGATGCCGGACTGCTTGTATCCGCCGAAGGCCGCATGCGCGGGATAGGCGTGGTAGCAGTTGACCCAGACGCGGCCGGCCTGGATGCCGCGGCCAAGGTGATAGCAGCGGTTGGCATCGCGGCTCCACAGGCCCGCGCCGAGGCCATAGAGCGTGTCGTTGGCGATCTCCAGCGCGTCGGACTCGTTCTTGAACGTGGTGACGGAGACGACGGGGCCGAAGATCTCCTCCTGGAAGATGCGCATGCGGTTGTGGCCGCGGAAGACGGTGGGCTCGACGTAGTAGCCGCCATCGAGCTCGCCTCCGAGCTGCGCGCGCTTGCCGCCGGTCAGCAGCTCCGCGCCTTCCTTTTTGCCGATGTCGACATAGCTGAGGATTTTTTCAAGCTGCTCGGTCGAGACCTGCGCGCCGATCATGGTAGAGGGCTCCAGCGGGTTGGCCTGCTTGATGGCCGCCACGCGCTTGAGCGCACGCTCCATGAACTTGTCGTAGATGCTTTCCTGAATGAGCGCGCGGCTGGGGCAGGTGCAGACCTCGCCCTGGTTGAGCGCGAACATGACGAAGCCCTCGATGGCCTTGTCGAAGAAGTCGTCGTCCTCGTTGCACACGTCGGCAAAGAAGATGTTGGGCGACTTGCCGCCGAGCTCGAGGGTGACGGGAATCAGGTTCTGGCTGGCGTACTGCATGATCAGCCGGCCCGTCGTGGTTTCGCCGGTGAAGGCAATTTTGGCGACGCGGGAGCTGGAGGCCAGCGGCTTGCCCGCCTCAAGGCCGAAGCCGTTGACGATATTGAGAACGCCGGGAGGCAGCAGGTCGGCAACCAGCTCCGCCCATACCAGAATGCTGGCGGGCGTCTGCTCGGCCGGCTTGAGCACGACGCAGTTGCCGGCGGCGAGCGCGGGCGCGAGCTTCCAGGTGGCCATCAGCAGCGGAAAGTTCCACGGGATGATCTGGCCGACGACGCCCAGCGGCTCATGGAAGTGATAGGCCACGGTGTCATGGTCGATCTCGGAGATGGTGCCCTCCTGGGCACGGATGCAGCCCGCAAAGTAGCGCCAGTGGTCGATGGCGAGAGGCAGATCGGCGGCCATGGTCTCGCGGATGGGCTTGCCGTTGTCCCAGGTCTCGGCCAGAGCCAGGATGTCGAGGTTGTCTTCCATGCGCTGAGCGATCTGGTTCATGAGGTTGGCGCGATGGGTGGGGCTGGTATGGCCCCAGGACTCGCGGGCGGCATGGGCGGCGTCGAGGGCGCGCTCGACATCCTGCGCGTTGGAGCGGGGAATCTCGCAGAAGGGCTTGCCGGTCACCGGCGTGACGTTTTCAAAGTACTGGCCGGAGGCGGGTTCGACCCATTTGCCCCCAATGTAGTTGCCATAACGCGGGCGGAAACTGAGCTGGTCGCTGAGCTTGCCCGGATGAAGAGCTGTCAATGTAGCCATGGGGATTTTCCTCCAGGGAAATCGGTGCCGCGCGGCAGCGGGCCGGAATCACGGCGCAGGCATCATACACGCATTGCGGCAGGGCGGAATACCCGGCGATTGTGAAGATGTTCCCATGATGGCAACTACTTTTATTTCTTTATAGTTAGAGTGGCGGGCAGTGGCATTCCGTTCACTTGACCAGCGAAAACATGCGGGCCGCCGAGCCGGGAGCCCTTTGCGGGCAAATCATGGATAACGAAGCCGGCAGCGCACTGACCTCCCCTATCCGTAATAGAGACTCCCGTTACCAGAAGATCACCGGAATGTTCCTTTATAGATTGCCGTGCGCCCAAAGATTCAAGTAACCTTTTGTGGTTAATAGTCTAATTTTGCGGGGCAAGCTGTGCCTGGCCGATATATTGAGCCCACGGTCAGGAGCGGCAAGCCGGCATCAACGCGGAGCAGGGCAAGACGTTGCCCCCGCTTCCGGAGGGAATGTTCGAATGAATCCTTCAGTTAGGGCCACTCTCAAGTCCGGGGTGCAGCGTCTCATCGTGCGAGGCCTGCACCGCGCCATGCAGTCGAGCAATGAGGGCAACGCGCTGGTGGAGATGGCCTTTGCCCTGCCGGTCATGATGCTCATGGTTACAGGAATGTGCTCGTTCGGCCTTTGCCTGAACAACTACCTTATTCTGCAGCATGCAACGGACGTGGGCGCACGCTACCTGGCAACCAGCCGCGGACTGACCTCCAATCCCTGCGCAGACACAGTCACAGTGATTCAGAACGCTGCTCCTGTACTGGCTCAAGCCAGCCTCACCTACACGTTTGCTCTCGGTACCGATTCCTTTGCGGGTGGTAATACTTCCTTCAGCGGTAGCGGTAGCACTTCATGTAGCGTGGCGGGCACCAAGGACCTCTCCGTGGGCAGCACGGCAACGGTGACAGTTACGTACCCCTTTACGCTCACGATCTACGGTTGGACTCCAAGTTCGATGAACCTGCAGGCCAGCACATCAGAAATTGTCCAATAAGTCGCACAAAAATTCGTCAATGCTCCTGACTCGGAGGGAGACCATGAACCTGAAGCGCAGTTTCCTTCAATCCAGAATTGTCCGTGAAGAAAACGGACAAATCATCGCGTGGATGGCGATCCTGATGACGTTGCTTTTTGCCGGCTTCTCCGCGCTGGTGATCGACGTTGGGCGGGCCGTTGTGGCCTATCACATGCTCCAGTCCTCAACCGACGCTGCTGTGATGGCAGGAGCCCAGGTGATGCCCAGTGCCACGAGCAATAGCACGGTGACAAATAAGGCGACCCTCTATAGCTCGGTACCGGGCAACAAAAATGCAAATGCGGCAATGCTGCCCAATGCGGCGATGGTGGACGGGTACCCGAAACTTTATTGTTCGACCACCGTGCGGGACGACTGGCATGTACCCTGCAACGGAAACCTCACGAGTACGACAGGGAATGGGGCCAATGCCATTGTTGTCTCGCAGACGATCGCCCTTCCGATGTACTTTGCCTCCTGGATGGGCTTTCCCACAATGAACATCACGGCGACTTCAACGGCCGCCATGAGAGGCTCGCCGAGAAGCCCCTACAACGTGGCAGTTGTTGTCGATACTACCGCGTCCATGAATAGCACGGATGGGAAAACATCGGACTGCAGCGGCACACGTGTCTCCTGCGCTTTGCAGGGCGTCCTGACACTGCTTGGCGATCTGTCTCCCTGCGCCTCGGGCAGTTCGTGCGGTTCGGTTGTGAGCGGCACATCGAATGTATCGAACCCCATTGACGAGGTGGCCCTCTATACATTCCCTGGGCTTACCAGTTCCAGCGCCGCCACAAACGATGCAACCTGTAACAAGAGCATCAGCAAGTCGAACATCTCGACTTACAACTACCCAACGATGCCCGTGTATCAGATTGTTCCGTATTCCAGCGACTACGCCTCGTCCGATCCGACAACAGTCAACGAATCAGGATCAGCCTCAAGCCTTCTCAACAACAGCTCATTGCTTGTCCAGGCGTCAGGAAAAACTATCCCTTCGACGAACGGATGCGGTCTGAATGCACTGGGCGGCGTCGCTACCTACTTTGCCGGTGTCATCACGCAGGCACAGGCCGACCTGGTAGCGCAACAAACCGCACGTGCACCGCAGGCTACGCAGAATGTGATGATCATCCTCAGCGACGGCGATGCGACCGCAACAACGTCGGACATGACGTATACCAACTCGGTTGGCACCTACCCGTCTTTCTTTAATGAGTGCCAGCAGGCTGTGAATGCAGCCCAAGCGGCAAGCACCGCCGGAACTGAGGTCTACACAGTCGCATATGGCACTCAGTCCAGCGGATGCTCATCGGACCAGAAGAATGCCAGCGTGACAATCTCCTCGGAAACCGGCAGCGGCCCCTGGACGAACTGCACCGCCAACACGGGCAGACACAGCTCAGGCTATACCTGCACCAACTCCAGCCCATCGGGGCTGAGCCCCTGCCAAACGATGCAGAACATGGCCACCAGTTCGGCGTACTTCTTCTCGGACTATGTTGCCGGCGGTAACGGCGGCAGCAATGACTCGAGCTGCACAGGCGCTTCAGGATCAGATACGAACCTGAACGATATCTTTGGCTTCATCGCCTCAGGCCTGTCCACAGCCCGCCTGATGCCTAACGGCACACCATAGAGATCGCCCACTGACGGCTCTGCTTCAAGTACTTCCATGCAAAAGCCCGCTCGAATGAGCGGGCTTTTGCATATGCCGCATGATTCTGAAAGCAGATTAAAAAGAGCGAAAGGCTTGGTAGGCGAGGCGGGAATCGAACCCACAACCCCCGGCTTAGAAGGCCGGTGCTCTATCCAGTTGAGCTACTCGCCCGCGCACTTTTATTGTAGCGGCGAACCGGGCCGGGCGAACGATGCGGAAGATACAAGAGTACCTGCAAATACAGTCAGCACCTGGGCCAGGTGCTCGCGCGCATCCGCCTCCGCAGTGCCACAGCCGGTAAAGTAGGCCGTGATTCCCAGCCCGCGCTGGTCTACCATCCAATGCGCCTGCCGCACCACGAGATCCACGCGGCAGCAGCGAAGAGGCACAGGCCGCAGGCGGTCGCACAGCGCCTTGCAGTCCGCGGCAATCGTCTGCGGCAACGGCCATTGCTCCGCATCGCGCGGCAGCAGATCGATGTAACACGCCATGGCGTCTGCCGCAGCCGCCTCGTCCGCGTCCAATTCAAACGCGTCGACGGGATCGTCGAGACGCCACACATCGCACTTGCAGGTCCACACAGGCGAGTCGGCGGCATTCAGGCGCAGCAGAATATGGGTCAGCTCCGGCAGCAGATGAATCTCCTGCACCTCGCCGATGCGGAGCGGCTCATGGCGCAGATCGATAAAGCCGCTCCACGCGGCATCGATCACCGGCGCATCCGCGCCCAGTTCGAACTCCCAGTCAGCTTCCATGATTCGCCCTGCATACGTGCAGCAGATAGCGCATGACTGTGGCCTCGGCCCAGTGAATGTCGTCGCCTGCATCGGCAGAGAGATATGCGCAATGGCCGCCGTGAGCCGTTTCGAGCAGTGTAACGTGGGGATTCGCCAGCAGCGCGGCGCGGGTCTCCGGCAGCAGGCGGATGAATGGGTCGTCGAGCGCGCGCAGAATCAGCGCAGGCACGGTAATGCGGTCCACCACGCGGGCGCTCGCGGCGCGGTAGTAGTAGTCGTCGGCGTCGCGAAAGCCGCAATAGCGGGCGACGATTGCATCGTCAAACGCGCGCAGGGAGCGGATGGGACCGATGCCCGCCGTGGAATACACCGCGGGGAACAGCGCCGCCTTGCGGCGAAAGCGCGCCATCAGCCCGCGCAAAAACCGCCACTCATACACGCGGTTGACCGGCTCATGCAACGCATCCGAGCCGGCGGCCAGGTCGATTGCGGGGCACACCGCGGCAACCGCGCACAGTGGCGGCTCCGCGCCCCACTCCCCGGCCAGCTTCAGCACCAGGTTGCCGCCCATGGAGTAGCCAATGAGCGCGACACGTTCAAGCCGGTGCATGCGCGTAATGTGGCGCACCACGGCGCCCACGTCTCCGGAGAGCGCAGAGTGATAGAGCGTCGGCGTCAGCGTCTCCGTGCCGCCGCAGTTGCGCATGTTCATGCGCACAACGTTGCATCCGGCAGTCCATGCGCGCGCGGCCAGGCCCTGGATGTACTGCGAATCCGATGAACCTTCGAGGCCGTGCACAAGAACCACGGTGAGGCTCGCGGCCGGTTCCGGCTGCCAACTGCAGTGGCACAGCACGCGGCTGCCGTCGGCGGGGTCAACCTCGATCAGTTCGGCTTCAAAGGGAACAGTAAAGGGCGGCCGAGGCAGGAAGTTGCCGACGATGGTCTGCAGATGGCCATTGCGCAGGCCGCGCCGCGGATAAAAAGGCGAGTACCACGTCTCCGCAGAGAGAGGCGCGGCGGTGGCTTCCTGCTGCTGAATCGATTCCGGAATCACAAACCTGTCGGCAGCATAGCACAGGCTCTGTAAGCAGACGCTTTCAACCATGAACCGCCGATCCCGCGCGGCTGGCGCCGCAGGTGACTGCCCCGCGCGTACTTCACCGCCAAGCAAGCGCCTTTTGCGATTGAAGCAAACTCCTGCTTCCAGCCGCAGTGTTTCAGTCCCAGGAAAATGCGCCCTTCCTTGCCGCCCAACTTTTCTCTCGCGCTCCTGCATCCAAGGTCGGAGCGGAATTAGACCGGAGCACGTTTTCCACTCAATGCTGATCGTTTTAAGGAGTCCAACATGTTCCTCCCCCCTGCCTCAAGCACGAGGATCGCCTCGTGCTGCGCCCGGCTTTTGCCTCCTCTCTCCACGCTGATTCCGGCTGTTCTCATCCTCGCGTTCGCGGCGGCTCCAGCGCAGGCCCAGTTTCGCGGCTCCATCCAGGGCACCGTCAGCGATCCGACGGGGGCCATCATTCCCGGAGCGACGGTTACGCTCAAAGACCTGCAGACCAATCAAGTCCTGACTGCCACGAGCAACGGCAGCGGCGTGTATACCTTCAATGCTCTCGCTCCCGATCACTACTCACTGACCGTCGAGCGCGAAGGGTTCACCAAGAGGGTCATGCCCGACATTCAGATCGTCCCGGAACAGGTCAATTCCGTCAATGTGCATCTGCAGGTGGGTGCGGCCCAGCAGACGGTGAGGGTTTCCGCAGAAACGACTCCCCTGCTCGACACAGGAACGGCCAGCATCAGCGGCACCATTGACAGCAATGAGATTCAGCACATGCCGTCTTTCGGGCGCGATACCTTCCAGCTTGCGCAGCTCGCGCCGGGAACGTTTGGCGACGCATCTCAATCCGCGAGCGGCGGGTCATACCAGCTTCCCGGCTCGAACAGGAGCGGGCCGAACGCCACGGCGGGCATCTTCGAGACAGAAAATGCGCCGCAGATCGTGGCCAACGGCGGCCAGAATAATGCCAACGGCATCTCCATCGACGGCATCAGCACGGTGAGCGCCGTGTGGGGCGGCGCGAGCGTCATCACACCGAGCGAAGACTCGGTGGCCGACCTGAAGATCGTTTCCAATGGCTACGACGCGGAGTATGGCCGCTTCAGCGCCGCGCAGATTCAGGTCATCTCCAAGTCGGGCTCCAACAGTCTGCACGGCAGCGCCTTTTTCAAGGCGGATCGTCCCGGACTCAATGCCTATCAGGCATGGAACGGGCCAGGCTCCACTGTTTCCGGAACGCCGGCGCAGCGCGGCCTGCTGCGCGACGAAAGCCGGTTCAATCAATTCGGCGGCGGCCTGGGCGGGCCGATCTGGAAAAACCACCTTTTCGCCTTCTTCAACTACGAGACCCTGCGCAACAACACATCAGCCGATGGCGTCGGATGGTACGACACGCCGCAGTTTGACCAGCTCGCGCCGGCCAACAGCATTGCATCCCAGTTCCTCACCATCGCGGGCGCGGGCGTTGCATCGATCGGCCAGATCAGCGCAACCTGCGCCGATGCAGGCCTGGTGCAAGGGAGCACCTGCAATGCCGTTTCCGGCGGCCTCAACATCGGCACGCCGCTGACCTCGCCGCTCGGCACGCAGGACTCAACCTACATGAGCAGCAGCCAGCCCGGCGTGGGCAACGGACTGGGCACCGACCCGGACATTGCCGAATACACCACGAGCGTGCCGCTCACGGTTTCCGAGGCGCAGTACAACGGCCGCCTCGATGCCAATATCCGCGCGGCCGATAAGGCGAGCTTCATCCTGTACTGGGTGCCCGTCGACACCACGACCTACAACGGACCGGCGCGGTCGTACAACTACTATCACCACTCAGCGATCAACGATGCCTTTACCGGCTTGTGGAATCACACCTTCTCTCCCACGCTGCTGAACGAAGCCCGAGCCAACGCCGCCGGGTGGCGCTGGAACGAGATCACGAGCAATCCGCAGGAGCCCTTTGGACTGCCGCAGGACATGATTACCCAGATCGGATCGCTCGACAGCTCCACGGCCAACAAAACCTTCAACTACTTCGGCGCGCCCGGTCCATCGGTCTTCGATCAGTGGACGTATGGCTACCAGGATGTGATGACCAAGGTTCTCGGCAACCACAACATCAAATTCGGCGGCGGCGTTACGCGCCTCTACTACCTCAACGCGAACCCTTCCGCGGCGCGGCCCAGCTTCACGTTTTACAACATCTGGGATTTTCTCAACGACGCACCCGAAGCCGAGTCCGGCACGTTCGATCCGCTCACGGGCGTTCCCACGCTGAACCGGCAGGACAATCGCGAAGACCTGTGGGGTTTCTTTATCCAGGATGACTACAAGATTCGTCCCACGCTCACGCTCAATGCCGGACTGCGCTATTCCTACTTTGGATCGCTCGACTCAAAGGACGGCAACCTCAGTGTCGCGCTGCCTGGCGGCGGCTCAGACTACTTTACCGGCCTGCGCATGCGCATTGGCGGCACGCTGTATCAGCCGCAGAAATATAACTTCGGTCCGCAGTTCGGGTTTGCGTGGACGCCCATGCGGGACAACGGACGGCTCGTGTTTCGCGGCGGCTTTGGCATGAACTACGACGAAGAGGAAATTGCCATCGCGTCCATCGGCATCGGCAATCCGCCCTCGGTCGTCTCACCGAATTTCTCGAGCCCTTCTCCCACCCAGATCAATCCCGGCATCGTCTACCAGGTTCCCGACGATGTGCACTCGATCTTCGGCTATCCGCCGAATCCGAACACGATTGTCGCGTACAACTCGAACAATCTTCCGGCGACAGGCGAGACGGCGGTTACGGCATTTCCATCGAACCTGCCGACAGCCTATCTGTATCACTACTCGCTCGACATGCAGATGGACATGGGCAATCATTGGGTGGGAACCGTGGGCTATCAGGGTAGCACCGGCCGCCATCTCATCACCCAGTACAACGCCAACGTGCTCGGCGCGGTCAACGGCATCGCGCTGAACCCGGCGGTCAACAGCATCGACTACTACGGCAACGAGGGGACTTCCAACTACAACGCGCTGCTGGCGACGCTCAAGCACCAGTTCTCCCACGGCTTTCTGCTCGATGCGGAGTACACCTGGGCCAGGTCGATGGATACGGGCTCGCAGCCCTACTACGAAGACCCGTATCCCTACAATCCTCATCTTGCCTGGGGCCGCTCGGACTTCAACGTGACCGATGCATTCAAACTGTACGGCCTGTGGCAGCCGGTCTTTTCCCGCGGCGGACACGACTGGGTCGACAAGGTCATCGGCGGATGGTCGCTGAGCGGAATCCTCAACCTGCATACGGGCTTTCCCTGGACGCCGCTCTACACGAGCATCACCAACGGCAACCTCTACTACTCGGGCAGCGGATACTCCTCGCTGCGCCCGGCTGCTTACCTTGGGGGCGCCGGACACGACACCAGCAACAGCGCATTTGAATCCGGCGCGCCGAACAAGAACTACCCCGATGGCGGCCTTGCCTATTTCACTGTTCCCAGCTACACGCCGGTTACGGCTCCGTTCCCTGCCACATTCCCCGCGCCGCAGGCGCCCGGAGTGGAACGCAATTCCCTGAACGGACCCAACTACCGAGATCTCGATGCGTCTCTTACCAAGGCCTTTGGCCTGCCCAGAATTCCGATCCTGGGCGAAAATGCCAAGTTTGAGTTCCGCGTGGACGCCTTCAATCTGTTCAACACCGTGAATATCAATTCAGGAAGCATCGTCAATTCGATTACCGCGGCAAACTTCGGCCAGGCAACCTCGGCGCTTGGTTCGCGAACACTCGATCTGCAGGCGCGGTTCAGCTTTTGAGAACCACTCCACAGGAAGCACATTCCAATACAATCGTTGCGGGCAGCCGGGCGCATCCTGGGCAGCGGCTGCCGTGCAATGTCTTTCCGGTTCTTCGCGACCGCATCTCCAGGATCGGAGTTTGCAATGCCTCGAATCAGGTTCCTCTGCTCGCTGCTGTTACTGATCGCTCTTGTGCCGGCGGCCGGTTCGTCCGCGCAGGCGCAGCAGACCGTCGAGATCGATGCGCACGCGCCTGTCACACCCTTTCCGCACTTCTGGGAGCAGATGTTCGGGTCGGGCCGCGCAATCCTTTCGCTGCGCGAGAGCTACCGGAGCGATCTGCGCGCCGTCAAGCAGGTCACGGACTTCCGCTATGTCCGCTTCCATGCGATCTTTCACGATGAGCTAGGCGTCTATAACGAAGACGAGCACGGCAATCCGGTCTATAACTTCTCTTATGTCGATCAGGTATACGACGGTCTCCTGAAGAACGGGGTCAAGCCTTTCGTCGAGATCAGCTTCATGCCCCGCAAGCTGGCGTTCAATCCCGATGCCCTGCACCCTTTCTGGTACAAACAGAATGTCTCGCCGCCCAAGAGCATGGAGCGCTGGGACGATCTCATCCGCCATTTCGCGCAGCATCTCATCGACCGTTATGGGATCGATGAAGTCTCTCAATGGTATTTCGAGGTTTGGAACGAGCCGAATATCGATTTCTGGAACGGCATTCCCCGCGAGCAGTCGTACTTCGACCTCTACGCCCATACCGCGCGCACGCTCAAGAGCGTCAGCCCGCGGCTGCGCGTCGGCGGCCCGGCCACGGCGGCGGCTGCCTGGGTCAGCAACTTCCTCAAGTTCACCTCGGAGAATCATGTCCCGGTCGACTTTGTGTCAACGCATGCCTACGCGGACGATACGGTCGAGAATCTCTTCGGCACGAACGAACATGTGCCCATGGATGATCGCGTCTGTATGGCAGCCGCCAAGGTGCATCATCAGATCCAATCCTCTTCCACCCCGAATCTGCCACTGATCTGGTCGGAGTGGAATGTGCAGGGAATGATGAACTCGCGCGACACGACGTTTGTCGGGCCGGCGCTTGCCAACACGGTGCGCGAGTGCGACGGCCTCACAAGCATGATGTCCTTCTGGACCTTCTCCGATGTGTTTGAAGAGGGCGGCCCCATTCCCAAGCCGTTCGTTGGCATGTTCGGCCTGCGCGCGAAGGGCGGCATCAACAAGCCCAGCTATTATGCCTTCGGCCTGCTGCATGAGTTGGGCGATGAGCGCATCGGCAACAGCGCGCACGATGCGATCGTGACGCGCCGAGCGGATGGCTCGCTGGCAATCGCCGTGTGGAATCTCGCCGATCCCGGAGAAAAGGGCGCAACGCAGACGGCCACGCTGGTCTTTCGCAACATTCCCGACGGCGCGCATGCCAGCATTCAGCGCGTGGACAGCGAGCATGGCAATGTGCTGCCGAAGTACGCGGCCATGGGCAGCCCGCTCGATCCCACTCCGCAGCAGGTGAGGCAGTTGAACGATGAGACAGCGCTTCCTGCGCCTGAAAACGCGCAGATCGAGCGGGGCAGGCTGAAGCTCACGCTCACCCCGAACACGCTCGCGCTGGTGATTGTTCCGGCGCGCTAACAAAGCGCTGATTTTTCTCGCGGTCTTATTAAGCAGCAGGCGTATTCGGCTTGAAGCCTGCGATCTCCATGCCGCGCCGGGCCTCGGGGTTCTTCATGAATGTCTCCCACACGAAACCGGTGCGGGCATTCTCGGCCATGAGCATAAGAATGCCCGTATCGATCCCGACCACATCACTGTCATACCAGTTGGTGAGCGGGTTGAATGCATCCACAAATCCGTAGCGGCACCACGCATTCGGATAATGCTCGCGGATGGTGCGCAGCACACGCATGGTGGCCGCCGGCAGAAACGGCAAGGAACCGCCGGCCGCCGCGGGCACCACCGATCCATCAATCGGCCCCATTGCCGGCGGGCCGCCCCATACTACGTATCCCTTAGCCGAGTCCGACGCGGTGATGCCCCATAGCGCGTCGCTGTAGTCCGGAAACTGGCTATGCAGTTCCAGGCAGAAGCGCCGGTGCACATCGGTCGCAATTGCAGAGTTCTCGAAGTAGTCGGCATAGCGGTCGTGCTTGCCGCGAAAATCGAACCATGCCTGCGAGTACTGATGCACAAACAGCGGCGCAAATGAGCCGATATAGCGCAGCCCGTCGTATTCGAAGACGGTGCGCTTCCAGGCAAACCATGCGTCGCTGTGGAGAGGATGCGACTGCGAGCCCATGCCCAGCAGGTACATCATCATCAGCTCGCTGTAAAAGTCCCATTTGCTGGAAAGAAAACCGAACTCAGGCGTCCAGCCGTGGGGCAGCAGGCTGGTGTCTTCCGAGAGCCACGTCCAGTCCACGCGGTCGAAGATGGCATGCGCCAGATCCGAGATTGTTCTGTCGTTGAAATGCTCGCGGCAGGTCAGGACTCCGCACAGGAGCAGCGCCGTATCCACGGACGAAACTTCGGAGTCCCAGATGCGCTCTCCTGTTTCGATGTTGGCGAAATGATAGAAGAATCCCCGATGAGTGGGCAGCTTGTGCCACAGATAGGAGAGGGCGTGAATCACGCGCAGCCGCGCATCGGCATACTTCACGAAGCCGCGCTTCTCCGCGATGCAGATTGCCGTAAGGCCAAACCCGGTGGCCGCGATGCTCGCAGCAAGGCTGGTATCCCTGGCGCGTACATTGCAGCGGTCCTTGGTCAGCCCGGTTTCAGGATTCGACTGCTCCCAGAAAAACAAGAAACTGGCATGCTCAATCTCGTCCAGCATCTGCTCATCGGATGGCGTGAGCGTCCCCGGCTGGGGAAGAGCCGCAGGGCTGGTGTTCAGTATCCTGTTCTGCGGCGTCTGTGCTTCGGAGATCAGGGCTTCGGAGATCAGGGCTTCGGAGATCAGGGCTTCAAACGGTGTGTGCGCCAGGGTGGCGCCAATCGACAGGGATGCGATGCGCCGAATCGATTCTCGCCGCGAGCCATCAAACCCCGGCTTTTTGAATAGCTTTCGGAGGCCCGCCCCCATCATCGATTCCGTTGATCCTCAGGCATTCGCGCCCGGCATCCGCGAAATACCGGTCGCAAGATGTATTCATTAGATGCGATATTCCTCTTGTACGGCAAATAGGCCGGACAGCTAATCGAGTCTCTTTTGCGTCCAATCCACTGAAATACCGGGGAATCGGCGATGAGGTACAGAACAGCCGCAATCTGGACCATCGTGGCGGTGAGCGCAGTGACCGTGGCTGTGTTGCTGGCTTTGCGCATGAGGCGCGTGAAAGTGCAGGCCATCACAATTCGCGGCGTCGTCATCCGCCGCGACCAGGACCCCCACAAGCGCCTGCCCATTGCCGATGTCATTGTGACCGCCTCGAATGGCGTCAGCAGCGTGAGCACGCGCTCCGATGCCTCCGGGTTCTTTCTGCTGCAGTATCCTCAGATCCTCTGGCCCAGCCACAACGTCGATCTGAGTTTTCGCCACGATGAGTACATGCCTTTCGATCTGCAACTGCGAAGCGGGATTCGCCTCACCACGCGCGAGCTCTATGTTGCCGCCATGTCTCCCCTGCCGCAGCCTGCACCACCTGCTCCCGCGCGAAAGCCCTCGGTCGTATCCAACATCCGCGTGCGCTATACCGTGAATTCCGACACCGCAGTCAATATCGGCAGCGCGGTCAAAATTTTTGAGGTGGTAAATCAAGGCAATGTGCCTTGCAACAAAGGACCAGTCTGCTCGCCCGATGGAAACTGGAAGGCTGCCCGCGGCTCTTTTTCACTCGATGCCGGCTCAGGCAACGAGTTTCGCAATGCCCGCGCATCCTGCATCGCCGGCCCATGCCCTTTTACCAAGATCGATCCGAGCGGCTATATCCACGGCGGACGCGAGATCACGGCATCGGCCATCGACTGGTCAGACACCACTACGTTTCTCTTCGAAGCGGAGGTCTTTCACAACACCATCAACTCCAATGTCCGCGAACTTTATCCGGTCATCTTCGGCGATGCGCTCGACTTCACTCTTCCACCGACTCAGGAAGGCGTCAGCATCGAAGCCGAGATCGATGGCGCGCCGATGGTGTTTCCTCTGGGCCCAGACCTGCACTTGAGCTGGGCGACCTGCACCATGCGCGCCAATCCGGACAACACGGGCGTTTATCATTGCGAGCTCAAGCCGGGATTTCGATTTTGAAATCCCGCCTCCGGGCGCAGATCGAACCGCTACTTCCCTGCTCCTGCATTGTCCTGCAGGGCTACCTCCGGCCAACCCTTCTTCCAGCCCACCGTCGACACCTGCAGCGCAGGCTTGCCGGTTGTTGCATCATAGGCATGGAAGACCATGATCGTCTGGTCGCGGCCGACATACAGCGACTCGCCGCCGGGCCCAAGCCACGTGCGATTTGCCGCAAGCACCTGCGTACCGCCGCCATCCATCATCGGCTTGCCGGTCGCGTCCACATAGGGGCCAGTCACGTTGCGCGAGCGGCCCACCATGGTGCGATACGTGCTCTTGGTGCCCCGGCAGCACAGATCCCAGGAAACAAACAGATAGTAATAACCGCCATGATGAATGACGAATGGCGCCTCGATCGCTTCCCAGTTCGGCGGCAGCGCCGGCGTGCCGGGCGCCGCATCCGCTGGCCGCGCACGCGTTGCCAGCGAATAGAGATGCGTGTCTTCCGTGGAGAGCTTGCCCGTTGCGCGGTCAATGCGGCGCATCTTGATGCCCGACCAGAAGCTGCCAAAGGCGAGCCATGTTTTGCCCGCTGTATCGATCACCAGATTCGGATCGATGGCATTGAAGTCATCACTGGCCACCGAGCGCAGCACAAGCCCCTGGTCCATCCATTTGTAGCCGGGGCTGTCCGGGTCCAGCGTCTTGTTTGTGGCGAGCGCGATCCCCGACGTGTTCTTCCCGAAGAGCGAATACGCGTAGTAGAGATGATAGAGCCCGTCGAAGTACGAGATGTCGGGAGCCCACAGCTCCTTCGTGCCGGGGCTGTCCTTCTGAATCCACTCCGGAATCTCCGTGAACACCTGGCCGCACAGCTTCCACTCCTTCAGGTCGTGCGAGCAGCGAATCGCCATATGCCCGTGAGGCGCGCGGCCCGTTGCGAAGACGTACCATGTATCGCCCGCCTTAATCACCGAGGGGTCATGCGTGCCCCAGTAGTCGCCGGTGAGTTCCAGAGCCTGCGGCGCCTTGTTCTTCGCTGCCTGTGCCGTGCCCGCGCAGACGAAGAACGCCGCGCTCATCGCCATGATTGTGAATACCGTGGAAAGACGCTTCATGATTTTCCTTATGCCCTGAAAATTTGTTGCGGCGGGGCGGCTACTGCACGTAAGGCCAGCCGTCCGTGGTCCAGCCCAGCACGTTCATGCCCAGCGCCGGATAGCCGCTGTTATTGCCGTCGTAGTAGTGGTAGACGAGGATGTCACCATCCGTATCGCTCAGCACGCTCTCTCCACCGGGGCCGTTGATGTTGTCATGCGCGCTGAGCAGAATCGTGCCGCCACCCTGCGTCAGCGCGACTCCGCCGCGATCGGTGTAAGGGCCCGTGATCGAGCTCGAACGCCCCACAATGATGCGGTAGGTACTGTTGACGCCGTTGCAGCAGGTATCGACGGAAGCAAAGAGGTAGTAGTACCCGCCGTGCGGATAGATGTAGGCGCCCTCGATGCCGGTGCCGGAAGGATGATAGGCGAGCTGCGTGCAGGCGGCGCCGGTGGGCACGCCTGTTGTGTTGCCGACCGGAACAATCTGGATGCCGCTGGACCAAGAGCCGAAGACGAGCCACGCGTTGCCGCTGCCGTCCGTCACCGATGCGGGATCAATCGCATTTGAGCCCGCACAGCTCGCTGAGGTGTACACCGCCGCGCCGGAATCGACGAAGGTGCCGGGAACTCCTGTCGGGCTGATCGCAAGCCCGATGGCGGAGTCGGTACTGCCGAAGGTCGATGCGGCATAGTAGAGCCAGTATTGGCCGTTGTGCGCCGAGGCATCCGGAGCCCACAGGTCGCCGCTCGCGCCTGTGTAGGCATTGGTCCACGCGGGCAGCGAGTCCAATGCAAAGCTGTCGTCGGAGAACGTTGTGCCATCTGTGGAGGTGTGCGCATGCAGCGTTCCGTGCGTGGAGAACAGGTAGTAATTCGATCCCACCTTCAGCATCGAAGGATCGTGGATGCCGATGGAGGACGAATCCTGGCCGCTATAGGTCACCGTGACGGCTGCCGGCGCGGAATAGACCGCATTGCCGGTTGAAGTCAGCGTCCACTCCTGGCAGGTGCATCCGCTGCCGCTCGTCGCGCGCGCTCCCTGGTCGATGGTGGCCGATGCTGTCGCGTTCGAATCGGCATCTTCCAAGTAGAGCCCGCTGTTCACGTTCTTGATCAGGTAGTTGCCGTCTTTGAGCAGATAGAACGCCCACAGGTGGTCGCTGGTGCCATTGTCTGCCCATTGCAGGGCCTGTGCACCGGCGGCCGTCGAGGCGTTGCTGATGCCCATGACCTGATGCGTCAGCAGATTTTCGATGTTGTATTGCGAACTCGTCATGGGCAGGAAGTGCCACAGCGCGTCCGATGAGCCGGTGTCCGTCTCCTGCGCAAGGCTGGCGCCCGCGGTCTGGCTTTGTCCGGCGATGCCGAGCACCATGGAACTCGATGCGTTCGTCAGCTTGAAGCTGGTGCTGTCGCTTACGTTTGTCAGAGTGCCCATGTCCGGCGTTGTTGTTGTGCCACCACCGCCGCCATTTCCGGTTCCGGCTGTAGAACCACCGCCGCCGCAACCAGCCAGTGCAACGGTTGCCAGCAACGCAGCGGTGAATACGGAAAATCTCATGCCTCTCCTCATCAACATTGGCCCGCAGCGGGAGCATGAGCCCGGCGCGGACGCGCCGGACCGTTCCGCGAAGCGATCCGGACGGCAACTGCAGCCTCCGGATCGCCCGCGTCGTTGTGTTTGCCGATCAATAGTTGATCTTCAGAACAAACTGGACATTTCTTGGACCAAGCAGCGTACTGCTCACCTGGCCGAAGCTGGTGTCCTGAATGCCTGAATCGGGTTTGTTGAATGCGTGCCGGTTGAATGCGTTGAACATTTCGCCGCGGAATTCGGCATGGATTCTCTCGGTAATCGGAATCGTCTTGCTGATTCCGAAGTCCTCGTCATAGAAGCCGAAGGCCCGGATATCGGCGGAGTTGCGCGGCATATCGCCGAAGCGATAGGGCACGTTCACCTGCGGACTCGGGTTGGGATCGGCAAAGGCCGAGCAGTTCCAGTAGCCCGTGGTGCAGGCTCCCGAACCCGCGCCGATCGAACCCGAATTCACAAAGCTGAATGGGTTGAACTTCGCCGAGTTCCTGACCGCCTGCCCCGCCACGCGGTTGGGACGGATGCCGTTGTCAAAGCCCGGAATGCCATTCGCGCCGAAGAAGCTGATCGGCTGGCCGCCGAGGTAACGCTGCACGCCGCTGATGCGCCATCCGCTGACCACGGCATCCACCGGCTTGGGCACAGTCCCGAGCAGTTTTTTGCCACGGCCCACAGGCAGCTCGTACAGGTAGCTCACAACGAAGTTGTTCGGAATGTCCTCGTTGCTGACGGCCTTCTCTGCCTTGTGGTCGTAAGGGTTCTGCGTGCCGCCCTGGTTCTGCAGCGTGCTGTAGTAGGGCTGAATGGCGTCGGCATCGGTCAGCGTCTTTGAGAACGTGTACGACGCGAGCACATTCAGGCCGTTATGGAAGCGCCTTTCGAGCTTGGCGGTAAGCGCGTTATAGGTGGACTGGCCCACATTCTGCAGGTAGCTGTCCTGGTTGATGTAGCCATACTGCGGGAAGGGACGAAGCGCCTGCTGCACCTGCACGCCGGAGCCCCACTCGCTGTAGAAGTTGGCGTAGGGCGCGGTCACGCCCGATCCCGGCGGAGGAGCCGCTGCCGCATACGTCAGCCCGAGTCCCAGCGACAGATCGTTCAACGGAATGTCGTTCGGGTAGTCGATCAATCCATGCAGATGTGTGGCATGGTTGCCCAGATAAGCAAGCGAGAAGAACAGATTGGGCGTGATCTGGATCTGGTTTTCCAAAGTCCAGGTCTCCACCATTGCCGGACGGCCGAAGCTCTTGCCGATGCTGTCGATGCCCTGCGTGTTGAGCTGCGTGGGATCGACATCCGGCGTGGTGGGCAGCACAGGCATGCCATCGTCGACCTGCGGACCGGAAAGAGGATCAGCCGTGAAGAGCGTCTGATTCACGGTAAAGCCCTGCACCGTGCCCTGGCCGAAGTCCGCGTACACCAGCGGGCCATAGTAGATGCCGCCATTGCCGCGCAGCACTACCCTGCCATCGGCATAGGGAGACCATGAGAAACCTACGCGGGGCTCGAAGTCCTTGTAGTAGGTGTCGGCCCACGTCTCGCCCACGTTGCCGTTGCGTCCCGTGCCTTTGCCAGCGAAGGCCAGCGCTCCAGGAATACCGTTCGCCGCGGTATTTGGAAGCGTCGGATCGAGAATCGACGTGTCGCCGTCCGCTTCGTGGCGTGGCGTATCGAAGCTCCAGCGAATGCCAAGATTGAGCGTGAGGTTGTTCCGCACTTTCCAGTCATCCTGCGCGAACAGGGCGCCGTAGTGCGTAATCCAGCGCGGCGAGTGGAGCTGCATCAGGGCGTTTGCGGTCCCCGATTGACCAATCAGGAAGGCCGCGAACGAGTTGCCATCCTGCCCCCAGTAGGTCGTGTCCGATGCCGTCTGGTTATCCCAGAAGGTATAGCAGCCTGAGGTGCCGCTGCAGGTGCCGCCGATCTTGCTGACGAACGAGAACTGGTGGTACTGCGCCTCGCCGCCGAACATGAAGCTGTGCGCTCCATGCTGCCAGTGCACGATGTCGTTCACCGCGATAGTGTTGTCCACATCCTGCGAGTACACGTTCTGGCCGAAGCCCGGATAGGGACTGCCAACGAACACAAAGCCAGGAAATACCGGACCGCTGCCGTTGGCGATACCGAGCTCGCTGTCCCAATCCTTGCCCATGTTGGCCGCACGTGACACGTTGTAGTTGTTGGAGCGGTTGGTGCCCACGGTCAGCGAGTTGATGAGCCGTGGAGAGATGATCCAGTCCCAGCCCACGCGCGACAGCTTGGCCAACTGATCCACTGCGCCGCCGCCAGCCGAGGTCAGCGGTGGAGGCAGGTTGAGGCCGTTGCCCTGGTCAGTGTTCTCGCGAGAGCTGAAGAAGCCCCAGAGCTTGTGGCTTGCGCCCAGGTTCTGATCGATACGGATGCTGTACACCGTCTGCGCGATCGAGTCCGTTGTGTCGTACACGTAGTTGTTGGTGCCAGCCGAGAGGTTCGGCTTGGGCAGATACTGCAGCACATTTTTCGCTACCGTGCTCTCGCGGCCAATGGGAATCTCGTTGAGCTGGCCATTGTACGTGAGAGGAGTGCGGCACGGAACGCCGTTCACCGTTGTCTCGGATGAGGGATCGAAGATTTCGCCGTAGTAGAGCGCCGCGTTGCAGCCATCAGATGCTCCGGGAATCTGCCCGCCCAGCGTTGACGTGAAATCGAAGTACTGGCCGTTGCTGCCCAGTTCGTCCGGCGTGGGAATCAGGCTCGTGACTGCCGAGCCGGTGTTGTAGCGGAGCTGCTCCCAACTGAAGAAGAAGAAACTCTTGTCCCGGCCGTTGTAGAGATGGGGAATGACGATGGGCCCGCCCATCGTGCCACCGTAGTCGTTCTTCGTGTCGGCCGGCCGCTGCAGCGTGGCGCGCACCGCGGGGTCCGTGGTGGTGGCGAGATAGCCATTGTTGAACCAGTTGTTCGCGTCCAGAGCGGCATTCTTGTAGAAGTTGTAGAGGTTGCCGTGGTACTCATTGGTGCCGCTCTTCGTATTGAAATTTGCGATGCCACCCGTGGTCCGGCCCAAATCCGCGGGCAATCCAGACAAGCTCACATGAAACTCACTCACCGCGTCCACGGAGGGCGTGAGAATGTCCACAGAACCCGAACCGTTCTCCTGACGGTTGGTGGTGATGCCATCCACCAGGTAATCGGTGCCTTCTTCCTGGCCGCCGTTGATCTTGCTCATCTGGAAACCGGAGCCGCCGGCCGAAGTGCCCGGTCCAACCGTGCCCGGCACAAGAAACTCCATTGAAGTGAGCGAGCGCAGGTTGCCGGAAACCGCCAGGGGCAAATCCTGCACCTGCTCCGGCGAGATGGACGCGTCGATGTCGGACGTGTCTTTCTCCAGCGAGACCGTGCCCGCGGTGACCGTCACGCTTTCGTTCGCCGTGCCTACATTCAGGGTCACGTCGCGCGAGGTGCTGGCGCCGACCGAAACCACAACATTGCTGTATACGGCCGTCTTGAAGCCCGCGGAGCTGATGCGCAAGTCATATGTGCCTGTGCGCACGGAAGGCATCACGAAGTAGCCCGTGTTGGAACTCACTGTGGAATAGGTTGTCCCCGTAGCCGCAGAGGATGCCGTGATGGCAGCTCCCTGCACAACCTTGCCGGCCTGGTCGGTGACCACGCCGCTGATCGAGCCTGTGTCCAACTGCGCAGTTGCCGGCGCGCCGCATAGCAGCACAACCGCCAGCGCCACTGCCATGCCCGCCAACGCGGACATGGACCGCAACGCCCGTGCCGCATGACCTAGGTAGGATGAATCTCTGGTATCCATGAGTTTGTCTCCTGAGCAAACGCTTTCTTGTTTGTCTCTTCTGCTCGTTTTCCGTGCCACTCGTCTCTGTCCTCGAAATGGATTCTCTGCGTTGCGGCAGGTCCGTGTTGCCGGATGCCTGCCGGGTTAAGGGTTCTGCTTGTCTTCCTGCACTGAAGACATCGCGATCTTCTCCGGATCGTCCACGGGAAGCTCCGTGCGCTTGCGTGCGATCTGCGCGGCATGGCGATCCTGCCGTTCTGCCGTTTGCGCGCGCAGGCGCAGAAAATTCTGCATCGCTGTGTGCTCTTCGGCCGCCTGATGCAGCCGCCGGTAAAGCAGCGCCAGCTTGTAATACGAGGTCATCGCGCGGTCGTCCGAAGGATCAGCCGCAATGGCCTGATCGAATTCGTGGATCGCGTCCTGATCCTGCGCCAGGGCCATCAGCCCCGTGCCCAGGTAGTAGTGCGCGTCGCTCAGCGAGGGATCGGCCTTCAACACCTCGCGCAGCAGCGCCACGCCTTCGGCCTGCTGCTGGTTCAACACCAGCAAGCTGCCGAGCTTGTACTGCGCCGAAATCGAATCCGGATCGATCGCAAGCTCCGCGCGGTAAGCGGGTCCGGCCTTGTCCATCTGGCCGGCCACCCAATACTGATCGCCAAGCTCCTCATGCAGTCCCGGCTGCCTGGGAGCCATCTTGATCGCCAGTTCGAACTCGCTGATCGCCTCCGGCGTGCGATAGGCCTGTGCATACGCCTCGCCCAGCACCTGGTGCACACGCATCGAATCGTGATCGAGCTTGAACATTGCGTCGTAGGACGCATTCGCCACCAGCAGATAAGCCCGGCCGCGGTGATAGAGAATGTCGGCGTCCTTCGGGTCGAGAGCATAGGCCTTGTCCAGCGGGGCAATCGCGCCCTGCGGATCGTTCTCGGCCAGATGCGTCACGCCCAGCCACATGAACGCCTTGGCATTGGCGGGGTCGAGCCGCGTCTCGCGCAACAGGCAGCGCTCGGCATCCTTGAAGCGGTTCTGCTTGTAGGCGATCAACCCCAGGAACAGATTGGCCCCACGCAGTTCGGGCTTCAGCCGCAGCGCGGTCTCCAGGGAGCCGCGCGCATCATCCAGCTCGCCAGCCTGCTCCTGGGCAAGTCCGACGTTGAAGTGCGCTTCAGCCAGTCCGGGCCGCGCCTTGGTCACAGTTGAGAACGCCGCAACTGCCTGGCTGAAATCGCCCGCCTGCATCGCCTGCATCCCCCGCTGCATCGCTGCCCGTATCGCATCGTCTCCGGCCTGGGCCGCCGCGGGCAGAGCCCACAGGCCGATAGCCATGCACAGAGCCATAAAGGATTTGCTCCAGCGCACACGGCCAAGAGAAGTGGGGTTCAGACATCCTGCCGGGCCGCTGGCGAGACCTGTTTCAAGACAACCGAAATGAATCATGTCCCTTAGGATGACAAACTCCCCAATAACGCCCCGCACAAATGCCGCTAAAAACCCGGATCGAGGTCTGCCTTTTGCGGCCAATCCGGAAACCCCTGGCTCAAATCCGCCCTGTAACCTGAGTAAGCGTTTGCTGGACGGCTCCAAATACCCCTTCCGCAAAAGCATCGAGATTCCAACACCCGCATTGCAACGGTGTAAAGCGGTTAACGGCTCAGTAGCACGTTACGCGGAGCTAACATAAACTTGATAAACGACTTCCATGCCACCGCAACCCCTGCCTGGAGCCGCGGATATGGCCCGTTAAGCGAAAGTGCGGTTGCGTTTTCTCCGGTGGTATAGTGAGGACTGGCAGTATTGGCTTGCACCATGGCTTCAGGTAGTGCGACTTCGCTGCAGGAACCGGCGATCCTCACTCCGGATCAGATAGCCGCAGTCCGTCAACACGTTGAAGTCATCCTTGCCAGCCATGCTTTTGCTGGCCGCAAGCGTACCCAGGACTTCCTCCGCCTTATCGTCGACCATGCCCTGCATGGCGAGTTTGACAGCCTCCGCGAGCGCATGATCGGGGCCGAGATGTTCGGCCGCCCCATCGGTTACGACACGGGCAACGACTCCGTTGTCCGCGTCCGCGCCAGCGAGGTGCGCAAAAAGCTGGCCCAGTTTTATGCCGACGCAGATTCCAGTACCTTCCCACTCCGCATCGAGCTGGCAAGCGGCTCGTATATTCCGCGATTCCACTTCGAATCGCCTGAAGCCGGAACCGGCAGCGCGTCCGCCGTCGAGGCAGCTTCCACGCTCGCGGAGAAACAGGCAGGAAACACTAGCGCTGTTCCATCGGCTGTTTCTTCTCCTGTTTCCGCTGCGCCAGCTTCCGCGCCGGCCGCTCAGACGCCGCGCCGCCGCATCCGGCTTATCCATGTGCTCACAGGAAGTGCTGTCGCCGCTCTGGTTCTCATCGGCGCTTATCTCGGCTACAGACGCTGGCTCGCTCCCGCCTCACACAAAGGCATTCACTCCATCGCCATTCTGCCGCTTGAAAACCTCTCCGGCGTGCCGGACCAGGATTACTTTGCCGACGGCATGACCGAGGAGCTGATTAACGATCTCGGACAGGTTTCCACGCTCCGCGTGATCTCGCTCACCTCGTCCATGAGCTACAAGGGCACCAAGAAGAACCTGCCCGAGATTGCGCGCGAACTCTCCGTCGATGGCGTGGTCGAGGGCGGCATCCTGCGCGATGGCAACCAGGTGCGCATCAGCACGCAGCTCATCGACGCGCGCACGGACCGCCCCATCTGGGCGCATACCTACACGCGCGACCTGAACAGCTCCATCCCCTGGCAGGGCGAAGTGGCGCAGGCCATTGCCGCGGAGATCAGCACGCAGGTGACCCCGCAGGAGCAGGCCCACCTTGTCCGCCAGCCCACTGTCAATCCCGCCGCGCAGGACGAATATCTCCACGGCATCCTGCTGCGCGAGGCCGACGACTGCAACAATGCCGTTGGGTTCTTCAATCGCGCTATCGCCATCGACCCCGGCTACGCGCAGGCTCACTCCGCGCTGGCAAGCTGCTATGGACGCCTGGGCGAGTCCGGCCGCATGCCGTATCAAGAGGCTTTCACGCGGCAGAAGGCCGAAGCCATCAAGGCCATTCAGCTTGACGACTCGCTGAGCGAGGCCCACGCCGAGCTGGCCAACACCGCCATGACCCTTGACTGGGACTGGGCCACCGCGGATGCGGAGTTCCATCGCGCGCTGCAGCTCAATCCCAACTCCGCGACCGACCACGAGAAGTACGCTTTCTATCTTGTGCGCACCGGACAACTGGACCAGGCGCTCGCGGAGATCGAGCGCAGCGTCGACCTCGACCCTGTCTCCGGCAGCACCTTCCACGCCGAGGGCTTCATTGACTACTTCTCGCGCCGCTACGACAAGGCTCTTGCCATCACACAGTCCGTGCGCGTTCTCAAAACCAATCTTCCCGATTGGAACTTCCTGCTCGGCGACATCTATGCGGGCAAGGGCAACTACACGCAGGCCATCGCGGAGTTTCTCAAATCCGGCGACGGGCCTTACTCGCTCGGCCACCTGGGCTACGCCTATGCGCACCTAGGGCAGAAAGCCGCAGCAATGAGTACCATTGCGCGCCTGGAGCAGGACGTGCGCCGCGACGGCATTGGACGCTACGAGATCGCGCTCGTCTACATCGGCCTCGGTAACAAACAGGAGGCCTTCAAGTGGCTTGAAGATGCCTACCGCGTGCACGATGTCGGCCTCGTCTACCTTAAGGTTGACCCCTGCCTCGACCCGCTGCGCTCCGAACCCGAATTCAACGACCTCATGCGCCGCGTCGGACTCAAGCAATAGTCAGCATCCAGCACCGCACCGAAGCGCTCTACTTCAATTGATAGCTAGCTTGACGCGTGGTCTTTGGCGCCGAGGCTGCGGATGGCCATGCTTATCTCATTCATGCCGTAATAGGACCCCTTTTTGCTTATGCGATACCTGGCGATGTTTCTGCATGTCTGGACAGCATCTACATGATTGTGTGTGGACCTAAGCTATCGGCCAATCATGACGAATTTGCATAGTTTCGTTCAGTGCTTCAATGCCCTGCTGACGAATTCCTTGATTATCGGTTGTAAACCGGCACGGGACCGCGAAACTCCCGCCAGATCTCATCGAGTTTCGGCAGTAGCTCGGATGGAAGCGGCTTGCTCGCACAGGCCTCAATGTTTTGCTGGAGCTGAGGAACCGACGACGCGCCAAGGATCACGACATCCGCAGCCGTGTGATGAAGGAGCCATGCAAAAGCAACCTCAAGCAGGGGACGGCCGATCTCGCTCGCTGCTTCTTTGAGTTGCTGGACAGCATTGAACGTGCGGGGATGCCAGTATCGGTCCTGGTACATGGGATTCTTGTCGAAACGGCCGCCCTCCGGAATCTTTGTCTCCATATGCTTGCCGGTCAGCAATCCAGCGGCGAGAGGATTGTAGACAAAGTTGCTGACACCGAATTCTTTTGCCATCGGCAGGAACTCCTGCTCGATGCCGCGCGCCAGCAGGTTGTACATTGGCTGGGCAATGTAAGCAGGCTGGAAGTTTTTCATGCGGGCCAGGTCGATCATCTGCACAATCTGCCAGCTCGCGTAGTTGGATGTGCCTGGGTATCGGACCTTGCCCTGTCGCACCAGCTCATCCATCGCTTCAAGGGTCTCATCGATCGGTACCTCGTAATCAGGCTGATGGAGATAGTAGATGTCAATGTATTCGGTCTGCAGGCGACGCAACGAGTCCTCGATGGCGCGGCGAATAGCGCGGCGGGAGAGACCGGCTTCGTCAGGCCCATCTCCCATCTTCATCCGGACTTTGGTGGAGAGAATGATCCGATCCCGCTTGCCCTTCATTGCGTTGCCAAGCATGGACTCCGCCGCACCGAGTTGATACATGTTCGCAGTATCGATGCAATTGATGCCAGCATCGAGACACACATCCACCATACGGTTGGCATCTTCCTGATTCACCTGCTTCGCAAAAGTCATCACACCGAGACAAAGCCGGCTCACATGCAGGTCAGTGTTTTTCAGGTCGCGATATTCCATTGAAGCTCTCCTTCATCGTCTGATGCGGCACAGCGCGTGTTGATAGGCGATGCGGCAGGCACCGTTATCACTGTGGATGGGCAATCTTAATGTCGAGATAAGCAACGTAACCTTCTGCGGGGATGACCACATGATGCGGAGTGTCCTGCGGAATGTGAATTACGGTTCCCTTCATCATCCGCGTGGGCATTCCTCCGACCGCAGCGGGGGCGCGAAGCTCTCCAGGGCGGATCGTATGGGGATTTTGCGGCGTGCCCCCGCACAGCACTTCAGCCTCGCCGTCGAGAACAATCATGATCTCGTCGAAGCGCTGATGTATCTCGACCTCGCCGCTGCTTGTGCGCACGATAAGCTGTGCATAGTACTGAGGGTATTGAACGAGATAAGCGCTTGCAGTGCCGTTACCGCTCTTGGCTTGCTGCCGTAGAGCCGATTCAAGTGCGGCAATCTGGTCAGCACTGTTGACGGTTGCAGAAGAAGTCTGGCTGATGGCGGACGCAGAAAACATGCACGGCATCGCAGCGCATAAAGCCAATTTCGACCATATCTTTCGCTTCAGGATTCCTGGCACTCTGTTCCTCCCCACAATCAAATCCGTTGATTACCCGAAATTGACGGCCTGCCGCTCGCGCCCCAGCAACACAAGGACGCATGCGAGAAGAAAGACGACAAGGGTGGTTTCCGCCATGGCTCCGGCGTAGTGGGTTCCATGAGCAAGAGCAAGCTCAATATAGACAATGCCACTGGCCAGCAGAACACCGCACTGGTTGCCGAGGCCCGGCAGCGAACCTCGAATCGAATCGGGAGACATCTCGGCAAGATGGGCCGGGACCACGCCCCACGCGCCCTGAAGAAAGAACTGCATGAGCATGGCCCCTGCAATCAGAGCACCGATGGTCCTGCTGAACGCCCACAGTGGTATGGAGCAGACGCAGCCGAGGAGAGATGCCGTCATGGCGGCGCGCCGCCCGATGCGGTCTGAAATGTAGCCAACCGACAAAGCGCCAAGAATGCCTGCAGCCATGGCAAGCGATGAAACCCACGCCCGTTCTCGCGGAGACATGTGCCAGACCCTCTGGAGAAACGTGGGATAGATATCCTGTGTCCCGTGCGAGCTCATATGGAGGGCCATCATGAGCACGACAAAATAAACAAAGAGCCGCCAGTGTGCAATGAGACTGCGCCCTAGCGCCTGCCAGTTTGCGCTACGCGCTCTCTGCCACACTGCGGATTCGCGGACATTGAGTAGAACAAAGAAAGCGAAAAAGACTGCCGGAAGAGGCCCAATAAAGAAGAGGGGCCGCCAGGAAAAGTGATCGAAAAAAAGATAGAATGCTGCTGCTGCAAGCAGGTATCCAATCGCATAGCCTTCCTGCAGCACTCCGGACATAGTGCCCCGCAACCGCGCAGGAACCTGTTCCATGGCGAGAGTGACGCCGATGCCCCATTGGCCGCCCATCACGATTCCAAAGATTGCGCGAATGACCAGGAACTGCGTAAAGGTGTGAGCGAGGCCGGTAATAACCTCGACAACCGCGAAAAGAGCAAAATTGATTGCGATGGGCAGGCGCCGCCCGTAGCGATCGGCAAACAGGCCAAAGAGAAATGCCCCGATAGGACGAAAGGCCAGCGTGGCGGTTAACGCCAGCGAAACAGTCTTGTCAGACTTACCGAAAGTTTGCCCGATTGCCGTCAGACTGAAAACAACGAGAAAAAAATCGAACCCGTCGAATGTCCAGCCCGCGAAACCACTGATAAAAGACGGCACCCACGGCTCGCGGGGTCTGATCGTGGCGCCGGCTGCGGACATGATAACGAGCTCCCGAATTTCGGATTAGCTGCTCTGCTGGTCAAGACGGCACAGCCGAGCCGGACTTTGCGCAAATATCCGGCTCAGCCGCGGAGGATGCAAGGCCAGCGATCAGGCCTTCTTGAACTGGCGCACACCCTCGCCTGCGCCCTTAAGGTTCGCTAGCATCATTTCGGAGTACTTGCGGGAGAGAAGTACCCCATCGGATCCAGCATGCAGAGCCGCGAGCACCGCATCGCGCACTCCATTTGGAGTGCAGCGGCTATGCCCTTTTTCCGTTGGAATATCGACATCGATTCCGGGCCATAGCAATGTGCTGGTGCCCGCCAGATCGTCATGTGCACGCTTGGATTCGCGATAGACATAATCGGACGAGAGGCCTGTAAATGGAATCTCCGACAGGCCCTTCTCCTGATAGTTCAGCACACGATAGTGGAAGTCGAGCAGCTCCTGGCGCGGCACATCGCCATAGAGCGTCTGATGCACGTTATCGATGTACTCAACCATGCGTTCGCCGCCACAGTTGTTGTAAATCACAATCTTGAGAAAATCCGAGTGAGGAGCGATCGCCTGCAGATCCTGCTCGGCTCGATAGATCGGATTGAAAGAATTGTTGTGCCAGATATGCCATCCAATCTGCAGTGACGGGCGAATCTCTTTAATCCTGGCATGCAGCGCGGCATAAGTATCACGCAGACTCTGGGTCCACATCATCTCCCATCCAAGCAGCTCCGGATAGTAGAGCATCAGCCTCCAGAGAGAAACGTAGTATCCGTCCGTGGGCCGCTGGTTCTTTCGGCCGGCATCAACGAATTTCGCCAGTTCGAGAAATCCCTTGCGGGCGCGCTCCGGGTCGATGCCATGCTGCTTGGCCCGCGCCTGGCAGTATTGGCAGAAGCACGTTGCGGTCATTGGCGGGCGCGGGGATCCATGATGCGCTTCCAGCACATTTGAGAATGCGCCCTGCCGTTCCGATCCCCACATGATTCCATCAATATCGTAGGAGCGGCCCCAGTTCTCGACCATGCCGAGCAGCCAGTTGCGGTAGTTCGGATTGTTGAAGCAGAGCGTGGTCGCATTTTCTCCAGAGAGCGTCTTCTCCTGGAGCTGATCGATATGGGGGAGATCCTTACGGAATACGTCTTCGAACCAGCAGATGGTCTTGAGACCCCGCTTTTTGGCTGCGGGAAGCACGGATTCGAGCACGTCGTAGTCGCCAAGATCGGGGGCACGAAACTCCTTAAAGGCAGTTTCTGCAAAATATTTCGGATTCACTTTCGTATAGCAGCCGCCGTAGAAGGTTCCGGTATCGTATTGCTGCTTGCCATGGTCGGGCAACGGCTGTCCAGGAATCTGGCGGCCCGCAATGCCCCGGCCATAGGTGAATGTTGCCACAAACAGTGTGTTGACCGCTCCGTCTTTCTGGAAGATGTCGAGGCACTGCTCGACGCCTTCGTCGACAAAGGAAACAGCGCCGACCTGAATACCGACCATGGGGTCAGATTTGTCCGGTGCAGCGAACGCGCTGCGCGCCGGCAAAGCAGTGGTTAAAGCTGCAGCAGTTGCACTTTGAAGGAACTCTCTGCGGTCCATCGTGATCCACTCTCCGTTTTTGAGTTGTCTAGCCCCAGAATCAGGGCTGGGTTGTCTTTTGACATCAGGTCGATTTCGTCTGTGGAGATGCCTTCCCATGCCAGCTTGTCGAAGAAGGCGGCGAGGCCTTCAGGATGAACTGGATTGACCGGCTGCCCAAGGTCGCTTGCGAGAACGCAATGCTGTGCACCGACGCTCTGAATCGCGCGTGCATAATCGGCGGGTTCGAACTCCTTGAAGGGCCCGATGAGCCCGTTGTAGACGAACTCAATCCATGCGCCGGCCGCGGCAGCTTCCTGCATCTGATCGATCTGCATATGGATCGGCGCAATCATGGCATGCGTAACCACAATGCGTTTGACCCCATGCCGGCGTGCCTCTCGAATCAGCAACAGTACCTCTTGCGCCGCCCAATGCCCGGTTTCAAGAACCAGGGAATGACGAGCAATAACTTCGAGGACATGATGCACCTCAGGCAACAGCTCGCCTCCGCGCAACAATGAGACAACGGGGCGGTCGTGGCCGGAATAGCGGACTTGCGCCTCCGTATCAAGCGAACCCATCCACACAAACTGGCCGCGGCCGCCAGTAACCTGCGCCATGCGTTCCACAGCATGGGGATTCATGCCGCCTACAGCAAGATTGAGCGTCACTCCGCCCAAAACAATCACTTCTGGAACAGCTTTGGCTGCCAGTGTTGCGATTGAAGCTGTCGGCTCAAAGTGATTCTTAATTACGATGGCCCGCATCCCGTGCTGGCGGGCCAGGCATGCGAGATCAACTGCGTCGACAGTGCGGGGGAGGCTGTCGGGACCGCAATGGCAGTGAATATCGATGACACCGGCTAGGGTGCGGATGGACCGGGTCGCATTCATGGCGCCGCCCATGCGATTGAATCTTTCAAATGGGATCGAGAGATCATGTGATAATCTTCAGCTCCCTCAAGGCATCACCGACGGCAGCCAGATTGGCCAGACGCATCTCCGAGTATTTTCTTGAGATCACCAGTCCCTGTCCGCCTCCGTTAAAACACGCCTTGGTGCAGGCATTTACAACAGGCGGCGAGCTGCGGCTGAACTGCAGATCGACATTCGCAATGTCGACATCCAGTCCCGGCCATATCTCGGCCTTCGTCTCCTTTGTGTCTTCCACCGCGCGTTTCGTTTCGCGATAGACATAGTCCGGAGACAGCCCTGTGTAGGGCAGCTCAGCATAGCCGCGTTCGCGAAGATTCATGATCCGATACTCGAACTGCAGCGCCTCATCAATCGGCATATCTCCATAGACTGTGTCGCTGATGCTGGTGATGTACGTCTCCATGCGCGTGCCGCCGAGATTGTTGTACACGGTGATCTTCATGTAGTCCGAATAATCTGCGATCTTCGTAAGATCAGTCTGAGCGCGGAAGAACGGGCTGAAGCTGAGCGCATGCCAAACGTGCCATCCTACTTGTGCGGAAGGGCGAATGGATTTGGTTTGCTTGTAGATCGCCTCGTAGGTCTCATGCACGCTGTCGTTCCACATCGTCTCCCACGCAAGCAATTCGGGATAACGAAAGAGAATGCGCCAGAATGTGACATAGTGGCCGTCGGTGAACTTCTCACCTGAGCGGCACGCCCTCACCCACTTCTCAAGCTCATGGAACCCCTCAAACGCGCGCGCCACATCAATTCCCCTGGCCTTGGCTTTCTCCTGGCAGAACTGACAGAAGCAGGTCACCCGTGACGGATCGTTGCCATTGCGCAAATGCACGGACTCAATCATGTTGGCAAAGGCGCCATAGCGTTCGGATCCCCACATGATTCCATCGATGTCATACGACCGGATGAAATCTTCCTGCAGGGCGAGCCAGAATTTGTGCGTGTCGGGGTTATTGAAACAGACAGTATGAGCATTACGGCCGTAAAGATCCCGCTCCTGGAACTTCTCGATATCCGGGATTGATGATCCAAACACATCTTCGCTCCAAGCAAAGACCTTCATGCCGCGCTTCTTCGCCGCAGGCAGAACAAGCTCAAGGCAGTCGACATTCCCATAGTCGGGCGCCTTGATCGGTTTAAGAGCAGTGTCCTTGTAATACTGAAGATGCGGTGTGGCGTAGTCTCCGCCATGGCCGTGCGAGAAGTCCTGGTACTTCTGGACGCCGTGGTCCGGGAAAGGATGGCCGGCGATCTGCCTGCCGGTGATTCCGGTGCCATAACTGAAGGCGCCCATGAAGAGGGCGTTGACTCCGGCTTTCTCCTGGAGAATGTCCAGGACCTGCTCTGTGCCTTCGTCGAGAAAAGAAATGGCATCGATCTGAATGCCAATTGTGGGATTCTTCGGATAAGCGGCCTGCTCGACCGACCATTCGTTCACATTGTTTTGCCCTTGAGACTGACCCAGGGCGGCTAGCGGCTTGGTCACACCGGCTCCCATCGCGGCGGCTGTTAAACCAGCCCCCGCGAGGAAACGGCGACGATCGAATTGAGACATGCTCATGCCCTTCCTAGAAGTAAATTTTGGCTGCCGCCTGGAAGATGCGGTTCGCGTTGAGTGTGCCGGTTACCTTTCCGGCTGAGGACGAACCAATGGTGGCATTCGGCGCGGCAAACGTTGGGTGATTCGCCAGGTTGAAACTCTCAAACCGGAGTTCGAGGCTGCGATTCTCAGACGCGCCTAACGCGAAGGACTTCTTCAAGGTCGCATCAATATCGACCAGCCCATCCCCTCGCAAAATGTCGCGCCTTGAGTCGCCATAGGTGTATTTCGTTGGGATGGCGAATGCTGAGGTATCAAACCACTGCGCCGGTGTGGGGTTGGAGAGCTTGCCGCTTCCGACACGGTCGGGAAATTCGCCGGAGATGCCCGTGTTTGCCACGTCACTCGAAAGCGTGGGGGTAAATGGCTGGCCAGTGCGATCGGTCAATACGCCGGCCAGTTCCCATCCGCCGACCAATCCATTGACAACGCCATGTGCAGTCTTCAGGAACATGCGGCCTTTGCCGAAAGGCAACTGATACACGGAGCTGATGGTCAGGTTATTCGTCATGTCGTAGCTGCAGGGACCGTAGTTCTGATTCAGCAGCTCGAGAGCAGGAGGGCCACCCTCAACAGACCCGTTATCGAGACATTTGCTCCACGAATAGGAAACCAGGCCGTAAATCCCGGAGCTCAACCGCTTCTCGAGAGTCACCTGCAGTGCGTTGTAGTTTGCGCTGCCATCGGTCCTGCTCATGGAAACCTTGCCCCATTGCGGGAAAGGCCGGCGGCTTTGCACATTTCCGGCGCCTGGCTCCGGAGTATTCTCGGCGATACCGTTGAACTGATTGTGTTCCGTCTTGTTTCCCGCATAACCGACCGTGAGCGACATATTGCGCATGAGCTCGTGCTGCACGGCAAAGCTGTACTGATACATAATCGTGTGATCCATCTCTTGTGGTGCCGTGGAGATGGCTGGCTGCTGGCAGCTCGCCAACGCCGGTCCGCCTCCGCTAGGCCAGCTTGAACCGGTACAGGGCTCGCCGGGATTGGGATTCGCTGCAACCAGTGACGCACCGACAAACTGAAATGGATTAGCCCAGTAGAATTCGCCCGTGGCAGACGAGTTTACAAAGACAGGATTGGCAACGGGATTATTCAATGCCTGCTGAATCATAATCGGCGGCACATGCGCCCATTGCAGGGAGACATTGGTATCGAGAAAGATCGGGAACATGCCGAAAGCGCCGCGGAGGACAGTCTTGTCATTCGTGAAAGGACGAAAGGCAAAGCCAATGCGCGGAACATACATGCCTGGCCCGGTCTTGCGAATGGAATCGGGAAGATGCAACTGGCCAGTCCCCTGAACACGATCGCTGAAGAGCGGAATCAGTTGCGAAGTTTCCGGCTGGGCATTGGGGTCAAGCAAATTCCCCGAGGCATCGGTGGGGATGATTACATCGCCGACAGCGCTGGTATCAAATCCATTTTTCGTAGCAGGGATGAAAGCGGAGGTTTGCTGGTTGATACCCCTGAAGAATGGGTTGTATTCCCAGCGCAGGCCCAGGTTCAGCGTCAGACGGTTCGTGGCCCTGAAATTGTCCTGGAAGAAGGCTGCCCATTGAATGGCCTGATTTCCATACAAAGTGAGCGGATAGGAACGGCCGACTGTGGCAGGCAGACCCAGCAGAAAGTCCGCAAATGCGTCTCCCGTGAACTGGGTCGTAAAGCCAAACTCGCCTTCCTGATACTGGCCGTTATAGAAGCTGTGGCGCTGCACCCACATCTGGCCGCCAAATCGAATGTCATTTCTCCCGCTGGTATAGCTGACCGTATCAGCGTACTCCCACGTGCGGATGCGGTTTGACTTTGGGAAATCTCCGTTGCCGGAACCATTGAACGAGGAATACCCGGAAAGCGAAATGTAGGGGAAACTTGGGCTCTGCTCCACTTCCTCAAAGCCGGTGATGCCCGCCTCCTGCGTATAGTTGGTCCCGCCGAGGATGGGCCCGAAGAGGAAGTAGTCGCGATAGTAGCTGGCGCGCGCCTCATTGAGCCAGTGAGGACTGAAGATATGCGTCTCATTGAAGGCGAGATTCTGCGCGCGGCTGTGGAGAGCCTGCGTCTTCAGCGCGGGAAATTGATTTGGATCGGTCTCTTGATTATCTGCGATGGAGTAACGGCCAAGCAGGTGATCGGACTGCGTAAGCGTGGCATCGATTTTCAGATCGCTCTTTACAATATCCAGAGACTGATTGGCGTTGAACGTTGCCTCGCTTTGCGTGGGCATGAAGGGAAGAAAGAACTTCGCCTGATCGGAGATCATGTCCGGCGGAATCATGTTGCTGTCGAATGGCAGTCCAGTGAAGGGGTTCTTGATTGTTTTGCTGCTCCCGCTGAAGTCGCCGCCGCGCTCTGCATCCGTAGGCACAATGTCGGCGAAAGTAATGCCCTGCGTCTGCCTGGAATCTTCCAGGTCGAGGAAATAGAAAAGCTTGTTCTTCCGAATTGGCCCGCCGACCGTTCCACCGAACTGGTTGCGCTTCAGGACGTTTTTCGATGTGGTGGCAAAGTAGTTGTGTGCATCGATAATGTCATTGCGCAGGAACTCGTATGCGGTTCCGTGGATGCTGTTTGTCCCGCTCTTCATATTGACGCTGACCACGTTTGGCGTATGTCCGTACTCGGCCGGCATGTTCGCGGAAAAAACTTTGAACTCGGAAAGCGCATCGACGTTGGGTTGGACGTTTGTCCCTCCCTGTTCGTATTCGGTAATGTCGGCGCCATCCATCAGCCACCCATTCCACACATAGCCTGTTCCATTGATCTGGACATTAACCACCGACGCGCGCAGTGAACTGCCGCCGGTCGTCGTTCCTTCGCCTCCCGGCGTGTAACTCGCGCCGGGAACAAGCGCCACCAGCTGCCAGAAGTTGCGGCCATTCAGAGGCGTGCTTTCAATCGACTGCTCCTGCACCACCTGCCCTACAGACGAGTCTTCCGTGCTGATGAGGGGCGCCTCTTCGGTTACGGTCACCTCTTCGGTGTCCGCTCCAATCGCCAGCGTCAGATTCACCGAGGCAAGCTGATTGACCTGAAGCGTCATTGAAGGAATCACGAGCGCCTTAAAGCCTGGAGAGGACGCCGAGATACGATACTGGCCAATTGGCAGATTGGGGATAATGTACCGCCCATCCGGCCCGCTCTTCGTTGTGTGCTTTTGCCCGGTCTCAATCTGCGTGGCAACGACCGTCGCGTTGGGAATTACAGCATTTTGCTGATCCTGAACCACGCCAGAGAGTGTCGCATTTGTCGTCTGAGCCACTACGCGAATGCCATTGGCCGTTGCCAACAGAATGGCAAGGGCCGCGATTGCCACGAAACGCCTCATTTTGAGGTCCTCCTCATTGCAAGTGATGCGAGGGACTCGCGCTAGATGAAGCAACGCCCTGGCTTTTGCTTTTCCAGCGCTGCACATCGGTACGCCATGTTCCCGGGCCTCCGGGAGAAACGCACATCCAATTGCCGAGCAAATCAGGCATTCCTATGCGTTCTCCGAGACGTTGAAATCCTGGGGTAAGATTTCAACAGGCCGGATGGTAGGTTGGTCCGACCAATTATGTCAAGATATTTTTTGACAGAAACTGGAGACGCACTCTCATCCCCTGTCCAAATCGATTTGGCAGTGAGAATATTGCATTCCATGTTTGCGGCAACCATGCTGCAGTGCAGCCCTGCCCGCAACGAAAGCCGCGCATTTGAAGTCGCCGCGATAGAACGTATAGTCGTAGGCCGCCGCATACAGCATCCTGCAATGCTGACCAACCACAAAGACCTGAAGAGGTGAACCCATCATGAAGTATCAAACTCGAGAGCAGCATAAAGTTGAGGCGACAGACACGATTCCAGCCGAGTTGAGTGAAATCCTCGCGCCTGAGGCTCTGGAATTCCTTGCACAGTTGCATGTCCGGTTCGAGCATGAGCGCCGCACTCTCTTGAGACGCAGACAAGAACGCCAGAAGGCGATTGATGCAGGAGAATTCCCTGACTTTCTGCCAGAAACGCAGTGGATACGCGACAGCGAATGGCACGCAGCGCCTGTTGTGGTGGATCTTGCCGATCGCCGTGTCGAGATCACAGGCCCGGTCGACCGAAAGATGGTGATCAATGCGCTCAACTCCGGAGCAAACTGCTTTATGGCGGATTTCGAGGATTCGAACTCGCCAACCTGGATGAACAATCTCTCTGGACAGGCAAACTTGCGCGACGCCGTACTTGGAACGATCGAGTACATGAGCCCGGACGGCCGGAGCTACAAACTAGGCGAGCGTGTTGCGACCCTTCTTGTGCGCCCGCGCGGATGGCATCTCATCGAAAAGCACCTGCTTGTCGATGGTGAGCCAATTTCGGGTTCTCTTTTCGACTTCGGTCTGTATTTCTTTCACAATGCCAAACTCCTTCTGACAAAGGGAAGCGGCCCCTATTTCTATTTGCCCAAAATGCAGAGCCACCTTGAGGCGCGTCTGTGGAATGACATTTTCGTTTTCGCTCAGGATTATCTGGGAATTGCGCGCGGTTCCATCCGCGCCACGGTGCTGATCGAGACGATCCTCGCGGCATTCGAGATGGACGAGATTCTCTATGAACTGCGCGAACATTCAGCAGGACTCAATTGCGGCAGATGGGACTATATCTTCAGCTTCATCAAAACATTTGCGAAGTTTTCTGACTTCGTACTTCCAGACCGATCGGAAGTAACCATGGAAAAGCACTTCCTGAAATCCTACGTTGAACTGCTCATCCACACATGCCACCGGCGCGGCGTACATGCAATGGGCGGCATGGCAGCCCAGATTCCGATTAAAGCCGATGCCGAAGCCAATGCGAAGGCCTTTGAAAAGGTGCAAAAGGATAAACTGCGTGAGGTTCTCGCGGGACATGACGGCACCTGGGTAGCGCATCCCGGTCTCGTGCCGTTAGCCAAAGATATATTTGACTCGCATATGAAAGAGCCAAACCAGATTGCGAAGAAGCGCGAGGACATAAGAGTCGTCGCAGGCGATCTGCTGAAAGCGCCTGTGGGGGCGATCACATATGACGGTCTACGCCTCAACATCGATGTAGGGATCCGATATATCGAGGCCTGGCTGCGAGGCTCGGGGTGCGTTCCAATCTACAACCTGATGGAGGATGCGGCCACGGCCGAGATTTCGCGCATGCAAGTATGGCAATGGAGGAGGTTTGGCGCCATCTGCTCGGACGGAAGAAAGATTGCGAGCGAATTGATCCGGGAGACAATCACTTCGCAAATCCAGACAATACGCGAATCAATAGGGGATCAGGCGTTCACGCAGACCAGATTTGAAGAGGCAGCAAGACTCTTCGAGCGGCTGAGCATCGCCGATGAGCCGATCGAATTCATGACCCTCTATGCATACGATTTGCTGTAACCGCGCTTTAGCCGGCCATGGTTGACGGCAAATGAACCGGACTGTCGATCGTTCACGAAGTGTCATCTTGACGATGGTCGGACCATATGCTTAATATGCCATTTCATGGCGGTCAACATCGGACCTACGATGTATACGGCCTGTTGCTGCATGCATATCATGCAGCATTCATCATGTTGTTGAATTGCCCGAGAGAATGCCGGACTGTTGCGAAAGGAGAATTGTGACCGAAGCCTCGCTCAGACAAATAGCTCGCACAATTTTCCTGAACGCGCTTAGCGATTGCAGCGTAGAAAAGGCATTTACAGAGAAAGTGAAGACCCGCGGAAGAGACACGGATTCGGTCGAGCTAATCTTCGGCGAACATGCAATTGATTTCACTGGGATCCGCCATCTGCGGATCATCGCCGCTGGAAAGGCAGCAGCCTCGATGCTTAAGGCCCTGCTGAAGAGACTTCCACCCTTGCCAGACTGTGACGCTGCGGGCGTCATCATCTCTCCTGATTCATCTTATGTACCAGCCGGTTTCGAGTATTACTGCGGAGGGCATCCTTTTCCCAATACGGATTCATTCGCAGGCGCGCGCAGGGTGCTGGCGCTTCTGGAAGAACTTCCGCAGCATGCATCGCGAAACAATACGCTCGTGATCTTTCTCATCAGCGGCGGAGCCTCGGCAATGATGGAGTCTCCACTAGACGCAAAGATCACATTGGATGAGACCATCGCTTTTCATCGCGCGCTGGTGCACAGTGGCGCGTCAATCCTTGAGATCAATTGCGTCCGCAAGCACTTCTCAGCAGTGAAGGGTGGACGCCTGGGATTGGCTGCCCAGCGCGTTCAGTATTTGACAATCCTGCTTTCGGATGTGCCTCCAGGCAAGCTGGATTCAATCGCCTCAGGACCGACCCTGCCCGATTCTTCAAACGTAGAGCAATGCAGAGAAATCCTGCAGAAATATCACCTCCTCGATCAGTTCCCACTGTCCATACGGGATTTTTTTGCATCGAGTTCTCTGCCTGAAACGGTGAAACCTGGCATGCTCAATTCACCTGTTTGGACAATTCTGAGCGCGGAGGACATGGCTGAAGCCGCACGCATACAAGCCGAGAAGCTTGGCTTCCCGTGCGTAATTGATAATGCGCCGGACGATTGGAATTACCGGGAGGCCGCTGAATATCTCTTGAGTCGCGCGAGGGAACTGAGACAACATCAGGAGCGGGTTTGCCTCATTTCAGCCGGCGAGATCATGGTTCGACCTTCACCATCGGACAGCCGAACTGCGGCAACGGTATTTGGCAATGGAGGGCGCAATCAGCATTTTGCACTGTATGCGGCAACCCTACTCGAAGAGAGCGACGCTCCTCTCGCCATCTTATCTGCGGGTTCTGATGGGATCGATGGACATAGTGATGCAGCCGGCGCTGTCGTGAGCGTTGAAACTCTGCAAAGGACGGGGGATAAAAATCTTGAGCAAGCAGAGTTGAGGGAGGCCGCTAACCAGGCGCTCGCTGAATTTCACTCTTCAACTTTTCTCGAAGGTGTGGGAGCCAGGATCGTAACAGGTCCAACCGGAAATAACTTGCGCGATTTACGCATCTTTATCGCGGATCGATGATTGCAGATACCGAGCCTGTTTTGTTGGCTCCGAATGTGTGCAGTGGGATGGAGATCCTGTGACCTGGTCTCAGGCGTATTTACTCTTCGGCGGCGGCCTGTTTGCATCGGCAGCAATTGCTGCAATCCCAATCGCAATTGTATTTGTACTGCTGGGCGTGTTGCGCAAGCCATCCTGGGTTGCAGGCATATCCGGTCTCGGGGCCACGCTGCTCCTTGCCCTGGTTGGCTATCACATGCCGATGACAACCGCCGCGAGCGCCGCGTGCGAGGGCGTCGCATTCGGCCTATTTCCCATCTCGTGGATTGTGTTTTGGGCAATCTGCCTCTTTCGCGTAACCCTGGAAACAGGAAAGTTTGAGATCATCAAGAACTCGGTCGGCCATCTTACTATTGATCCCCGTCTTCAAACACTTCTGATTGCCTTTGCCTTTGGCGCATTCGTTGAAGGCGCCGCCGGTTTTGGTACACCAGTCGCAATTGCGTCGACAATGTTGACCGGCCTCGGATTTACTGCATTCGATGCCTCGGCTCTGTGTCTGCTGGCGAACACCGCTCCCGTTGCGTTCGGATCAATAGGCATCCCCATCGTGACGCTTGCCCTGACCACGAACCTACCTGTCAATAAGCTGAGCGCCACAGCAGGCATTCTCTGTACACCAGTCGCATTTATTCTGCCGGGATATCTTCTCGGCTCACGCTGGGGCCTTCGCGGGCTCCGTGAGATGTGGTTCCCCGCGATTGTTACAGGCACGGTGTTTGCCGGAGTGCAGCTCTTTGTTTCCAATTTGCTCGGCGCACAACTGACGGACATACTTGCTTCGCTTGCAGCTATCTGCGCCCTCATCGCCGTGATCAAATTTTGGTTTTCGCACAAAGCAGCAAAGCAGTCTAGCTTTGACGGAACCTCTGCGCAGTCATCTCATCACGTCTCTATCGAGTCGGCGGCACCAACATACTCAAGAGCTGAATTGATTGAGGCATGGTTGCCTTATGGACTTCTTGTGGTTTGTGTTCTCTTATGGGGCTGGGCGCCAGTCCACAAACTTCTCGAAAGGATGAGTGTCAGTTTTCCCTGGCCGTTGCTGCATGACGTTGTACTGCGCGTTCCGCCAATCGTTGCCAAGCCATCCCCTTATCATGCGATCTTTAATTTCAACTGGTTTGCAGCGTCAGGTACGTCGTGCATGACAGCAACTTTGCTGACAGCAATCTGCTTCAGAATGCCTCCCGCGAAATTCGGAAAGCTTCTGCTCGCAGTCACACGGCAACTTGCGCTTCCCACAGTCACGGTAACCTCGGTTCTCGCGATGGCATTCGTGATGAACTACAGCGGTGCAACGGCAACGTTGGGCCTCGCCTTTGCAGCTACGGGCGCACTGTTTCCCTTCTTCAGTGCGCTGCTCGGCTGGCTTGGTGTTTTTCTCACTGGATCTGATACCTCTTCGAATGCCCTGTTCGGAACGCTGCAGACAGTGACGGCCGGCCGCCTTGGGCTTAATCCAATTACCATTGCCGCGGTAAATTCCATTGGCGGTGTAATGGGAAAAATGATCAGCCTGCAAACAATCGCCGTGGCTGCCGCGGCTACGGGAATCTCCGTCAGAGATCAGGCTAAGCTCTTTCGATTTACTCTACGCCACAGCCTCTTGTTGGTAGTCTTTGTCGGCGTGCTGGCGCTTCTTGCTGCCTACATACACATTTGATTCACATAGGCCGAATGCTGTGCATCGATTGGGGGTTTCAGCTATACTGAGTCATTGTCAGACCATCATAGAATCAGTAATTTATACGTGTTGCAGTGCCCCGAAAGGTCTGCTGAGGAAAGGAGCGGAGGAACCAAGTGCCCCGCACAAAAGCAAGCGTAACCGAGCTCCCACTGAATAAAGGCGTCCAATCAAAGATACGCCGCGTCACAAAGATTTCCATCAGCGAAGATATAGCCCAGCAGATCATGGATCTGATTGCAAGTGGCGATTTGAAACCTGGCCAGCGGCTGCCTTCAGAAAGAGAACTCTGCAAAGACTTTGGCGCTGGCAGGTCTTCGCTGCGCGAAGCGTTGCGATGCCTGTCGATTGTTGGCGTTTTGAATGCGCGCGTCGGTGAAGGTACCACTGTCGCAGCGGATGGCGGCAAGTTTCTGGGAAAGATCATCGAATGGCGGATGATCACGGAGAAGCACGATATCGAGAATCTGCTTGAGGTACGTATTGGTCTGGAAGGCGTCGCGGCGGCTAACGCGGCATCGCGCGCAACGCAGAAAGACATCGAGCGTCTCGAGCAGCTTCTTTCGCAAATGAAAGAAGCTATTCATGACAGGAAGGAGTTTGCGTCCCTCGATCTCGAATTTCACATCACACTGGCAAAGGCCTCTGGAAATGCATTTCTGATTGACCTCGTCTCCATGATTCGCAGTCAATTGGCGCGGGGCCTGACCAAGGTTCTCCTCCTTCCCAATGCCATTCCGCTATCACTGAAAGAGCATGTCGCTGTTTTCGATGGAATTAAGAGGCGTGATCCGGAGTCTGCAAGTGCAGCGATGCACGCCCATCTGCATGCAGCACTGCATCGCCACCGAGAAGCAACCGCGAAACGAGGTGCTGAACCATCGCGCAGTACCAATGAAAACCGGAAAATCCGTTGATCGAGAGAACGCTGCCGCGGCACATGGAACGGTTGCGGATTTGATGCTTTACGAATTGAACATTGACGTTGAGAGTTCAGGTTCCCCAGTCAGAATTGTAGAGATACTGCCTATATGCTCGCCAAGCGTGTCCATCCATTGACACGCCTCACGCTGAATCTGCCGAAGGCCGCCGTACACGAAGCCCAAGGTTAACAGTCGCAGTACCCTATCCTGCTACTTTTGATAGAGCGATTTGGCGTCAGTTTGGTGACGGAGTTCCTCGGCGGTTTGTAATGCCGCATCGGCCGCTTCGCGATTCCCCGCCCTCATATAGAGACGCCCAAGCCTGTAGTGATAGCTGCCATCGACATCAACGGGGGCAGCAAGTTTCAACTCCGCAATCGCCTCAGGAATCTGATTGCGTCCTTCATACACTTTGCTCAGATCGGCATGAACGTAAGGAAGCTCCGCCGGCGCGGCCTTCTCCGCTTTGAGCAAATAGGGCAATGCGTCATCGAGTTTCGACTGATTGACCAGGACCTCGCCCATTAGATAATTTGCCTCGGGGTCGTCCGGGCTCTCCTTCAAGACGAGCTGAATCTGCTGCTCTGCTTCCTCTGTCTTGCGATCGGAATTGAGAACGCGAGCCAGACCGATACGCGCAGCGAGAAAGCCCGGTTCCGCGGCAACGGCCTTGCGATACTCCGCGGCAGCCTCTCCTAGATCGCCCTTTTCCTGAAGCAAGTCTCCGGTGAGCACATGCAGCGATGCCGAATCAGGAGAGATCGTTCTGGCTTTGGTAATCGCCTCCAAACCCAGGCGCTCCACAGACTGAATTTGCCAGTAGAGAGCTTCCGGATCGCCGGGATTCTCTCGAAGAAGATTCTCACTCGCGGTCAATACCTGCTCGTCGTTCCCGGTGTAATACGAGCAGAATGCCGACATTCGGAGTTCATCTGGAGTGAGCCTAGGCCGATCGACAAGTGCCGCACCGCATGCGGAATAATGCCCTTCGCGCAACAATTCCGAGGGTGTCTGTGTTCTCGCGGGCTGCGTCTCTTTTTGCGTCTCGCTCCTCAGAATCGCGCGAGCACGATCCTCGATTCGCTCTC
>DASZRQ010000108.1:0-18977 GCA_035549115.1 Occallatibacter sp. | reverse complement strand
CACCCCCGATGCGCGCATCGAGAGCTACGAGATCGTCGAAGGCGTCATCCGCTCCGCCGCGCGCATGACATATACCGAAGTAAGCCAAATCATTGGCGAGGCCGACCCTCTCGTCCAAAGTTCAAAAGCGCGTGAGCGCCTGGACGGCGACTCCGGGACCCGTGCCCGCTACGCGCATCTCGTGCCCGGCTTCGAGCGCATGCGCCGCGTCGCGGGCCTCATGAACAAGCGCCGCGAGGCGCGCGGCTCCATCGACTTCGATCTGCCCGAGCCCGTCATCCAGTTCGACGAGCAGGGCCAGATGCGCGGCGTCACTCGCGCCGAGCGCACCTGGGCCAACCGCCTCATTGAGGAGTTCATGCTCGCCGCCAACGAGTGCGTCGCCACATGGCTCGAAGACCTCGGCGTGCCCTCGCTCTACCGCATCCACGAGAAGCCCGAGCCGCGCCGCGTCGTGCAGTTTGAGGAGCTCGCCGCGGGCTTCGGCTACTCCCTCGGCCTCGGCGCACTGCCCGTCAGGCGCGTCGTAACCAAAGGCGACCGCCGCGATGCGCAGCGCACCGGACGCCAGGCCCGCGCGCACGACGTGCCCGAAGACATCGCCGTCACGCCGCGCATGTATCAGAAGCTCGCCGCGCGCATCGAAGGCAAGCCCGAGGAGCGCATTCTCAGCTATCTCATGCTGCGCTCGCTCCGCCAGGCCCGCTACTCTGAGGTCAACGAGGGCCACTTCGCTCTCGCCGCGCCCACCTATACGCACTTCACCTCGCCCATCCGCCGCTACCCTGACCTCATCGTCCACCGCATAACCAAAACGCTGCTGCGCCGCGGCATCGCGGGCCATGGAGCCGTCGCCGAAGACCGCCACGCCTCGCCCTGGTCGCATCCGCACGAAGCTCTCGCCGGCGTCAGGATTCACAGGGCCGCACGGCCAAAGGCCGCATCCGCTCAGCTCGAACAACTGGACCCGCCCATCCCCGAGCACGAGCTCGCCCAGATTGCCGACGAAACCAGCCAGACCGAGCGCCGCGCCGCCGAGGCCGAGCGCGAACTGGTCGAATGGAAGAAGGTCCGCTTCATGCAGGACCGCGTCGGCGAAGAGTTCGCCGCGCTGGTGCTCAACCCCGCCAAATACGGCCTCTTCGTCGAGCTCACCGATCTCTTCGTCGAGGGCCTCGTGCCCATCGACTCGCTGCGCGATGACCGCTACACCTTCCGCGAGAACACGCACGAGATCGCCGGCATGCGCTGGGGCCGCGTCTTCCGCGCCGGAGACCGCGTGCACGTCATCCTCGACCGCATCCTCGCTCAGGAGCGCCGCCTGCAGTTTTCGCTTGTGGAAGAAGGCATCCCGCTCACCGGCAAGCGTCCGCCGCGCCCGCCCTCAAAGCCAAAGAAGCGCAAGCCCGACGTGACCCACGCCGCCAAACGTCTCAAAGGTCAGAAGCGATCCGGAAAGAAAGGCAAGCGGCGCTGAAGCATCTCTGCCGCGGCGCCGCCTTGCGCCTCTTGCGCGGCACTAGCTATTGGCCTGCTTTTCGGCCAGTGGTCCAATGATCGGCAACATGAATTTCTGCCCGTTCAGTGCCTTGATAACGCAGGTAATCCAAATCGCAATCAAACTTGCGCCAATCGCAAGTATGAGCAAAAAGCCCAGGATCGGAATGAACGCAAGCATCATGTCGACGACCCCTAGCGCGATGCACACGATGAAGAAAAAGATATTCTGCCACGCGTGAAACTTCACGAACGGGTTCCGGTTATACGGCTCGACCAATAAAAAGATGATCGCCGGAATGATGGTGACATAGGCCAGCGCGCCTGCCGCCGTATCGGAGAGGCCGCTCTGCGCGGGAACGGGTGGAACCTGCTGGGAATCGGACATGGAACCTCCTTGGTAGGTTGAACTCGGATCACAGCCGGGGATCGGAACTGCGTTGCACCAAAGAACAGCGGGCCCGTACAGCAACGAAGTTGACGCGCTGGAGCTAGCTGTTCGCCTGCTTCTCCGCCAGGTCGCCGACAATCGGCAGCTTCAGCGTCTGCCCATTCAGCGTCTTGATCAGCAATACGATCAGCAGAACAATCATCGCCAATTCAAGAAGTGGATAGAACGCGAACATCATCCACGCGAACATGTGCAGCACGTACACGGAAACAACCACCACAATGCTCAGCGCAATCCACGCGATGAAAAGAAAAACGCACTGCCATGCATGAAAACGGACATAAGGGTTGCGGTTATACGGCTCAATCAGCAGAAACACAATCGCCGGAATGACGGTGATGTAGGCGAGCGCGCCAGCCACGTTCTCTGTGAGCTTCGAATTTGCGGTTGAGGGCGTCTGGTCAGACATTCGCTCTCCTTGCTGGCGCGTTTTTGGTTGCATCTGCCGCGCGCTGCGGCGCGCACACGGGTGGCATGAAGGTTTGCAGTCGCCAACAGGAAACCCCGAAAACAGCCCATTGTCAAGGGAATTCGAGGACTGCGCCCGGCCCGAAATCTTTCGAGCGGATCGCGCTTCGCTGCGTCCTTCCTGCTGAAGAGCGCTCCTCAACTCACTCCTCTCCCAATTGCGGCGCTCCTCGCACATCACCGTTTTTTTTGAGAGGCGACACATGATCCGTTCCCGCATCGCCGCGCCCCGCGCGCGCTTCACTCTTGCTGTTCTTGGGCTTGCTGTGCTCGTGCTGTTCGCATCCGCAGTTGCCGCCCGCGCGCAGGCAGACACCGCCAACCCCGCCGGGCAGCAGCCCGAGCTCACGCAAACCATCTTCCTCAACAACGCCATCAGCCAGCGCGAGCTCAATGACATGCAGACCGCGCTGCGCAACATGCTGCCGCGCGCGCATGTCTACAGCGTCGCCACGCAGTCCGCCATCACCATCCGCGCCGCCGCGGACGAGCAGGCCGAGGCGCAGAAGCTCATCTCCGAGCTCGACCGCGCGCAGAAACCTTACCGCCTCACCTATACCTTTACTGAAACCGATGCAGGCAAGCCCGGCGGCACACAGCATGTCAGCCTCATCGTGCTGCCCGGCTCCAAAACCGTGCTCAAGCAGGGCACCCGCGTGCCCATCCTCACGGGCGGCGCGGAGCAGGACGCAAAGTCTCAGGTGCAGTACATCGACATCGGCCTCAACATCGAGGCCTCGCTCCTCGGAACATCCGATTCCCTGCGCCTCGAAACAAACATCGAGCAGTCCAGCATCTCCGAGGAAAAGCCCGCGGCCACGCAGGACCCCATCATCCGTCAGACCAGGCTCGACGGCTCGACCCAGCTCGTACCCGGCAAGCCGCTCGTCCTTGGCGCGCTCGACCTGCCCGGCAGCACCCATCACCTTGAGGTCGCGGTCGTCGCCGAACCCGTGCGCTGACTCCTCGGGCGCGGCGAACTTCGCTCGAGTCCGCCGCGCCCTCCGTTCATCCCATACAATAAAGGTGGGAGCTACTACGGATGGCGCACACCGTTTTTTGCGTTCGTTACAAAAAGGAGATGGAGGGCCTCGACGAGCCGCCCTTCGACTCCGAGTTCGGCCAGAAGATCTATAAGAATGTCTCGCAGGCGGCCTGGGGCGAGTGGGTCGACCGCCAGAAGATGCTGCTCAACGAGTACCGCCTGCAGCCCTGGACCCCGCAGGCTCAGCAGTTCCTCGTGGAGCAGATGGAGCAGTTCTTCTTCGGCGAGGGCTCGGCCCTGCCGCAGGAGTACGTGCCGCCCTCGCAGTGAGCCCTCGGCTCCTGAGCCGGCGCTCCGCGCACGCGGCCCGCGCTGGTGTAAACTGAATCAGAACCCCCGTGGCCGGCTCGCACTGAGCCGGCCCGATTGTGTCGGGACGTGGCTCAGCCTGGTAGAGCACTCGCTTGGGGTGCGAGGGGTCGGCAGTTCGAATCTGCCCGTCCCGACCATTGATTTATCCTCTTCGCATTCAGCTTCCTGCTGCAATCCGGCCTTGAACTGCCGGCACCGAGCACTCCAACCTGCGGCTGCAGCGTAAGCGGAAGCCGCACCAGTCCGGACTGCGAGGGGGCGCGAGGCATATCGCCGAGCGTGCGGCAGTTCGAATCTGCCCGTCCCGGCCATTGCATTGCATGCAGCAGACGCGGCCTGACGGCCGCATTTCTGTTTCCAGCCGGTCCGTGAAGCGCTCCAACCCGCGGCGCCGCAGCGTGAAATCGTGCGATAGTTGCAGTCATGGCCAACTTCAAGCGCAAAGGTCCAAAGTCAACCAGGGCAGGATGCCTGATGTGCAAGCCGCACAAGCTCCAGGACCAGCGGCTCGACATGCGCGTTCCCTTCAAGGATCTTCGCCGGATCAAGGTCATGAAAGAGGAGATCGCCGGCTCCCCCAAAGGCGATCCGGAATAGCGCCCGGCCATTCTGTAGCGTCCGCTGCGCTCAGCCCCAAAAATATAACCGGGTGAGCTGAGGGTCTCTCGGCTCACCCGGGGGGGTGTACTTCTCTATGTACACTTGTGCCCGCGCCATCCGGCGCGGCTCTGCGTCAACACCTTCTCCCGCGCCTAGCGCAGAAAAGCCGTTGACTCGCGCAGATATTCAATCTCGGCCGTCAGGCTCACGGCAAACAGCAGGAACGCCACCATCGCAATGGCCAGCCGGGGAAATCGCTCCGCAATCTCTCCTCGGGCAGCGTCCTCCGCCAGAAACATCTGCGCCGGGGAGTCCGCGGCATGCGTTTCGATCATCGTTCCCTTGCTCTGCATCTCGGCTGTTGGCGCCTGTTCTTCATTGCGAACGAGAACCGCCGCCCAACTGCTCGCACCCGTCTTCACAAGGCTGAAACAACAAGGTTCAGTGGTAGCCATCTTGACCTCAAAGGGGATTGTCGGTTGCATGCGTTCGGTAGAGCCCCAGAAGTGCTCTCCAAATCTGATCCAGCGTCGTTCATGTGGCCTTGCTTCTCAATGGCGAAAAAGGTGTAAGTTTTCTCGCGGAAAAATCCCACATTCGATACCTGTCCAACTGGTATCGACGTAACTCGGCCCAATTACTCGCGGGCAAAAAGTAATGTCTTCCGTTGAAGGGTTGCAGCGCCTGTGTACACGCGCCACAGTGTGTCGTCCGAAAGAACGGAGAAGAGATGCTGCACGCCAGCCCCTGTTTTCGCTATGGTCGTGCGCAGTCGAGCAGTCGAGCGCTGCTCTCATGTTCGGTTCGCTGCCTACAACAATACGTCAATTTTGGTTTTTCGGGGCTGCGGAAATCGCGCCTAGGATGGAAAAAGTAAATCCGTCGTGGGAGGCTCCGTGCTTATGCGCGGCTTCCGCTTCGGCGTCTGCGGCTGCGGAGCCGCAAGCAGGCTGGCGATCGCGCGCAGTTCGTTCCGCGCTGTGCCAATCACCGCCGCTGCCGTGTCGCGGTTTTTCCCGCTCTCGGCCGCCGTCCGCGCCTGCGGAGCCGGGCGCCTGGCCTGCCCCAGCACCTGCCGCGCGCCCACCAGCGTGTACCCTTCGCCGTGCACCAGCTTCTTGATCTCGAGCGCCGTCTCCACATCGCGCCGCCGGTAGAGCCGCTGCCCGGTGCCGCTCTTGTTCGGCTTCAGTTGCGGAAACTGCGTCTCCCAGAACCGCAGCACATACGGCTCCACCTTGCAGATGCGCGCCACATCGCCGATTTTGAAATAGAGACGGTCCGGGATGACGGGTTCTTCCTGGACGCGCTTGGGGGATGCATGCGGGGCCATAAGCATTCGACGCACCTGTGCCCAAACCGGCGCGGGCGCGTGTCAACCGCAGTATAGGCCATTGTTTCTCTGATCGATCAGCAAAATCGCCCGCTTGATCCCCTCTGCTCAGTCGGTTGCCAGCGGCTTCCGCGCCGGAGAGTGCGCCGGGGCCGCCCGCAGATACTGCTTCGGCCAGCTCGCCTCCGTCTCCAGCGCCGCCGCCGCATGCGCCGCCCAGTAGGGGTCGCGCAGCATGGCCCGCGCCAGCAGCACCATGTCCGCCTTCCCCTCGGCCACCAGCGCATTGGCCTGCTCCGGCTCCGTAATCATCCCCACCGCTGCCGTCGCAATCCCCGCCTCGGCCCTGATCCGCGCCGCAAACGGCGCCTGAAACGCCGGACCCACCGGAATCTTCGCCGCCGGAGCCATCCCGCCCGACGAGGCATCCACCAGGTCCGCGCCATGCTGCTTCAGCACGCGGGCCAGCTCCACGGACTCATCCGCCGTCCAGCCGCCCTCCACCCAGTCCGTCGCGGAGATGCGCACAAACAGCGGCAGCTCCGCCGACCACGCCGCCCGCACCGCGTCCGCCACCTGCACCATCAGCCGCGTGCGGTTGGCCAGGCTTCCGCCATAGCTGTCCGTCCTCCGGTTCGCCAGCGGAGACAGAAACTCGTGCAGCAGGTAGCCGTGCGCCCCATGAATCTCCACCACATCGAACCCGGCCTTGCGTGCCCGCTCCGCCGCCGCCGCAAACGCCGCGATCACCGCATCGATCCCCGCCTGGTCCAGCGGCTGCGGCACGCCGTAGTTCGGCGCAAAGGCAAGCGCGCTCGGACCCACCGGCTGCCAGCCGCCTTCCTCCGGCCCCAGCAGCCGCTCCTCCGGCGCAAACGGCGTGGCCATGCTCGCCTTGCGCCCGGCATGCGCCAGTTGAATGCCCGCGCGCACGCCCTGCCCATGCAGAAAGCGCACAATCCGCGCCAGCCCTTCGATGTGCTCATCCTTCCAGATGCCCAGGTCCGCCGGGGTAATCCGGCCCTCCGGCAGCACTGCCGAGGCCTCCAGCATCACCAGCCCCGGCCCGCCCTGCGCCCGCGCGCCCAGGTGCACCATGTGCCAGTCGTTGGCAAAGCCGTCCTCCGCCGAGTACTGGCACATCGGCGAAACGCCAATCCGATTGGGAAACGTCACGGAACGAAGCTGCAGAGGAGAAAAAAGAGGAGTGCTCATAGAGACAGAATCATGCCTGGCCGTGAATTTACCAAGTGGCCCGTATATAAGGATGCCCATCCGCGCCGCCGGATGCATGTCCTACTGCTTCTTCAGCACCGCCGTCCCGCGCTCATCGGTCAGGATCGCGCTCTCCAGCTTGCGAAAATCCGCCGCCCGCGCCGCCGGCAGCTCCACATCCCGCACCACGTACTCCCGCTCGTAGTGCAGCACGTTGCCCTTCGCCGTCACCGTCGAGTGGTAGCTGGCAAAGTCCAGGTCGATGCTCACCGGGTCCGGAGTCTCATCCACCACGTAGCCCGGCGGCAGCGTAATGTCGAAGCTGTCGTGCCAGTGCCCCGTCGCGTCCAGGTCGATCGGCACCGTGCGCGGCTTGTCGTCGAAGGCCAGCGCGTGCGTGCCCAGCACCCGCGGCCGCACCAGCAGCATCGGCCCCGCCTGGTGCGCATACTGCGCCGCCGTCACCTTGTAGTGAAACTCCAGCGGCTTGTCCAGCGCCGGCGGCTGCGTAAAGGTGAACGAGTCCAGCGTCAGACCCGGCAGGTCCTCGGCCACCATCGTCTCAAAGGCGTCGTGCCGCTCCTTCTCGTCGCTGTACTTCAGATACGACCGCCAGTCTGCGCCCTCCGGCCCAAAATGCTTTGAGTCGATCGTGCCCGTCAGCGTGCCGTCCGCCGCCAGCGTAAACGTGCCCTGCATATCCGTGCCGCTGTCCTCCGGCGGCAGCACCGGCAGCTCGATCACCTGGCTCTCGTCTCCCGCGCTCAGCAGCCCGTAGCTCCCCTGCAGGTCCGCCCGCAGGTTGCCCACCGGCGTGCGCTCGTCCGTCGGGTCAAAGATCAGGTACCTCTTGCCGTCCTTGCCCTTCACCACCGCCTGCAGCCGCTTGTCGTTCACATCTGCCGGAACCTCGATCGCCGTAATCATGTGGTCGCCCGCCAGCGAGGGCTCCTGCGGGTCCACCAGGCCGCGGCGGTCGTCCACCGGCACATAAAATGCATGCACGCCCGCCGCCTCCAGCATCGAGATCAGCAGCGTCGTCTTGTCCTTGCAGTCGCCGTAGCGGTTGCGGTAAATGTCCGCCGCGTGGTTGGCCTGCATCCCGCCAATGCCGCGAATCACAATGAAGTAGCGGATGTTCTGCTGGATATACTCCGTAATCCGCTGCAGCTTCGCATAAAAATCCGGCGCGCCGGCAATCAGTTGCTGCGTCTCGGCCGTAATCTCCGGCGAAGGGTCCGGCCGGTTCGCCTCCAGCCGCGTCACCCACTCTCCCAGCGCCTTCCACTGGTTGTCGATGCCCGCCACTGCCGCGTCGCCCCACTCCACATCCACGCGCGCCGCCAGCGCGCCCCAGCTTGGCCGTGAAGGGATGTCGCGCAGATCGAGCGCCCGCTCGTCCTTCACCTCCCACCGCCAGTGGTTCGGCGTCACCTCCACCGGCTGCACCGGGGTCTGGTTATGCCACGTCGCCGTATGCGCCCGGCCCGGCGGCAGGTCGATCTCCAGCGCCTGATACACCACCGGAATGCCGTTCTGAATGTCCCATAGCTTTTCCTGAGAGTACGGCTCCATCACCTCTTCGCTCTCGCAAATCTCCACCGCGCCCACATCCACCGCGGGCAGATGCACAACCCTGTGCTTGGTGGTCGAAAGCATGATGGGCACATCCGTCTCGCCCATGTCCGCAAAATCCGTGTTCTGCGCCTGATAGGTCTTCTCATCCGCCGCAATCGTCCATGCGCGGAAGTAATTCACCTTCTGGTCTTCGTTAAAGCTCACCTCGCAGGTGTTGCCCCGCCCCTGCGGCTTCAGGATGCGGATCGCCTCTCGCTCCCGCTCCACCGCGCGCCCCTGCTCGTCGATCGTCTCCACGTACTCGTCGTAGAGAATCACCGCGTTGGCGTCTTTGGCGTACTCCGGCGTCCTGGTCTTGTAGGCCTCCATGCCCCAGTCCGGCACCGGCTGCTCCTTCGAGAACCAGCTTGCGAACCCCGGCGTGCAGCTCGCCGCCAGCGCCGCTGCTGCCGCCATGCACCTCAGGCCCATGCGCATGCCCATCGGCTACTTCCCCTTGCCCGCCGCCGCGGCCGTTCCGCGCGCCAGCACAAGCTGCTGCTGATCGGCCGTCGCCACCTTCTGGTAGAAGCTGTGCAGATCGGTGTACTCCTTCGGGTCCAGCATCGTGTAGTTGTAGGCCATCGCCCGCGACACCGTCACCGTGCTGCCGTCGCTCGCAGCCTTGATGCGCAGCAGCGCATGTCCCGGCCAGTCCAGGCTGGTCGCCTGCGGCAGGCTCTCCACCGTGTAGCCCTGCGGCAGGTGATACACCTCGTCATCCTGCGTCAGCACCGGGTAGTGCACATCGATGGGAATCTCGCGCTTGGCCTCGGCCACGAACGGGTGTTTGGCGCGCGACTCGAAAAACAGCGCCGGCAGAAAGAAATGCTTGCCCGTCGCCGATCCCATGCTGCCGCTCACATTCACCACCGCCACCAGGTTGGAGTTGTAGTCCTCCAGCGCCAGAAAGTGATCGAAGTCCGCCAGCACGCCGTCGGGAATCTCGCTGCGGATCGACTCGTTGAACTCCTTCTTCACCTCGTCCGCGTCGCTTACGAGCGTCCGCTGCCGCCAGTGCAGCGCCTCGTCGCCGGTCATCACAAACCGCACCACGCCCTTCACGCTGCCATCCGCGCCAATCGTCAGGTCCGCAACCCGCGCCACAATCGTCTGCTTGTAGGTGCTGGCCGGCGTCTGTCCATACATCGGGCCCTTATCGCCGCTGCGCAGCCCGCCGGCCATCGTGTGCTTCCACTGCAGCAGGCCATAGGGGCAGTCCTTCTGTCCGGGGTCGAGGTACACATCCTGCCCGTTCAGGTTCACCACCGCGATGTAATCGTCGAGCTGGCTGATCCACAGATAATCCGGATCGAAGATTGCGCGGTTGCGGTCGACCACTTCCATCGGATACGCCTTGAGTCCCGCCGCCCGCGCCAGCGCCACATACAGCAGCGCCATATCGTCGTCATCGCCGCTCTTCTGCGTCCACACATCCTCGGCCCGCTTGATCTGCTTGATCTTCTCCTTCTTCCGCTCGGCCTGGGACTTCTCCCGCGAAAAGCTCGTGTTATCGAGCTTCTGCACCGCGTCGTAGATCTTGCGCGCCTTCACTTCGTCCGTATCGCCTGCCGCAACCATGCCGCTCACCGCCTCGCGCAGTGCTTTGGTAGGCTCGGCAAACTCGTCGGACTCCTTCATCCAGCGCTTCCCTTCCTTCTCCCAGAACTCCGGCCCGGTCGCGTACTGCGTGTAGTAGAACTTCACCTTCAGATCGATGCTGTTCAGCGGCGGCATCCAGTCCTCGCTCGGAATCGCCGGAACATCCGTTGCATCGAAGGTGTACGTGCCCCGCTGATCGTAGATCACCTTGCCATACGCCGTGTTGGTCGTCGACCACATCAGCCGGCTCAGGTTGTCGCCCCGGCTGTTGGTGATGTACTGCGAGGTGGATGGAATAAATGCGTAGTGCGCCTTGTGCACAAAGTACTTCTGCTGCACATCCCACTGCGGAGACGACAGCACATTGTCGTCGTAGCGGATCTGCAGCCGGTACTCGAGGATGCTCCCCACCTCCACGCTGGGCAGCGTGAACACCATGGTGTTGAGCTGGAAGCCCTTCGTCTTCACATCCGTCAGGTCGCTCGGCTTCGCCGTCAGCGGAATCACCGTACCGTCGGAGTGGATCGTCCGCCCCTGGATATCCGTCACCTTGAAGTCCGTCCGGTCATACGGCACATGAACCGTCGCCTCTTCCTTGCCCTTCTCCGTCAGGATCTTCAGCCGCACATACAGGCTGTGATAGTGCAGCTTGTCGTCCGTCGTCTCCTCGCGGTAGAGATACACCGCCGCTGCGCCCGGAGCCTTCGGGTCCGAGGTCATCTGCAGCTCCTCTTTCGTCGGCTCCTGGAACTGTGCGTGGAGAAAGGTGGGTGTAACGGAGAGAGCAAGAGCGAATACAAGATGCGGCACGGCGCGAGTCTGCATGGAAAGAGTCCCTTGCCTCAGTTGTTCTGAGGCTGTTCCGGTAACTGGTGCGGAATTGAACAGATTCTAACCCGCTTCCATCGCCTCCGTGCCCGCTTCTCGAAAAATTGAAGAAACTCTGGTGTAACTGCCCGCTAACTTCTCTGAAACTCCACCGCCGCAGGCCCGCGTACCCGCCTTCCGCCCCCCGCCCAACACGGCAGCGTAGACTGGTGTGTTCTGTGACCACCCCGTTCTGGAGCCGTCTGATGAAAGTCCGCCTCGCTGCTCTGTGTCTCGCCCTCTGCGCCGTCCCCGCCGCCTTCGCCCAGTGGAACCCGCCCAACCCCGTCCTCAGCTATGAGCAGCAGCCCAACGCCATTGAGGTGCGCCAGAAGGCCGGCCTGCTCCGCATTGAAGTCGATGCGCCCGATGTGCTCCACATCACCTACGCCCTCGCCGGCTCCTCGCGCCCGCCTCGTCCTTCGGACCATGTCGTCATCAAGACCTCCTGGCCCGCCGCGGAGTTCCACGTCGCCGACGATGCCAAGGCCATCACCCTGACCACCGCAAAGCTCAAGGTCGTTCTTGATCGCGAGTCCGGCGCCATTCAGTACTTCTCCGCTGACGGCAAGACCCTCACCACCGACACCTACCGCTCCCTCCATCCCGCCGAGGTCAACGGCGAGCAGACCTTCCACTCCGAGGTCGCCTTCGGCATCTACGGCTCGCATGAGGGCTTCTATGGCCTCGGCCAGCACCAGTCCGGCGCGTGGAACTACCGCGGCTCCGAGATCGATCTCTCCCAGGAAAACACCGAGATCGCCGTCCCTCTGCTCATCTCTACCAACGGCTACGGTATCTTCTGGAACAATCCCTCGCGCAGCCGCTTCAACAACCGCTTCGTTCACTGGCTCTACTGGACCGGCGAGGTCGCCGACCGCGTCGACTACTACTTCTTCTATGGCCCCAGTGCCGACCAGATCATCGGCAGCTACCGCGAGCTCACCGGCGAGGTGCCTCTCTTCGGCCGCTGGGCTTACGGCTTCTGGCAGTGCAAGAACAAGTACCAGTCCCAGCAGGAGATCGAGGCCGTCGCCGCCAAATACCGCGCTCTCCACATCCCCGTCGACAACATCGTTCAGGACTGGTTCTGGTGGGTCACCATGGGCGAGATGAAGTGGAACGCCAACTACCCTGACCCGCAGGGCATGATCGACACGCTCCACAAGGAGCACTTCCACCTCATGGTCTCCGTCTGGCCCTTCTTCCGCCCCGGCACCAGCGTCTATGACCAGTTCGACCGCAACGGCTGGTTCATCGCCAAAACCCAGGTCGCCGGTTTCCATCCCCTCGGCCAGGCCCTCTATGACGCCACCGACCCCGCCGCCCGCCATCAATATTGGGAGAACATCGACACCGCGCTCTTCCAGAAGGGCGTCGACGCCTGGTGGCTCGACACCGACGAGCCCGAAACCGAGGGCCGTCAGGACAACATCCTCGTTGATCACCAGATCGCCCTCGGCTCTGGCGCGCGCTACGCCAACATCTTTCCCCTCTTCCACGCCGGCGGCGTCTCCGAGGGCCAGCAGTCCGCCAGCGACAGGAAGCGCGTCTTCATCCTCTCCCGCTCGGCCTACGCCGGCATTCAGCGCTACGGCGTCACCGCATGGTCCGGCGACGTGCTCTCCGACTTCATCACCTTCCAGCGCCAGATCACCGCCGGCCTCAACTACTCCATCAGCGGCATGCCTTACTGGACCACCGACATCGGCGGCTTCATCTCCGGCGGCAACCTCAACGACCCCAAATTCCGCGAGCTCTTCGTCCGCTGGTTCCAGTTCGGCACGTTCTCGCCCATCTTCCGCGTCCACGGCACCCGCAACCCCGACGAGAACGAGCTCTGGTCCTACGGCCCCGGCGCCCAGAAAATCCTCGTCGACTACGACACCCTCCGCTATCGCCTGCTGCCCTACATCTACTCCGAGGCCTGGCAGGTCACCAGCAACCACGCCACCCTCATGCGCCCCCTCGTCATGGACTGGCGCGACGACGTGAACGCCCAGAACACCGCCGACGAATACCTCTTCGGCCCGGCAATCCTCGTCAGCCCCGTCTATATTCAGGGCGCAACCTCGCGCAGCGTCTATCTGCCGCAAAGCACCTGGTATGACTTCTGGACCGGCGACAAGATCGCGGGATCACAGCGCATCACCGCCGACGCGCCTCTCGCGAAGCTGCCGCTCTACATCCGCGCCGGCTCCATCATCCCCATGGGCCCCGCAATGGAGTGGTCCACCGAAAAGCCCGCCGACCCCATCGAGCTGCGCATCTACCCCGGCGCTGACGGCGACTTCACCCTCTATGAGGACGCCAACGACGGCTACGCCTACACCAAAGGCCAGCACGACACCATCGCCCTGCACTGGAACGACGCCGCCCGCACCCTGACCATCGGCCCCCGCGAAGGCAGCTTCCCCGGCATGCTCTCCACGCACACCTTCAAGGTGGTCCTCGTCGGCAAAGACCACGGCGCAGGCATCGCCGAAACCGCCCAGCCCGACACCACCGTCACCTACACCGGCGAGAAGCTCGACGTGAAGCCATAAACAACCAGGGCCGCGCATCTCCAGCGCGGCCTTCCCTATTCCCTGGTCCCTATTCCCTGGTCCCTAGTCCCTGGTCCCTAGTCCCTCAATCATCCTCGCCACTCGCGCCAGCGGCAGCCCCACCACATTGAAGTAGTCTCCCTCGATCCGCGGAATCCACTTCGCCGCCATCCCCTGAATCCCATACGCGCCGGCCTTGTCCATCGGCTCGCCCGTGGCAATGTACGCCGCAATCTCCGCATCGCTCATCGCCGCAAACTCCACCGCGGTCACCTCCACCGCGCTCTCCACGCGCAGGTTTGATTCAAGGGTCCCCAGCGGCAGGTCCTCGTCGCCGGGGCGAGTCACAACCGCAACACCCGTCATCACCCGGTGCGTCCGCCCGCCCAACCTCCGCAGCATCCGCGCCGCATCGGCCGCATCCGCCGGCTTGCCCAGAATCTCCCCATCCAGCGTCACCGTCGTATCCGCACCCAGCACAACCAGGCCGCTATTCCCGATTCCCTTGTCCCTTGTCTCTGCCTCTTCAAACACTGCCAGCGCCTTCTCCCGCGCCAGCCGCGTCACATACGCCGCCGGGGCCTCGCCCGCGCGCACGTCCTCATTCACATCCGCCGGCCGCACCTCGAACACATACCCCGCCTGCGCCAGCAGCTCCCGCCGCCGCGGCGAACCCGAAGCCAGAATCAGTTTCGCCATGCTTCCATCGTAGGCCACCTGCGCTGCCCTGTACCATGATCCCGTCATGTTCTTCGCCGACCACGCACTGGCCCGCCGGCTTGAAGCCGCCGAAGGCAACGCCTGCATGCAGTTCGCCGCCGCGCGCCTTCACGCCTTTCCCGAGAGCGGCGCGGCGTGGATCAAGTGTGCCGGAGCCGATGCAGTCTTCGACGGCGCGGACTCGCCCATCACCCAGACCTTCGGCCTTGGCGTCTTTGAGCCGCTTACGCCCGCTGCCCTCGACACCATCGAGCAATTTCTGCTCTCGCGCGGCGCAGTGCCCATGCACGAGGTCAGCCCTTTTGCCGGAGCCGCCACGCTTGACCTGCTGTGCGCGCGCGGCTATCGCCCCTTCGAGATCAGCAGCGTGCTCTATCAGCCGCTGGGCAACGCATCCGTAAACAAGGACACTTCCCCGCACATCCGCATCCGCATCGTCGCGCCCGGCGAGGCGGAGCAATGGGCCGCTGTCAGCGCACGGGGATGGACCCATGAGCATCCCGAGCTGGAAGAGTTCGTCCGCTCCACTGGCAGGCTTCTGGTGGCGCGTGAAAACAGCCCCTGCTTTCTCGCCGAGCTTGATGGGCAGCCCGCCGCTGCGGCCGCGCTTTGCCTTCATCAGGGCGTAGCGCTGCTGGCTGGCGCCGCCACGGTGCCGGAGCATCGCCGCAACGGATTGCAGGCTGCGCTGCTGGCCGAGCGGCTGCGCTACGCTGCCGCGCAGGGCTGCGACCTGGCCATGATGGTGACGGAGGCGGGCAGCAACTCGCAGCGCAACGCCGAGCGCGCCGGCTTTCGCGTCGCCTACACCCGCCTCAAATGGAAACTGGATCGGCCCTGAAGATCTTTACTATTCCCTATTCCCTTGTCCTTCTAAACCCTCAGCCCCACCGTCAGCCCGCCCGGCGTCGCCACGCCCCAGGCCATCGCCGGCGTGTTGTGCGCCAGCCCAAACCGCCCGTCCGGCCCCAGCAGAATAATCCCGCCGTGCCCGCCCAGCCGGTTGTACAGATACCCAATCGCCTCGCGCGCCGCAATCTCCGGAGCCGTCCCGTCCGCCACGCGGTCCGTCGCCCACTTGCCCAGCACCAGCTTCATAATCGGCTCGCCCCAGCCCGTCAGGCTCACCGCCGCCGCCAGGTTGTCTGCATAGCAGCCGCACCCAATCAGCGACGAGTCGCCCACACGCCCCGGCGTCTTGTTCAAGGTCCCGCCCGTCGAGGTCGCCGCCGCCAGATTCCCGTAGGCATCGAGCGCCACCGCGCCCACCGTGTCATGCGACCACTGCGTAGGGCCGTCGCCTTCTAGTCCCTGGTCCCTGGTCCCTCGTCCCTCATCCCTGAAAGGAACCCCGGTCTCCGCATCCTTATCGTCCAGCAATCCGCTGAAGGTCTCATCCGCCAGCCCCGCCGCCGCCCGCGCCTGCGCCGCCGCCAGCCGTTCCCGCTCGCGGTCCAGCACCAGCTCCGCGTTCTCAATCAGCTCCATCCCATGCGCCGCCGCAAAGGCCTCCGCCCCCGCGCCCACAAAATACACATGCGGACTCTGCTCCAGCACCAGCCGCGCCGCCTTGATCGGGTTCCGCAGCCGCTCCACGCACGCCACGCCGCCCGCCTTCATTCGCCCGCCGTCCATCAGCAGCGCATCCAGTTGCACCCGCCCGTCCGAGGTCAGAAAACTCCCCCGCCCTGCATCGAACGTCGGGTCATCCTCGAGCACCGTCACCGCGGCCTCCACGGCATCCACCGCCGCGCCGCCCCGCGCCAGAATCGCGTGCCCCGTCTCCAGCGCCCGCCGCACGCCCTCTTCATGCGCAGCCGCGGCATCCGCCGGAATGGCCCACGCCCCCCCATGCACTAACAACGTCGGATCATGTGTCGCCGCTCGTGTCACCCAGCTATGGTATTCGATCAGGCGCAGTCTAGCCTGCTGCCAGGGGTGGCGTCCTTAATATGCATTGATGAGAACTCGCGAGCGATCTACACTAGGGACATGATTTTGTATCGTGGGTATTCGGCACCATCCCCTGTACATCAGCAGCAAGATGGCATGTGGACCTTTAATCATTTCCCGAACGGCGAGCCGAAGGAATTCGGAAGATTTTTTGATGAGTCTGCCGCGAACCGTGAGCGGGAAAAACTTAATGCTATTTGGGAAGCTGAAAACAATAAAGGTTACATCATAATTCACAGATAGAGACTAGTGGTTGGCCGCGGCTCAAGGCAACTGTCCCGATCATTCACTTCAACCACTGACAGTCCTGCCGTGCCCCATTCATCGCGCCCTCATCGCGATGAGGGTGCAACCACGGAGGAGGCAGGGGCCTTCAGGCCCATGAAGGGTCTGCTCGTTCGCCGGGGGTTCAGCCCCGGCAATCCGCCGCACCGCAGGTGCCTGTCAACCCCCTCACCACCCCATCCCACCCCTAACTCCCTCAATCCAAACGTAAAATTCCCCCTCCCGCATTTGCGTATTATTTCCCCGCACTTCGCTATCCTTGAATCATTCACAACCGTGCAGGTATAGCAGAGGAGAGCATGAGGCTCTCCTATTTTCGTTTCGGACTTCCTTCCGCAGCCCGCAGGGCCGCCGCGAAGAAGAAACTGATGCAGCCTGCAGATCGCGGCTCCCCGGTGGGAGCCGTCCGCTTTCCAATCTGCAGCTCGGTGGTCCTAACGCAGGGAAGGCTGTCCGGGATCGGCGGACAGACACAATGCAGGAAGAGCAGAAAGCCTCGGTAGACGAAACATCGGCCGAGGCACGCAGTGCACAACGCAAGGGCGCGGACGTCATGCGCGACGCGGCAGACAAGGCGCTGCGGGACAACAGCACCGGCATCGCCAATGGCCTCGTCCAAAGCGCCAAGGAAGGTCACATGATGGCCGCTCGTTTGCTCTACATGATCGCCAACGATCAGGTCAGAATGACGGCCGCTGAAGTGAAGAAGGCGCGCAGTCTCGCCGCGGAGTGGGCAGCCGAGCGTGAATGGCTCGGCAACATGCAAAAGCCCCTCGCGCAAGCGCCGGACAGCAGCCCCGAACCGGAGAGCGAACCATCGCCTCCCCAGTAACAGCACGTCAACCGCAGTAAAGTCGCAGCAGCGCAGCCCGGCGCGCAGGCACGGCACTCGCCCGCGCCGGGCCGCGGCAGGCAATCGCATTTGCACCGGAAGGGAAACCTCAGGATGAAGCTCACACACAACGCGTGTTTGCGCGCCGCCCGTGCGCTCGGGCTCGGCCTCATGGCATTGGCCTTTGCTCTGGCCCCGGCTCTGGTCGTGGAGATCATGGATTTGCCGGCTCTTGCCCAGGGCGTCAGCACCACCACGGTGCAGGGCACCGTCTACCTGGCCAACGGCCAGCCCGGTTCCGGCGTCTTGCAGGTGAGCTGGCCCGCCTTCACCACCTCCAACGGCCTCGCCGTCGCCGCCGGCTCGCTCACCGCCGCCATCGGCGCGGACGGCTTCGTCTCCGTCAACCTCACGCCCAATCTCGGCGCATCGCCCGCGGGCCTCTTCTACACCGCCGTCTACCACATGAGCGACGGCGCCACCAGCACCGAGTACTGGGTCGTTCCCGCCGCGGCCACCGCCTCCATCGCCTCCGTGCGCGCCCAGGTCATGCCTGCCGCGCAGGCCGTGCAGGCCGCCAGCAAGGCTTACGTCGATCAGGCCATCGCCTCCCTCACCTCCGGCTCGCTCTCGCCCGTCGGCGGCGCCCTCACCGGCCCGCTCTACCTCAGCGGAGACCCCACCCAGGCCCTCCAGGCCGCGGACAAGCACTACGTCGACGCGGCCTTCGCCAGCGCCATGCCCCTCTCCGGCGGAGCCGCCACCGGCCCCCTCACCGCCACCCAGCTCGGCGCGGCCTTCCAGGTCGATCAGTTCCCCGGCGCGGACTTCGGCGCAAAGCTCCAGGCCTGCATCAGCGGCCTCAGCACCACCTACGGCGGCACCTGCGATGCGCGCAACTTCACCGGCACGCAATCCATGGCGGCGAACCTCACCATCTCCACCGCCAACGTGACAATCCTCCTGCCCTGCGCCACCATCTCCACTGCAAAACAAATCATCGTCACCGCCGGCACGCGCAACGTCGCCCTGCGCGGCTGTGCTCTGCGCGGCTCCAGCGCGGCCAGCGGCAACGCGGGCGGCACCGTGCTGCTTTACTCCGGCTCCGCCGCCGCCATTCAGGTCGGCGATCCCACTTACGCCGCCGACACCCAGGGCTTCCACCTCGATAACGCCGTCCTCAGCACCACCGCGTCCGCCAGCGCCGCCGCGCAGGCCTTCGTCGCTTATCGCACCCAGGAACTCGACTTACAGAGCCTCTATCTCCTCGGTAACTCCAATCAGACCGCACTTACCCTCGACGGCACCGGCAATTACACCGGCGGAACTTTCTACGGCATCGCCGCCAACGGCTTCCAGACCGCCGTCAACGGCATCGGCCACCAGATCGCCAACGCCGCCGCCACCGACTGGCTCAACGCCAGCACCTTCGTCCGCCTCCACATCGACTGCCCCACCTCCGGCGGCTCCCCCATCTCCGGCACCACCGGCATCAATCTCGTGCAGGGCGACGGCAACACCTTCACCGGCGGCGACGTGGAGGGCTGCGCCACCGCGCTGCACCTCGGCCCCTATGCGCAGAACAACACCATCGTCGGCCTGCGCAATGAGAACTCCACCAGCCAGATCGTCGC
>DASZRQ010000107.1:0-28095 GCA_035549115.1 Occallatibacter sp. | reverse complement strand
GCCTACTACCATGACGCCCTCGCTGCCATTTATGAGGATGAGGCCGTCAACACCGGCCAGCCGGAGTACGTTTCGCAGGCCATCGATCAGTACAAGAACGCCCTCGATGCCGACCCCAACTCGGCCCAGCTCAACGATGCGCTGGCCGAGCTCTACTTCCGCGTAGGCCGCATTCGCGACGCCGAGTCCACCGCGCGCAACCTGCTCAAGACCGCGCCCAACGATCTCGATGCGCACAAGCTGCTCGGCCGCATCTACCTGCGCCAGCTCAGCGAGTCCCAGAACGCCGTCTCCTCGTCCTCGCCCAGCGGCAACGCCCTCGACCAGGCCATCGCCGAGTTCGAGAAGATCGTCGCCCTGCAGCCGCGCAGTGTGGAAGACCGCATGGTCCTTGGCCAGCTCTACTCCGTCAAGCATCAGCCACAGAAAGCAGAGGAGCAGTTCAAGACAGCACAGGCCATCGATCCCGACTCGGAAGACGTGGTTCTCAACCTCGCCCAGCTCTACGTGCAGAGCGGCGACATCAACCACGCCATCCAGGTCATCGAGGCAGTGCCCGTGCAGGACCGCACCGCCAAGATGGAGCTCGCCCTCGGCGCGGCCTATGACCAGCTCAAGCGCCCCAAGGACGCCATCGCCGCCTATCAGCGCTCCGTCGACATCGATCCCGGCGACGTGCGCGCTCTCAACGCTCTCGGTCAGGCGCTGCTCAACAACGATCAGCTCGACGAGGCTCTCAAGATTTATCGCGAGCTCTCCGACGCCGATCCCGATGATGTCGGCTCGCTCATTCATGTCGGTGAAATCGAGCGCCGTCAGGGCAAGTATGAGGATGCCCTCGCCACCATCAAAAAGGCCGCGAAGAAAGACCCCGACAACCTCGAGGTCGGCTATAACGAAGGCCTGCTGCTCGATGTGCTTGCCCGCTACGATGACGCCGTTCAGGTCTATCAGCACATGGTGGACCTCACCTCCCACGCCAATGGCGCTTACACCGCCGAGGAGAAGAACAACCGCGGCATCTTCCTTGACCGCCTCGGCGCTGTCTACCACGAGCAGAACAAGGTTGATCTCGCCATCGCCACCTATCAGAAGATGATTGACATGGGCGGCGACTCCGCCCTGCGCGGCTATCAGGGCCAGGTGGATACCTACCGCGACGCCAAGAAGTTCGACAAGGCGGCCGAAGTGGCCCGCAAAGCCGTGGATGCCGACCCCAAGAACAGCGACCTCAAGCTCATCCTCGCCGATCAGCTCGTCGATCAGAGCAAGCCCGACGACGCCATCGCCCTGGCCAAGGGTCTGCTCAACAACTCCGATAAGGATCGCGCCATCTGGCTGGAGATCGCGCAGATCGATACCCGCGTCCATCGCTGGAAGGACGCCGAGGACGCGCTGAACAAGGCCGCCGCCCTCACCACCAAGCAGGAGGACCGCGTTTACCTGCTCTTTATGCGCGGCGCGCTGGCCGAGCGGCAGAAGCACATCGACGCTGCCGAAACCCTCTTCCGCCAGGCCCTCGACATCGATCCCTCGAACGCCATGGTGCTCAACTACCTGGGCTACATGCTGGCCGACAAGAGTGAGAAGCTGCCCGAGGCCCTCAAGTACATCCGCAAGGCCGTTGAGCTGGAGCCCATGAATGGCGCTTATCTCGACTCCCTCGGCTGGGCCTACTTCAAGATGGGCCAGTACGAGTTGGCCGAAGAGAATCTGCGTCAGGCCGTGGACCGCGACCAGACCGACCCCACGGTGCACGAGCATCTCGGCGACCTCTACGAGAAGACCGGCCGCATCCGCCTCGCCGCCGCGCAGTGGCAGCTCTCGCTTACCCAGTGGAGCCTCTCTGCCGCCGCGGATGTCGAGCCCTCCGACGTGGCCAAGCTCCAGAAGAAGCTCGAAAGCGCCCGCGTCAAGCTCGCCAGGGAAGACAGCCTCTCCGGTGTCGGCAAGCCCGAGTAGCGCCGCGTCCGCAGACCGCAACGGCGGCCTCTCCACCCGGAGAAGCCGCCGTTTTCATTTGCGCTGCTCTCATTTCGCCTGCGCCGCCGATGCAATGTACAGGTCCACATTGTCCTTGTCGATCAGGTCCGTGCCCGTGTCTACAAATACCGGGTAGGGCGAGAACGGATCGGACCCGTAATCCTTGCTCAGTTGCGCCGGCGGCGCATGAAACACCTCGTCCAGCGCCTTCAATCCGTAGTAGCCCATGGTGAAAGGCTTCTGCGCGATCGTCGAGTCAATCGTTCCGGCCTTGATGCCGTCGAGCGTATCCGGATTCGCATCCCACGCCATCAGCACGCGGTCCGCCACGCCCAGCCGCTTCATTGCATCCGACACGGATTTGCCGCTCGCCGACTCCAGGCACACAAACGCATCCACTTTCTTCGGCCCGGTCAGAGCCAGCAGCCCGCGGGCCTGGTCAAAGGCCACGCGCGCATCGCTCTTCGTGTCGATCACGTCCACAATCTTGATCTCCGGCCGCGTATCCAGCACATCCTTGAACCCCTTCAGCCGGTCTTCGATATTCGGCTGCCCCGCCAGCGTGAAAAACGCCACGTTGCCGTGTCCGCCCAGCTTCTGGATCAGCCTGCGCCCGCCCATCCGTCCTGCCTCCAGATTGTTGGTGCCGATAAAGAAGAGTCTGCGGCTGCCCGCCGCGTCGGAGTCCATCGTGATCACCGGAATGCCGGCATTCACCGCCGCATCAATCTCCGGCTGCAGCACGCTAACGTCGGCCACCGAGATCAGGATGCCCGCGGGCTTCGCGGCCACCGCCTTTTGCAGCTCCGTCAGCTCTCCCTGCGGATCGTAGTTGGCCGGACCCACCACCCGCGCCGTCACTTTATACTGTGCCGCCGCGCGGTTAAAGCCCGCTGCCGCCGTCTGCCAGTAGGGCAGTTGCTGGTTCGCGGCCACCAGGTAATAAACCTCTTTGGTCGAGTGCCGCTCGCATCCCGTCATGAACCCAAGCCCGAGCGCCAGCGCCGTCAGCGCCAGCCGTTGTGCGGTGTGCATGGTTCCCTCCTGCTGTCTCGTGGTCAATGCATCGTTGTGCCGCTGCTCCTCCGCGCGCCGGTATTGGCTGTCTCTGGCGCGGCTCCTCGCAAATCCGGCAGGATGGTACTCCCGGCGCGCTCCGCTTGTCCATCGCCGTCTCTCTGCTTCCGTGCGGTATAACCAGAACGGAACCTTCGCATGTCCCCCGCGCCCAGTTCGCCCTTTGCCTTCGCCCTGCCTGCGGCCATCGCCGTCGCCGAATCCGGCCCCATGGCCGCGCGCCAGCACGCGGAACCGCCCCATCCCTATCGCACGCCCTTTGCCCGCGATGCCGCGCGCATTCTGCATGCGCGGGCCTTTCGCCGTCTCGCCGGCAAGACCCAGGTCTTCGCCCGCCTGCCCGATGCCCCGCCCGGCGACCACTTCCGCAGCCGCCTCACCCATACCCTTGAAGTCACCCAGATCGCCCGCACCCTGGCCCGCGCGCTGGGCCTGAACTCCGAGCTTGCCGAAGCCCTCGCCCTGGCGCACGACATCGGCCATCCGCCCTTCGGCCACGCCGGAGAGAAGGCCCTCGACCGTGCGCTCCGCGCCCACGGCCTCGGCTTCGACCACAACCTGCACGCGCTGCGCATCGTCACGTGGTTTGAGGAGCGCTCACCCGCCTTCCGCGGCCTCAATCTCACCCTCGCCGTGCGCGAGGGCATCATCAAGCACTCCCGCGACTACACCGCCGCCGGCCATCCGGAGTTGAGCGAGTACTTCCTCGGCCAGTTCCCGCCCATCGAGGCCCAGCTCATCGACCTCGCCGACGAAATCGCCTACCTCACCGCCGACCTCGACGATGGCCTCGGCTCCGGCATACTCACCCTCGCGCAGGTGCGCGCGGAGGTGCCGCTCTTCCGCCGCTTCTACGATTCCGTTGTTCGGGAGTTCCCTGCCGCGCCCGACAAGATCGCGCTCAACGAGACGCTGGCCCGCATGCTCAATGCGCTGGTCACCGACCTGATGCAATCTACGGGCTCAGCCGTCGCCGCGCTCGGCGCGCAGACCCTCGACGGCATTCGTCGCGCCCCCGCGCGGCTTGCCGCGCTCAGCCCGGCAGTCGAAGCCGAGCGCGCCCAGGCCAAAGCCTTTCTCTACGACAACTTTTACAACGCGCCGGTTATGGAAGTGGAGCACGTGCACGCCGACGAAGTGATCGAAGGCCTCTTCGCCGCCTTCGCTGCGGATCCCAGCCTGCTCCCCGAAGATCACCAGGCCCAGATTCCCACTGAGGGCCTCGCCCGCACCGTCGCCGATTACATCGCCGGCATGACCGACGCCTTCGTCGAACAGCTTTGGTCGCGCATCTGCAAACCATAGACCGTCACTTCGTGGGCAGAAACTCGATGCGGATGAAATTGGAGATGGGTTCAAAACCGTAATCTGCCGTCACCAGCACACGTTTGTGCGATTCGGAGGCAAGCTCGTAGGCAAACGAGTCGGCATAGCCAAGCTTCTTTTCAACTTTGTAGATCCCCGCACGCACGGCGCGTTCGGCGGTTGCGGGCACAATCTCCACTTCGCTCGGCAGCAATTGGCTCAGCACTTCGAGCGCGCGCGGCGCTGCCAGCTTCTGATAAAGGCGTCCGGCTACTTCGCCCCACTGCACAGCCGAGATGTATCCACGCGCGCTGCCTCGAACGCACTCCCGCAAAACCGATTCGACACGATCCGCTCCAGGCTCGGAGTCCACATACCGCAGCAGTGCCGAAGAGTCCAGGACATAGCCTGTCATGGCCCGCTACCAGCCATCTTCCGCCAATTCGCGGGCCCGCTCGCGCCTGCGGTCTTCCAGCAGAGCATCGGTCATCGACGGGCCGCCCGCCGTGATGCCCCGCATCTTCGCGATCGTCTCCAGCTTGGCTCTGAGCGTCTCCGGCTCCAGAATCACCCGGCTGCCTTCCTGATGGATGGCAACCCGTGTCCCTGGCTCGATGCCCATGGCCTCGCGAATCGCCGCCGGAATCACGAGCTGCCCCTTGCTCGAAAATGTCGCGTAGCTCTTCGCCATGGCTTACATTCTATCACGAGTAAGCCAAAAAATCAGGGTAAGACGCAAAGTCAAGCGTGTAGCCCATCCCCTTTTCGGGATGCTCACCCAATCCCCCATGCCGGGTGCCCCATTCTTCGCGCGTCTTCTGCGCGAAGGGTGGGAAACCGTGCCCCTCACCCCGTCCCCGGCAAAGTCCTGTCAAGAGGTAAATCGAAAAATAAATTTCTCCCCTCCTCTAACACATTGATCCCTCATCTTTTGCAGCCAACGATTTTGAGATCGATTTTGCAGAGTAATTCTGCCAGGAGGAGCACAATCAGAGCATCGACAAAAACAGGCGGCAGCACCGGATCTCCTGTGCGCCGTCTTATCTGTTTATGTCTGCTGCGATGCGCAAAAAAAGCGCCCGTTCTTCGCGGCGCTCTTTGCCGCCATGGGTGGCAAAGCACGGCCTCACCCTTCCGCAAGCCCTTACTGCACCGTCCCCTGCGGCCGCAGCCGGCGCAGCTCCAGGGCACAGTCCACCGCGTTCTGCGCGTAGAGACGCAGGTTGTCGCTTGCGGCCCACAGCCAGAAGCGGCTGGATTCATTCGGGTTGCGCCCGAACTCGGGACGCAGCCGCACCAGCACGTCGCTCTGTCCCGTCGCCGCCAGATTCGACGGCGAATCTGTATCTTCGAGCACCAGATCGAGATGCTCACTGCTCATGGCCTCTTCCAGCGCCGCGATCTCCACTGGGCGCTCCAGCTCGACGGCGATCGAAAAGGCGTGGCCGTGAAAGACCGGCGCGGCAATAGCCTGCAGGCTCAGCATGGGCAGGCGGTTGCCGGCCAGCGCGGCAAAGTGCCGGCGCACGCGCCCTTCCACCAGGCCAATGCTCGCCTTGGCCGCCTCACCCAGCCCAGAGAGCAGGTTATAGGCAGCCTGCGCGTCGTAAATAGCGCGCGGAAGCGTCTGAAAACTCAGCAGGTTCACGGTCTGCTGGTGCAGCTCGTCCATGGCCGCGCGGCCAAACTCGCTGGCGGGCAGCAGCACCGTGGCATACGCCGTGCGCACCGGCAGTGCCTGCAGCCGCTCCGCCATCAGCGCCAGAGCCAGCGCCGCCGCATGGGCGGGCACAATCGCGGGCGTAAACAGGTCGGCGTCCATTGCGCCGCCGATCCATGGCGCGCGCACCAGCACGCCGCTTTCCTGGTCCAGAGCCCCGGAGAGATCGAGCACGGTAGAACCGGCTTCGAGGGCATGCCTCCAGTGGCGGCGCGTCATCTCCTCGGAACCGCTAAAGAAAGTAAAGTCCACGCGGTCGAACGCGTCCGGCTCAATGGCCTGCACAAAAGTGACTTCGTCGCCCACCTGGTCGAGCTGGCCCAGGCCCTGCGCGTCGTCCAGCAGCACAAAGTTGGCCGCGGCAAGCGGCGAGTCGGAGAGCGCGTCCTTCAGTTCCTTGCCCAGCAGCGTCGATGCGCCGGCAATGGCGATCTTGTACACGAAGATGTTCCTCTTTCTGCGTGAAAACCAGAATTACGAATGAATGGCGGGGCCCGGTTCCGGAGAAGCCTGCGCTGCCTGCGCGCCGGGATGACGCCTCCGCCGCGACCATGAGTACGCCGCGCGCGCCCAGATGCCCGAGAACATGTACAGCAGCGCCACGCCGAACAGTACCACGTTCGAGAACCGCACCATCACATAGAGCACAATGGCCAGCACGAATAAAAGCTGAAACGGATGGCTGCGCGACAGGTTGATCTCCTTGCCGGACCAGAACCGCCACGTGCTGACCATGAGAAAGCCGCACAGCCCCACCATCACCAGCCAGGGAATCGCGATCCACCAGGCCTGCACGGGAATCCCATAGAAGTAGTGCACCGTGGCCGCCAGCAGGCACGCCGCCGCGGGAATGGGCATGCCCACGAAGTATTTGCGCCCCGGCCTGCCTGGATTGCGCGGCTGCGCGTCGATGCTGATGTTGAACCGCGCCAGCCGCGATGCTCCGCCGATGAGGTAGAGAAAGCAGAAGAACGCGCCTGCCTGCACCAGGTGCTGCCGCAGCACGGGGTTGATCGAATCCGGCAGAAAGTGAAAGCCCCACACAAATGCCAGCAGGCTCGGAGCCACGCCGAAGGTAATCACGTCGGCCAGCGAGTCCAGCTCCTTGCCAAAGTCGCTGCATGTGTTCGTCATGCGCGCAATGCGGCCGTCAAGCGCGTCGAAGGGAATCGCGAACAGGATCGCGATTGCGGCCCAGTCCAGGTGCTGCTCCGCGTTGCCGCTGATGGCCGCAATGGTCTGCGTGATGGCGTAGTATCCCGCGCCGATATTGCCCGCGGTAAACAGCGAAGGCAGGAGAAACATGCCCCGCCGCAGCCGGGTCTGATTCCGCGCGCGCGTCATCTCCGGGCCGTGCTGCATCACGCCCGCGCCCCCTGCGGCTCGTCGGCAAGGGCCTTGGCTCCCGCTGCAAGCCGCACCGTGGCCACTTCCACGGCGGCAGCGGCCTCCGGCATGGCAGCCAGAACACTGGCTCCGCCGCGCACTCGCTGGCCCACCTTCACATGCAGCACCGCCTCGGCGGGCAACACCACGTCCACCCGCGAGCCAAACTTGATCAGCCCCACCCGCTGGCCGCGCTCCACGGATGCGCCCTCCGGCAGGTTGAAGACAATCCGCCGCGCCAGCAGGCCGGCGATCTGTTTGAAGGTGACCTCGATCCCCTCGCCCCGCACCGTCACAATGTTCTGCTCGTTGCGGTCCGCCGAGGCGGGGTTCATGGCATTCAGGTACTGGCCCTTCTGGTAGCGCACCTCGGTCAGGATGCCGGCGATGGGCGAGCGGTTCACGTGCACGTCAAACACGCTCAGAAAGATGCTGATGCGCTGGCGGGGGCCATGCGGGGTGGAGATCGCGACCGTCTCGGTCACCAGGCCGTCTCCGGGAGAGACAATCAGCCCCGCACCGGCCGGAACAAGCCGCTCGGGATCGCGGAAAAACCAGAGAAAGAAGAGGGCAAGAAGGACCGGCAGCGCGGCCCAGCCCCAGCCATGCGTGGCCCATGCCACCAAACCTGCTACCGCAACAAGACTCAACCCGTATATGTAACCGTCGCGAACCATGGTCCCCAACGATTATACGGTTGATTCGTTCGCCGCCGCGCACACGCGGCACGCAGAACCATTCTTTGGTGCGGCATGCGCCGCATGCCGGCCACTCGCCTGCCTGTTTTTGCCCGGATCGGAAGCTACACGGCCACCGCGGCGCGGTGTTCGAGAGCGTAAATCAGATCCTTGGCATGGAGCTTCAGCTTTTTCAGCCGCACTTCTTCGAGCTGTTCATCCTCGGAGAGGTACGGCTTCTCAAGCAGCTCTTCCAAACGCTGAGCGTACCGGCGGTGTTCAGCCTGCAGGCGGTTGATCTCCTCGCCCAGCGTCGAATCCTTTATCTCGTCCATCATGCACCTCCGCAATTACGGATCGAGTTCATGGAACATTTACATATAGCTCCGCCGCCGGGCCGCCCGCAAGCGCCCAAAGGGGCAAATTTCCGTTTTCCCTGTGGAATTTCGGAATCCGGCCCGGCAGCCGTGACCAGGGTCACATTTCGGGACCGGCAAGCGCCCGCCGCAGCACCAGCGCATCCTCATGCGGATCAGCATAGTAGCCCGTCCGGCGGCCCGCCTCCGCAAACCTCAGTGCCGCATAGAGGGCGCGGGCCGGGCCATTCGAAGGCCGCACCTCCAGTACAACCTCCGTCACTCCGGCAATTCGCAATTCAGCCGCCAGAGCGCCGAAAAGCCCTCGCGCCAGCCCCCGGCGCTGGCAGGCCGGCGCAACCGCGATGGACTCGAGCTCGGCCTCCGGCGGCGTAAGGCTGGCGACGGCAAACCCGGCAAGCATGGCGGCAGTCCCCTCTTCGGCCACAAGCGCAATGCGGCGGGGCACGGCGCCGGGCATGAAGATCCGGGCATAGGTCGCGCGCGGCCAGTGTGGCGCGTGGGGCAGCGCAGCCGCCAGGGCCATCACCGCATCCATGTCGGCGGCCGCCATGGGCCGGATGCGGATGCCGCGCTCCGTCATGCGCTCGCCTGTTTCTCTGAGCCGAAGATCTCCGCGTCCGAGCGGCGCAGATAGTGCCCGTCCAGCAGCGCCAGTTCCACAAAGTCCCCGGCGCGGATACGCGGCGCGGCCAGTGCAATGGCCTCGGCCGCGGTGGGAGCGGCCGTCACCGTCAGCGGCACATCCGGCCACGCCGTGCGCAGCAGCGCGGCCGCAGCCTCGTCGCACACGGCCACCGCACCTTCGGGACGGTCCAGCGTGGCCAGCTCGCCTGCACCCGCCAGCATCTCCCATGCCTCGCCGCCCGGCGTGCCCGCGCGCAGAAAAATCTCGTTCCGGTGCGCATCGAGGGCCGCGGAGGCCAGCCCCGCCTTGTCCGCCAGCACTGCCAGCCGCGAGACCGCCGTCACCGGCGTCCGATGCGGCTCCGCGAGCCCCTTGACCGCGCTCAGACCCACGCGCACCCCGGTAAAGCTCCCCGGCCCGTTCACGGCAACCAAGGCGTCAAGCTGCGCGACCGTCGCGCCAGCCTCCGCCAGCAGCTCGCTCACAGCCACAATCAGCGTGGCGGAGTAGGTGCGCCCGGCCAGCTCCCGCTGGCCCAGCACTTCAATGGCATCGGTCCCCACGCGCGCCAGCGCCACCGTGCCGCTGGGGCCGCAGGTATCGACGCCCAGAACCAGAAATTCTAATTGTTGAAAGGAATCCAGAACCACGCGAGAGTGCCCGCTAGCTCTTCCCACGCTGATATTGGCGCACGAGTTCCGTCAAGGACATATCGGTTTCGCTGCGCACGGTAGACAGCTTGGCGTTGCCGCGCCAGTCGCGGAGGAAGTCTTCACCATAAGTCGCCCGCAGTGTGCGAACTAAGGTGTTGCCTTTCTTTTCTTCGATACGCCCGTTCGTGTCCCGGTGCCGGCCATCCAAACCTCTGCTCATCGCTTCCTCCTTCCTGCATTTCAATACAGATTCAGATTAACTGGATTTCCGATTTCGTGCCTGCCCAACAAGCTTCGGTCTGGAGCGCTGTTTGTAAAGTGCGGCCATCCACTTTTCCGAACCATAAATTCCCTGCAGCAGACCCGGCACGTAGTGAGCAATATCAACGCTCGGCCATAGCAATCCTGTCCCATCGCTCACAATTTGAATACGACGCAACTCGCGCTCGCGCACCGTGGCTAGTCCTTGAAGCAGCTTGCGAGGCATGGAATACGTCGCTCCATCCTCAAGCACTAGCCGTATGCTATCTGTGGCCTTGGAATACGACGCCTTGAGCACCCGCCGGGAGTACTTATCGTACCGCCGTGCACGCACAAGAGCCTCTTGGATATCTCCTTCTGTGACGGCAATGAGTGCCGGCTCAGGCATGGGCTTCCCTCCACAATTCCATCAGATCATCGTAATGAACGCTTGCAACCTGCAAGACATGACGTACCTGATTTCGCTTAGCATCGCCTGGCCTGATCGCGTCCCACCGGTCCGCAATCCGTATTGCCCTCTCATCGCGTAGCTCGACGATCACAATGATCCCCTGATAGCGGCCATGAACATGCGGAGGATTGTGATCCTCGGGATAAACGCGAAAAGTCACGCCATCGAACCAGTACGATCCCACGGAAGCATCATAGCGCGGGATTCACGGCCTTCTTCCTACACCTGCGCCAGCGCCTGGTCGAGGTCGGCGATAAGGTCGTCCTTATCCTCGATGCCAATGGAGAGGCGGATGCGCCCTTCGGTGATGCCCATCTCCGCGCGGGTCTCCGCGCTCACCGAGCCATGCGTCGTCGTCGCCGAGTGCGAGGCCAGAGACTCCACCCCGCCCAGCGATTCGGCGTTCAGGAAGATCTTGATTGCCGCGAGGAACCGCGCAGCTTCTTCGCGTCCCTTCAGCTCAAAGCTCATCATCGAGCCAAAGCCCTTCTGCTGCCGCGCCGCCAGCTCATACTGCGGATGGCTCTTCAGGCCTGGATATGCGAGCTTCATGACCTTGGGATGCGTGGAGAGAAACTCCGCCACCGCGCGGCCATTTTCCTCGTGCTGCTTGATGCGCAGCGGCATGGTCTTGATGCCGCGCAGCACCAGGTAGCAGTCGAAGGGCGAAAGCACCCCGCCGCTCGCCTTCTGCACCAGCAAGAAGCGCTCCTTGTGCTCCGGCGTCGAGCCGATTAGCGCACCGCCAATGCCATCCGAGTGGCCGTTGAGGTACTTGGTCGTCGAGTGCATCACGATGTCCGCGCCCAGCGCCAGCGGGCTCTGCAGGCAGGGCGACATGAACGTGTTGTCCACGCTCACCTCCACGCCCTGCGCATGCGCAATCTTCACCACCCCGGCAATGTCCGTCAGCACCATCAGCGGATTGCTCGGCGTCTCGATGTGCACCAGCCTGGTGTTCGGGCGCATGGCAGCTTCCACGGCCTTCAGGTCGCTCGAATCCACATAGGTGATTTCAATGCCGTAGCCGGAGATGATGCGGTCGAACAGCCGCACCGTGCCCGCATACACATCGCGCGAGCAGACGATGTGGTCGCCGGCGCGCAGCATCGCCACCAGCGCGTGAATCGCCGCCATGCCGCTGGCATAGGCGTGCGCGCTATGGCCGCCCTCGAGCGCCGCCAGCGCGGCCTCCAGCCGGTCGCGCGTGGGATTGCCCGCGCGGGTGTAGTCCCACCCGCGGTCGGTGCCAATGCCGGTGAGTTCAAAGGTCGAAGAGAGATACACAGGCACGTTGACCGCGCCTGTCTGGGGATCGGGATGCTGCCCGGCGTGCACGGCCAGCGTTGCGTATTTATAGTCGGACATTCTGAGTGTCTGGCTCCTGAGGATTCAGGTTCCAGTTTATCGTGCGGGGGGGGCTTATCTTACTGTCCGCTGGCCTTCTTCGGCGTGCGCGGCGCCGGAAAATATCCCGTTCGCGTGCGCACTTCCAGCTTGCCCATGCCCGGCGCGCTCGCCGTCACTTCCACGCGCCGGAATCCGGGGTCCGTCGAAGGCTTGGTCGAGCGGTAGCCGATCGTGTACTGGCTGCGGATGTCCCGCGCCACCTCGGCGGCGATCTGGTCCACCTGCTCCATCGTCTTGGGGAAGAAGGCGATTCCTCCCGTCTCGGTCGAGAGCATCTCCAGCGCACGCCGCGCGTGCCGCGCCTCGGAGCGGGTCATATCGTCGCCGAAGAGCAGCCCGATCGAGTAGATCACCGGCCCGCCAAGCTGCTGCACGCGCCGGATGGTCTGCTCCAGCGTCAGCGACGAGGCGTTGTCCTCGCCGTCCGTGATGATCACGATCACCTGCTTGGGCCGCTTGCCGTCGGCCACCAGCTTGTCCGCAGAAGCCACCACCGCGTCGTACAGCGCCGTGCCGCCCCGCGACTCGATGTGCGAGAGCCCGTCGCGCAGCTTGTTCAGGTCCGAGGTAAAGTCCTGGTCGATGAATGCCTCATCGGAGAAGTTCACCACAAAGGCCTCGTCCTGCGGGTTCGACGCGGCAATCAGGTCCAGAGCGCTCTTGTTCACCGCGGGCCGCTTGCGCGACATCGACCCCGAGTTGTCGATCACCAGGCCGATCGAGACCGGCAGGTCCGTGTGCTGAAAGCTCAGGATGGTCTGCTTCACTCCATCCTCGGTGACCTCGAAGTTTTCCTTCTTCAGGTTCTGCACCAGCCGCGTGCCTTCCAGCACCGTGGCATTCAGCACCACCTCTTCCACGTTGGTGCGCAGCACGTAGCCTTCACCCGCCTCCTTCTTCAGCGGGCCGCCCGCGGAGGGCATCTCCGGGTCGGGCGAGCGCACCGGGTCGCGGTCCACGGTCAGCGAGGGCGCGGGGGCAGCAGGTGGTTTGGCTGGTGTTTGCTGGGCCCGGAGCGGCAGCGCCAATACACACAACGCAGCAGTCAAGAGGAGCTTATTGCAATGGCGCATAGTAGCCGGTGCGAGCATGTACGGTCAGCGGCGGCAATCCCGGCGGGGGATTCAGCTTCACCTTTACTTTACGCCACTTACCATCGCGATTCACATCCTTGGGCCGGTAGCCGATCACGTACTGGTTGCGCAGCTCGGTTGAAATCTTCTCCGCGATGTCGCCCATCTCGGAGATATCGTCCACACGGTACATGCGCCCGCCCGTCTCCTCGCTCAGGTCGTTCAGCAGCGCGGGCCCGGTCCGCTCCTCGGGCGTGGCCGCGTAGGGATCGAAGATGCCGATCGAGTAAATCTCCACATCCGCCTCGCGCACCTGCGCCCGTACCTCGCCCTCGGTGTAGCGCGAGCGGTTGTCGCCTCCGTCGGAGACCACCAGCAGCGCCTTGCGCTGATGCTTGGCCTCCTTCATCTTCTCGATGCCGTAGTAGATCGCGTCCAGCAGCGCCGTCCGGTGGCCGCTGCGCACCGTCGCCAGCCGCGCCTCAATGTCGTCGGTCGAGTTGGTAAAGTCCTCGATCAGCTCCGGCCGGTCGTTGAACCCGATCACGAAGAACTCGTCCTCCGGGTTTGCCGTCTTGATGAACTGCAGAATCGAGTCCCGCGCCCGGATCAGCTTCGAGGTCATCGACCCCGAGAGATCGAAGATGATGCCGATCGACACCGGCGCGTCCTCGCTCGAAAAGCTGGTGATCTTCTGCTCGCCGTTGTTCTCGTAGATCTTGAAGTCTTCCTGCTCCAGGCCGGTCACCAGCCGGTTCATGGGGTCGGTCACCGTCACCGGAACCAGCACCAGGTCCACATTCATGCGGATGAGCGCGCCAGGCCGCGCATGAGCCGCCGCATCGCCGGTAACCGCCGCTGGCTGCGCGCCCGCGGGCGCTCCCGTTGCCGGAGCCGAGGCCGGGGGCGGCGTCACATGCACCTTGTTCAGAGGGTCGTCCTGCGCGGCAGCCGAACAGGCCAAAACTACGCCGGCCAGCCCGGCCAGCAGAGCTGCACTCCAGCGCCAGTGGGGGAAGAATACGCGCCGATCCGATTGCGTTCTCATTCCGGGCACCCGAAGGTTGAAGGCGAGTGTAGCACGGTTAGTAGACGGCTCGCGTCCAGTGATGGTTACCCGGTTTTTGCCGTGTCGAACCGGCTCCAGAGGCTCTTGTTCCGACCCGCCGCTGGGATACAATCGTGCCTGAGCGCGCGGCAGTTCCGGCCCCGTGGCTGATGCGGTTTCCGGGCGCAAATCCAGCCGCTGCAACGGCCGGCGCAGCCTGCCGCCCGGTACACTGGAGCCCATTGCCCTCTGCACGGCCCACCTTTCGCGCCTTCGCCGTTCTCCTTGCATCGGTGGGGCTCTCCCTGTCCGCGCATGCCCAGGCGCCCTCGGCTCCCTCCGCCCGCTTCGTCGTAGTTTTGGATGCGGCCCACGGCGGAGACGACAGCGGCGGCCGGCTGGCCAGCGGCCAGAGCGAAAAGGCCGCGACCCTCGCCCTCAGCGTGCGCCTGCGCTCGCTGCTCGCCGCCCGCGGCATCGCCGTCGTCACCACCCGCGAGTCCGATGCCGCTCTCGATGCCGGTGCGCGCGCCGCCATCGCCAACCACGCCCGCGCCGAGGCCTGCCTGAGCCTGCACGCCACCGAGAGCGGCAGCGGCCTGCACCTCTTCACCTCCTCGCTCGCGCCCACCCGCGCCAACCGCTTTCTTCCCTGGAAGACCGCGCAATCCGCCTACGTCGCCCGCAGCATCGCTCTGGCCGGCGCGCTCAACGCCTCGCTGCGCCAGGCCGGCTTCAACGTCACCCTCAGCCGCACCGCTCTTACCGCCGTGGACAGCATGACCTGCCCCGCCCTTGCCGTGGAACTTGCTCCCGAGCGCAGTGCGGACGGCGCCGTGGCTGCCGAGCCCGACAACGCCGCCTACCAGGCCCGCGTCGCCGCCGCTCTGGCCTCGGCTCTCCTCGAGTGGCGCACTGATCCCAACCGCATCGGGCCGAGCCAGCCATGATTCCCCGCTACCAGAAGGTGCTCTTCTTCCTGCTGCTGGCCGCCGCGCTCATCATGGGCGGCATTCTGTGGCATCTGCGCCAGCGCGCCCATCAGCGCCTCCTCGCGGGCGAGGACTCCGCCCCCACCCAGGCTCCCGCCGTCGCGCCCACGGAGCAGGCCACTCTGCTTGTCGCCAACGACGCCGACGGCTCCCTGCTCACAGAAACGCAGGCCCTGCCCCTGCCCGCCGATCCCCAGTCCCGCGCCCGCGTCATCCTCGGCCGCCTGCTCGATCTCTATGCCCAGCCCGGCGCGGCTCATCCCGTGGCCGGCGGAGCCCAGGGCATCGCCAACGTCTTCCTGCTTCCCGCGCCCGATGCCAAAAGCACCGGCGACCCCGGCGCGCAGCTCGCCGTCGTCAACCTGACCGCCGCCTTCGCCGCCGAGCATCCCTCCGGCCTTGAGCCCGAGACGCTCACCGTGCTCTCCCTCTGCGGAACTCTGCGCGCCAACCTGCCCCATGTCGCCGAGGTGCGCTTCCTCGTCGATGGCCAGCAGCGCCCTAATCTTGCCGGCCACGCCGACCTTACCCGCACCTACCTCACCGCGGATGCCGTGCCCGTTACCGGAGGCCCCACGCAATGACCGTCCCCACCATCGGCGTCTTCGACTCAGGCTTCGGCGGCCTCACCGTGCTGCGTGCCCTCATCGACCGCATGCCCGCCGCGCGCTACGCTTTCATCGGTGACACAGCCCGCCTGCCCTACGGCTCCAAATCCCGCCGCACCATCGCCCGCTACGCCGTCGAGAGTGCCCAGTTCCTGGTCCGCGAGCAGGGCGCGCAGTTCCTCGTCATCGCCTGCAACACCGCCAGCGCCCTCGCCCTCGACGCCATTCAGGAAGCCGTGCCTGTCCCCGTCCTCGGCGTCATCGAGCCCGGCGCAACCGCCGCCCGCGCGGCCTCCATCAGCAAGGATGTGCTCGTCATCGCCACCGACGCCGCCGTGCACAGCCACGCCTACCGCACCGCGTGCAACCACCGCGGCCTCCGCGCACTGGAGAAGGCCTGTCCGCTTCTCGTCCCGCTCGTTGAAGAGGGCTGGACCAGTCACAAGGTCACTGCGGAAGTCATCCGCATCTATCTCGATGAGCTGAACGCCGACGCCGCGGCTGAAGGCCTCGCGCCGGACACGCTGGTCCTCGGCTGCACCCATTACCCGCTGCTGCGCCCGCTCATCGAGCGCGCCGTCCCCGCGGGCATGCGCGTCATCGATTCCGCCGCGTCCACGGCCGACGCCGCCGTCCATCTCATCAACGGCAGCGTTGGCGCCGGTCCTGCGGGCGCCGGTGCCTCCACCGAAATCCGCTGTTTCGCCACCGACTCGGTGGAGAAATTCGAGCGCCTCGGCTCCCGCTTCCTCGGCCGCCCCGTGGGCAACGTCACCCTCGTCGACCTCGGCGGGTGAGAGCCTCGGCAGGTGAAAGCCTTGGCAGGTAAAAGATAGAGAGCTTCAGCCCGCACAGCGGCTGGGACTCCCCATCCTCCCGCCGATCAGTACTGCATGTGCGTCAGGTCTTCGATCAGGCCTGGCCCTGTGGGTTCCCAGCCCAGCGCTGCGCGGGTCCACTCGCTTGAAGCCGGCATATCCAGCGCGGCAAAGTGCCCGAACATACCGAAGTGTTCGGCAGCCTTCTCAGGGGCAATGGAAACCGCCGGCACCTTGAGCCCCTTGCCAAGGATTTCCGCGATCTCCCGCAACGGCACGCCTTCCTCCTGCACGGCGTGATAGGCCGTTACACCCGGCCCGGTCTTTTCAACCGCCAGCCGATACAGATGCGCCACATCCCTCAGCGGCCCTGCAGCCCAGCGGATTGCGCCATCGCCCACGTAGGCCGCCACGCCCTTCTCGCGCGCGATCTGAATCAGCAGCGTCACCAGGCCCTGCTTGCGCGTATCGTGCACCTGCGGCAGGCGCACAATGGCCACATGTAGACCGTTCTTCCCGGCCACGACCTTCGCCGCCTGCTCCGGTCGCCGGGGGATGGCCGGAGAGTCCACCGGGGGATCGCTCTCCTTGCGCACCTGGCCTGGCGCGCCGCTCGTGATGCCAATGCCCGAGGTCACCACCAGCAGCTTGCCCGGCTCCATCGCCGACCCCAGCGCCTCGATGGCGCGAATCTCGTCCTGCGCATTCTGCGCAAACTTCGACCAGTCATGGTTAAACGCCAGGTTCACCACTGCATCCATCCCCGTGGCTCCCCGGCGCAGGCTGTCCAGATCGGTGAGGTCGCCGCGCAGCACCTCGGCGCCCACGGCCCTCAACTGCTCTTCGCCGGCATCGCTGCGCGTGAGGCCGCGCACCTGATGCCCCGCCGCGATCAACTCTTTCACCAGTTCCGTTCCAATAAATCCCGTCGAACCCGTCACAAAGACACGCATCGTCATCTCTCCTGCTTGTGGTGGCGCTTCGGGGGCAGCGCCTGATTGACATTCCAGCTCCCGCGCAATAAAACGGGGATAGTCCCCGGATAATGGATAAACGGGGAGTGTCCCCGGTTGCAGAAAATTTGAGCGGCCATTCCGATGCCGAAAAAGAGCCCCCCCTCCAATCCGCCTGCACGCAAAGTGCGCGCCGATGCGCAGCGCAACCGTCAACGTATCCTCGATGCCGCCAAGCAGGCCTTCACGCGCGACGGCGCATCGGCCAGCCTCGACGACATCGCCCGTCAGGCCGGCATCGGCTCAGCTACGCTGTATCGCCACTTCGCCACCCGGGATGCCCTCATTGAGGCTGTCTACCGGAGCGAGGTCGAAAAGCTTGCCGCGGCGGGGCAGCGTTTCACCGCAACCATGCCCCCGCTGGAGGCGCTGCGCGCCTGGATGCTTCTCTTCATCGACCACGTTTCCGAGAAGAGGCTCATCCTTCCCGCGATGGACTCGGTCGCCGGCGGCTCGATGCGTCTGATCGAGGGCGCGCGCAGTCATATCCACGGCACGTTCATGCGGCTGGTCAAGCGCGCCATTGCCGGTGGTGATCTCCGTGCGGATACCGACCCGAACGACTTCATCCGTGCGCTTGTCGGCGTCTTCCATACCATGGCGATGCCCGGCTGGGAGCAAAGCGCCCGCCGCATCGTGGATATTCTGATTGCCGGCTCGCGTCCGGCGTCAGGCGGCGCAGGATCGAGCCGCTCGCGCAGAAAATAGCCTCCCTCAGGGGGAGGGCCGGTGCCCCTTTCAATCGGCTGATATTCTTAGAAGCGGTTCGCGTGCGTACCGTGTGCGGCCGTGGAGGAAGTGAGCTGCAATGATCGATCTGAAGGGGAAAACCGCCGTTGTCTTCGGGCTGGCCAACAAGCGTTCCATCGCCTGGGGCATCGCGCAAAAGCTGCACGCGGCGGGCGCAACCCTCGCCATCTGCTACCAGAACGAGCGCATGCGCGCCGAGGCTGAAGACCTCATCCACGACCTGCCGGGCGCTTCCGGCTTCCAGTGCGATGTCTCCAACGACGCCGAGATCGATACCCTCTTCGCTCAGCTCAAGGAGAAATACGGCAAGCTCGACGTGCTCGTCCATGCCGTCGCCTACGCTCCGGCCGAGGACCTGAAAGGCGCCTTCCTCAACACCAGCCGCGACGGCTTCCGCATCGCCCACGATGTCAGCGTCTACTCGCTCATCGCCGTCAGCCGCGCCGCCGCGCCCCTCATGACCGGGGGCGGCAGCATCATGACCCTCACCTACTTCGCCGCCGAAAAGGTCGTGCCCCACTACAACGTCATGGCCCTGGCCAAGGCCTCGCTCGAGTGCTGCGTCCGCTATCTCTCGTGGGATCTCGGCCCGCAGAACATCCGCGTCAACGCCATCTCCGCCGGTCCCATCAAGACGCTCGCCGCCCGCGGCATCGGCGCTCTCGGCGACATGCTCAAAGCCGCCGCCGATCGCGCGCCGCTCAAGCGCAACGTCGATCAGGCTGAAGTCGGCGGCACCGCGCTCTATCTCGCCAGCGATCTCTCGAGCGCCGTGACCGGCGAAACCATCTACGTGGACTGCGGCTACAACATCATGGGGTTTTAGCGGGCGGCCTCTTCGCCGCCGGCGTGGGAGGATGATACGGCGGCCTGCGGCGATGCGCCGTCGCGGGCGGGGGCTGCGCAATCCGCACCGTGTCGGACGACTGCACCCCCACCACAACCCTGCCTGAACTCCGGTCCGCGCCCGAAACGGCCCTCTTTCCTTCGACGGACTCGATGCCGATGACCACCGGCTGTCCCGGCTTTGCTGTCGTGCCTCTCGATGCGCGCGGCACGCCGCCCTTGAAGGTCTGCGTCTTCATCCGGGTTCCGTTCAGCACGTTCACCTCGGTCACGCCGCGCGCGGACTTCGCGCTCCTGTGCCGGGGCTGCGGCGCAAAGCTCGCCGTGCTCCACGTCGTCCCGTTCAGCACGCGGATATCCGTGCCATTGCCAACGACTTTGCCGCCCTTTTCGCCCACGGCAAACACCTGCGTGCGCTCCTGGGTGCCGTTGATGACCTCAACCGTCGTCGGTTGTGCGGTCTTTCGGGTTCGGGGATGTTTCACCGTCATTTGCGCAAGCCCGCATGCGCCTGTCATCGCAAGCAGCAGCCCCGCCGTTATCGAGAGCCTTCTCCCAAACCCCATGGGCCCGAGCATACAGAGGCCCGGCAGGTCCGCACAATCGGGAATCGCGGAGAAATTCCGCGAGACGGTCAGGCGCAGCAGCCGCAGCCCTCGCCCCGCCAGGTGCGCCGCCCTTCCACCAGCAGAATCGGCACAGCCGCAAGCGCCGCCGCCGAGTCCAGCCACGCTGCATGCCAGAGCGCGTTCGCGGCAAGCCCCGCCAGCGTGACCGCCGCAAGATACGCGCATGTGGCCGACTGCGCCGCATCCGCCGCCAGCGCGCCGTCCTGTGTGCGCCGGGCCTCGCGCCGCTTGAGCGCGGCCAGCACCGGCATCAGCAGCAGCGCCAGCGCCGTGATCGCAATGCCCAGGCGGCTCGTCTCCGCGGGCGTGCGCCAGGAAAGCGCCGCAATGCAGGCCACCGTCGCCGCCAGCGCAAACAGCAGCACCGCCGCCGCCCGCTCCGCCCGTGCCTTGCTGATCCCGAAACGCGGCGCAAACTGCAGCAGCACCACCATAGCCGAAAGCAGTTCCACAAAGCTGTCTGCACCAAAGGCCGCGAGCGCCGTGCTGTGCGCCCGCGCTGCCGCAATCAGCGCGCCTGCGCACTCCACCAGCATCCACGTCAGCGTGATGCCCTGCAGCCAGGCAATCTGTCTTGAAATGCGCGTGCGCTGCGGCACAGGCGGAACCGCGCACGTTCCGCAGTGGCAGTCTGCTGCGCCGTTGCTGTGGGCAACTGTGCTCATGCTTCCCCATGACGGGCCGCGCAGGTCCGGCAGCTAGTCCTTCAGCGTCACCGTGATGCGCCGCGCGTCGCCGCCGGTCGAAACGATCGCGATCTCGCCGGTGGCTTTCTTCTGGATGCTTTTGAACTTCTCGCCCCACTCCACCAGCACCAGCGCATCCGGCGTCAGCAGCTCGTCCAGGCCAAGCGTCTCCAGTTGCCGCTCGCCTTCCAGGCGATAGACATCCAGATGGTACAGCTTCACAGGCGTGCCCTCGCGCGTGCCCTCGTACTCGTGCACCAGCGTAAACGTCGGACTGGTCACCTCGTCGGGCTCGGCCGCGTCCAGCGCCTGGGCAATGCCCTTTACCAGCGTCGTTTTGCCCGTGCCCAGGTCGCCCTTCAGCAGCAGCAGTTGCGGCGGCCGCAGCAGTGCCGCAAGCTTGCGCCCCACCTCAATCGTGTCCGCCCCGCTGTGCGTGGTGAACTCATGCTTTCGGCCTTCGGCTACAGGCGTGCTGCTCATCATGACTCCGATCCTTCAGGACACCGCATGCAAGGCTGCCCCTTGCAGGAGAACATAACCGCTCCGGGTGCGCGGACGAAAGCGAAAAGCCTGAGAAAATGCACGCAGCGTGTCCGTCGCCAGCAGCGTGTGCTCGTCGGCCGCACGCACCGCAAAGTCCGCGGCCAGCCCATGCAGATAAACAGCGGCTTCCACCGCGCGCGCCGGCTCCGCGCCATACTGCCCCAGCAGCCCCGCCACCCAGCCTGTCAGCATGTCGCCGCTGCCGCCCTTGGCCATCGCTGGATTGCCGCTGGTATTCACCGCCACGCTGCCATCGGGATGCGCGATCAGTGTCCGTGCGCCCTTCAGCACCAGCGTCACCTGATGCTTCTCCGCAAAGCCGCGCGCCGTCTCCAGCCGCCGCGCCTGCACATCTTTTGTGGCCATATCCGCCAGCCGCGCCATCTCCCCCGGATGCGGCGTCAGCACCACCGTCCGTCCCGCGCGGCCCATCCTCGCCAGCATCTTCAGCAGCGGCGCATGCCCCGCAATCAGGTTCAACGCGTCGGCATCCAGAACCACGGGCAGATGCGTCGCCTCCAGCAGTCCGGTCAGCATCTTCAGCGCGCCCGCGCCCTGCCCCATGCCCGGCCCAATCGCCAGTACCGTGATCCCTTTGGTCAGCTTCTCGAACAACTCCGCCGTCAGCCCTCGCGCAGCCATCTCGCCCGTTGCCGTGGCCGCCAGCGGCCGCGTCATCATCTCCGCCGCAAACCGCGCCACTGTCGGCAGCGCCGGCTCGGGAACCGCCGCCGTCACCAGCCCCGCGCCCGCGCGCATCGCGGCCAGCGAGGCCATGGCCGGAGCACCGGCCTTGCCAACCCCGCCGCCCACCACCAGCACATGGCCGTATTTACCCTTGTTGCCGTCGGCCACGCGCGGCGTCTCCACCAGCGCATGCGCGGCGCCCGCCCACGTCAGTTTTTGTTCGGAGAGAATCGCCGCGTCCGGCGATCCGATGGGCGCAACCGCAACAGGATCGTCCCATCCCTGCGTGAGCTGCCCGAACAGATGCGCAGGCTTGGGCGCGGTAAATGTAATCACCGCATCGGCAGGAAATACCGGCCCATCCAAGTGCGCATCGGTCGCATCCGAGGGCCAGCCCGACGGCAGATCGACCGCCAGCACCGGCGCTTTGCATGCGGCAATCCAATGGAGCGCGGCCAGCGCCAGCCCCCGCAGCGGCGGCGCAAACCCCGTGCCCACCACCGCATCCACAAGCAGATCCGTCTCCAGCGCGGAGTTGTGCTGCGCCAGCTCTTCCGCCGTGCGCACCACATGGATCATGCCGTGCGCGGGGCTCGCCAGCTCTCGCCACGCCGCGGCTGCATCGCCGCTCAGGGTCTCCGGCGCGCCCAGCAGCAGCGTGGTCACCTTCAGCCCCGCCGTAGCCAGCAGCCGCGCCGTCATCAAGCCGTCGCCGCCGTTGTTGCCCCGCCCGCACAGCACCGTCACGCGCCTGGCCTGCGGAAACCGCTCCTGCGCGAAAGCTGCAACCGCGGCCGCGGCATGGCGCATGAGCACAAGCGAAGGCACGCCGAACCGCTCCGTCGTCGCGCGGTCGCAGGCCTGCATCTCGGCTGCCGTCAGAACCTTCATCTCAGCTTCATGCTACGCCAGCGCGGCGCGCGATTTCCCGCGCCCTGTTCCCTTGCTGTTTACTGCTTGCCCATCGCCATCAGCACCAGCAGCCATGCGTTCAGCCCGGCAATCAGTGCCGCCGTGATCCATGCCAGCGCTTGCGTCGTGCGGCTGTTCACAAACTCGCCCATGCGCGCCCGGCTGCCCGTAAACAGCACCAGAGGCACCACGGCAAAGCTCAGTTGCAGCGACAGAATCACCTGGCTCAGAATCAGCAGCTTCTCAGTGCCCTGCGCGCCAAAGAAGGCCACCACAAGGATCGTGGGCACAATCGCCAGGCTGCGCGTAATCAGCCGCCGCAGCCACGGCGAAACCTTCAGGTGAATGAAGCCCTCCATCACAATCTGCCCGGCCAGCGTGCCGGTGATCGACGAGTTCTGTCCGGAGGCCAGCAGCGCCACCGCAAACAGCGTGCTCGCGCCCGCCGCGCCCACCAGCGGGCTCAGCAGTTTGTAGGCATCCTCGATCGCCGCGACCTCGAAGTGCCCGCTGCGATGGAACACCGCCGCCGCAACAATCAAAATCGCTGCATTCACAAACAGCGCCAGCGTCAGCGCCAGCGCCGAGTCCACGTTCGCCATGTGGATCGCATCGCGCTTGCCCTCTGCCGTGCGCTGGTAGCGCCGGCTCTGCACAATCGACGAGTGCAGATACAGGTTGTGCGGCATCACCGTCGCGCCCAGAATGCTGATGGCGATGTAGAGCATGGCGGGATTGACAACGATCTGCGCGCTGGGCACAAACAGGCTGTGCAGCGCCGGCAGATAATCGGGACGCGACAGCACCATCTGCACGCCGAACAGGGCCATGATCGTGCCGATCAGCGCGATCACCAGCGCCTCCACGTAGCGGAAGCCCCACCGCTGCAGCAGCAGGATCAGCAGCACGTCCGTGCCGGTAATGAGCACACCCCAGAACAGCGGAATGTGAAACAGAAGCTGCAGCGCGATGGCCGAGCCGATGACTTCAGCCAGGTCGCAGGCGGCGATGGCAATCTCCGCGCCCACCCACAGAAAGAGGCTGACGCGCCTGCCCCAGGCCTCCGCGCACAACTGCGCCAGATCCCGCTCCGTGGCCACGCCCAGCTTCAGCGCCAGGCTCTGCAGCAGGATCGCCATCAGGTTCGAGAGCATGATGACGAACAGCAGCGTGTAGCCGAACTGCGAGCCGCCGGCAATGTCCGTTGCCCAGTTGCCGGGGTCCATGTAGCCCACGGAGATCAGGAAGCCCGGCCCGATAAACCCGAGCAGCCGCTTCCAATAGAGCGGCGAGTTGGAGACTCTTACGCTGGCATGCACCTCCGGCAGGGAGGGCTGCGCCGCGGCCCGGGTTGTAACCGAATCTGCCATGGATGGGGAGGGACTGCCTGGGCATATCTCCGCGCATCAAATGCGAGAAGCGCCCAAACCCAGTATGCCACAGGTCGTTAATCGTAGTTAACTAATTCACTTATTTTTGATTTATTTCAAGCCTGCGGCCGCAGCCATACCGCCTCCGCCGCCGGCCTGCCCAACACGGTTACGCCTGCAGGTAGCTCAATCGAAACGGTTTGATCGTAGTTCTGGCTCACCACGCGCAGGGTCCGGCTGGGACCGATGCCCATCTGGTGCAGAAACTGGAGCAGCCTGGGGTCGCGCTCGTGCAGGCTCACCACGGTGTAGCTCCCCCCCGGTTCGGCCTCGGCCAGGGGCAGCTCTCCCCGCTGCTTGCGCGCCGCAGGCGTCTCCGGCAGCACCGCATTTCCATGCGGACAGGCCCCGCCCTCGCCCAGTTTTTCCTTCAGCTTGGCCTCAAACGCCGGAGAAACCGCGTGCTCCAGCCGCTCGGCCTCTTCGTGGATCTCGTACCACTCCATCCCGAAGACCTCGCTCAGCATGCGCTCGATCAGGTGGTGCCGCAGCGCCGTGCGATAGGCCGTCTCGCGGCCCTCGGCCGTCAGCCGCACAATGCCGTCCGCGCCCACCTCTACCAGCCCGTCGCGCTTCAGCCGCTTCAGCGCCATGGTCACCGCCGGCGGAGACACCTCCAGCCAGTGCGCCAGCGTTGCCGGAATCACCTCGCGGCCCTCGGCCTCGGCCTCCAGCACAGCCTTCAGATAGTTCTCTTTCGAAACGTGGAGTGCGTCTTTCATCCCGCTAACCCCCATCAGTGTATATGCCTGCCGGCGCCTCCCACAGTCCGGTCATGCCGCCTTGGTTCCTCCGTGGGACCCCGCTACCACCAACGTGCGATAACACTTGCTCCCAAGCTTTCCTAGAATCGGCAGCGTGGAGTCAGGTATGCACGAGGAAAAAGTTCCCATCGAAATCTACCGCGCCGCATATGACCAGGCTGAACAGGAGCTGCGCCGCCTCCAGAACGAATTCGACCAGCTCTGCGTCCGCCATCAGCATGTCGCCAAGGCGGTGGAAGTGCTTCGGCCAAAGGTCCACTTTGAAGACCACTACGCCACCGGCAACATGTCCCTGAAGACCCGCAAGGCGGGGCTCTCCGTGGTGACCCGTCTTACGGTAATGGAGAAGCCGCCCGAGTTTTAGTCTCGGCGGCTCCTTCTGCCGCGCGCGCCGGGCTCCGGGCAAAACTGCCCTCCGCCGCGCCGGCTTCTTGCCTTGGTTCTTTCCCCAGATTCTTTCCCAGATGCAAAAAGCCCGGCCCTCATTTCGAGAGCCGGGCTTCTGCGTTTCTGTCGCCGTCCTTGCCTTACTTCACCTGCACCTTCGGCTCCACGCTCAGGCCGGGGCGCAGCATGTGGTTGGGGTCCTCGTCCTTCAGGTCCGTAAAGTCGATGCGCACGGGCAGCCGCTGCACCACCTTCACGTAGTTGCCGGTTGCGTTCTCCGGCGGGAAGAGCGACAGCACCGAGCCGGTGGCGCCGCCGATCTGCGTCACCTTGCCCTTGTAGTCCTTGCCCGTCGCATCCACATGGATCTCCACCGGCTGTCCGGCGCGCATGTGCTCGAGCTGCGTCTCCTTGAAGTTCGCCGTCACCCAGATATCGTCCAGCGAGACCAGCGTCATCAGGTTCTGCCCCACGGAGACGTTCTGGTTGATCTCCACGCTCTTGCGCGTCACGATGCCCGAAACCGGCGCCACGATCTTCGTGTAGCTCAGGTTCAGCCGCGCCTGGTCAAGCTGCGCCTGCGCCTGCTGCACCTGCGCCAGGGCCTGCTTGGCCCGCGCATTCTGCGCCGCCACCTGCTGCGGAGCCGTCTGCGCGTACTTGAGGGTCGCGATGGCTTGCGCCTCGCGCTCGCGCGCCACACGCACGCCGTCGGCCGCCGCAAGCTGGCTGGCCTTGGCATCTTCCACGCTGGCTGCCGCCGAGTTCGCCGCCGCCACCGCCGCATCGTACTGCTGCTTGCTGATCACGTCCTTCTCGACCAGCGGCTTGTAGCGCGTCAGGTCGGCCTGGGCCTTCACGTTGTTGGCCTCGGCCTGCGCCACGCGGGCCTGGGCGGCCTGCAACTGCTGCTGGGCCTGGCTCACCGCCGCATGAGCGCCGGTCACGTCCGCATTCGCCGAGGTCAGGTTGGCGCCGGTGTTCACCGTCGTAATCGGCACGTTCACCTGCGCCGCGGCGGCTGCCGCCTGCGCGCTGGCCAGCGCCGCTTCGGCATTCTCCACCGCCACCTGAAAGTCGCGCGGGTCCAGCTCGGCAATCGGGTCGCCGGCCTTCACGTACTGGTTCTCGTCCACGTCCACCTTGACCACCTGCCCGGCAATGCGCGAGCTGATCTGGATCAGGTGTCCGTTCACCTGTGCGTCGTCCGTGTCCTCGCTGTACGTGGAGCGCCACCACAGCCCCAGTCCGGCCAGCACCAGCACCACCAGCACAACAATGATGATGCCTCTGCGGCTCGACTTGGGCTGCACGGGCTCCGTGCTCTCGTCGGTCTCAGGACGGGCTGCTGTTTGGGTTGATTCCGCCACGTCTACTTTCCTCCCAGATAATTCTTGTAGTTCCCGGCCGCCCCCAGGGCACGCGCCAGGCTCAGCTTGGCGATATTGTGCCGGTAGAGGCTGGAGACATACTGATCGTTGGCCTGCGCCACGGACTGCTCCGCCTGGCTTACCGCCAGGTTGTCGCTTACTCCGTTGGCGTAGCGCTGCTGCGCCTCGCTCAGCGCTTCATTGGCAAGGTCCACGCTGGAGCGCGCCACTTCCACCTGCTTCTGCGCCGAGGCAATATCCAGAAGCGCGTCGCGCACATCGGCATCCACCTGCGCCTGCATGTCGCTCAGTTGCGCGCGCGCCGTATCGAGCTGCGCCTGCGCCACCTCGGCGTCGCCGCGCAGTCCATATTCCTTGAAGAGCGGTGCGCTCAGCGTGCCCGAGGCGTCGCCCGTTCCATGCGAGTGCGAGGGGTTCACGCCGATGTCGCCGTAGTCGCCCGCAAACTGCACCTTCGGCAGCCGTTCGGCTGTCGCCGCCTTGCGCTGCTGCTGTGCTGCCGCCGCCTGCTCCACCATCGCCGCCAGGTCCTTGCGGTTGGCCTTTGCCTCGCGGATCGCCGCGTCCACATCGATCTGGTCGAAGGCCGCATAGGGAGCCGTGTCCGCCAGCGTGAACTTCTGCTCCAGCGGCAGGCCGATCACCCGCGCCAGCGCGATCTTGTCCTTCTCCAGGCCGTTCTGCGCCACAATCAGTTGCTGCTCCAGCGACTGGTAATCCACCTTCGCCCGTAACTCATCGAGCAGCGGAGCCGTGCCCGCATCGTGATTCGCCACCGCCTGGTTCAGGGAAACCTTCGCCGTGGCCACCTGCGACTCGAAACTCTGCACCCGCGCCTCATCGGCCAGCACCAGCAGGTAGGCATTGCCCACCGTCAGCACCACCATGTCCCGCGCATCCTGCGCCGAGAGCTGCGCCGCCCTGAAGTTGTGCCGCGCCGCCAGGTAATCGCGCAGCGAGGGTACATCCACCAGAGACCACGTCAGCGATGCCCGCAGGTCGGTATAGCCAAATGGGCCGATCACCGTGGGGAAACCCGGAATGCGCAACCCTTCGGCAGCCAGGTCCACCTGCGCCACGCTTGCCTGCGCCTTGAAGTCCACCTCGGGCAGCAGCGACTGCAGCTCGCTCATCCGCTGGCCCCGCGCCGACGCCGTCTGGGTATTGCTCAGGATCATGCCCAGGTTCGCCTTCAGCCCGCGCTGCATCGCGTCGTCCAGCGAAAGCGCCAGCGGCTCGGCCGTTGCCGTGCCCGTGGCCACGCTGCCCTGAAAACTCTGTGCCGTCGGTGCCGTGGAAACACCCGTCGAGGGCACCGTCTGCGCCGCAACTGCCGCTGCGCCCGCCAGCATCATCGCCGCCAGCACGGCTGTGCCATGCATCCGGGCAGCGCTCCGCACAAAAAAGGATTCCGAGTTGTTATCAGCTTCGTAAAGAGGCATCTATCGTCTTTGAAAACTACCGCAGAGGTTGAACGGGGCCTGCCGGAAATCGTTCGCATTCCTATGGATGCGCACACCTGTCCCGGCGCTTCTTAATCTTCTGTAGTCTACCGAAGATCGAACCGGCACACGCCCGCTTTTTCTC
>DASZRQ010000106.1:0-9336 GCA_035549115.1 Occallatibacter sp. | reverse complement strand
CGGATGCGCAGCACCAGATCATCCGGCTCCGGCACAGGCTTGAGCGCGGCCAGAGAGGCGGCATTGTGGCGCAGCCCCAGAAACTCCCCGGCGCACTCCGGGCAGCGGTCCAGGTGCGCGGCAATGCGCTGCATCTCCCGCCCGGTCAGGCGGCCGTCGAGATACTCGGAAAATCGGGTCTGCATGGACTTGCAGCTACTCATCGCGCCTCCTCTCCCAGGGGCAGGTCCAGGCCCGCGCCGCTTGTCTTCTCGGCAGGTCTTGGTGCGGTCAGCAGGGTCTTCAGGAACGCGCGGCCGCGCACCAGCCGCGACTTCACCGTCCCCAGATTCACGCCCTGCATCTCCGCCACTTCCTCGTACACAAAACCCTCAATATCGCGCAGGATCAGCGTGGTGCGATACGGTTCCGGCACCTGCCTCAGCGCCGCTTCGACCCGCGCCTGATTCTCCGCGTGCACGGCCATGTCGAAGGGAGACTCGGCCGAATCCACCAGCGTGTCCTTCAGACGCATCGGCGTGCCGCCGTCGCAGTCCGCAATCTCCTGCTCCATGGGGATCTCCGGCTGCTTGTGGCGCATCCACCAGCGGCGCTGGTTGGAGGCCTCGCGCAGAGCGATCCGGTAGATCCAGGTGCGCAGGGACGACTCGCCGTGGAAACCGCCCACCCCGCGGAACACCTTCACGAAAACTTCCTGCGTCAGGTCCGCGGCGTCGGCGCTGTTGTGCACCGTGCGCGCAAGGAGAGAATAGATCGGCTGGTGATAGCGCGCGATGAGCCACGCAAACGCCTCTTCCGAGCCGGCGCGCAGCTCCGCAATGAGAGCCGCCTCCTCGGATTGAAGCGTCAACGCACTGGCCAGATTGCCCATGGTGAGGTCCGCCTGCAATGTCAGTCCTCCCACATTACCGCAACGGGCGCGGGTTGTGCACGCCCACCAGCTTGTACCGCATCTGCCTGCAGCCATGCGCGGGAGACGGAACAGCGGTTCGATCAAGACACCGTATGCCCCGCGCACCTAATTCTCTTAGACACCGGGACCCCTGCAAAGTGTTCCCGGTCACCGCGGTCAAAGCCGCAAAAGAATCGCTACGGCCGCCGGCACGCCCCCGTAAGCCGCTCGCAGGCTTCAATTTGTACGGCGTGCCGTACTCCGCGCGGCGTGGGTCATCAGAGCGTGAAGACAATCCGGCGTGCGCTCTCCCTGCGTTCCCAGGCCGTCTCCACCTCGGTCAGCGGAACCGGCTCGGCATCGATGCGCACCTTGCCCTCGGCGGCCATCGCAAACAGGTGCGGAATCGTCTGGAAGATCGTGTCCAGCCGCACCGCACCAAAGCCGCTGCCCAGAATCCGCAGATCGATGCTGCGCAGCGTGGCTCCGGGCAGCGTAATCGTCCGGCCCGCACTCTCGCCCACCTCTACCAGCCGCGTGGTGCGCGTGGCGCTGGGCTTGAACCCTTTGGCCAGCGCATCCAGCACCAGCTCGGTGGGCCGTCCCCACAGGTAGTCGATCACCACATCGATGCCCTCGAGCGCCTGCGCGGTCAGCGCCTCGCGCACCGCATCCTCCGGCTCCGTCAGGCCGAGCACCGCGTCCACATCCTCGCCGGCAAGCGCCTCCACATTGCGTCCCGCAGCGATGATCTTCTTCGCGCCCAGCAGACGGGCGAACTGAATTGCCAGATGTCCGGCCACGCCGGTCGCGCCCATGATCAGCACCGTCTCTCCCGCGGCAAGCTGCCCGCGCTCCTTGAGCGAAAGCCACGCCGACATGCCAGGATTGGCAATGGCGGCAGCCTGCGCATCCTCGATGCTGTCGGGGAGCGGAATGGTCATCGCGGCAGGAACCGCACAGCGCTCGGCCATGGTTCCCCAGGGCTTGCGTGCGCCGCCAAAATAAACCCGCTGCCCATCCGGCCGGATGCCCACACCATCGATGCCCGGAATCATGGGTACTTCTCCGGAATCCGAGTAGTGCGCGCCCTTGGCAATCGCGCGCACAATCGGATGTAGTCCGGCCGCCTTAACATTGATAAGGTACTCGCCCTCGATCGGGGCAGGTTCGGCAAAATCCTGATACTGAGGGGCTTGCCCAAGAACATTGATGACAGCAGCTTTCATGGATGGAAATCTCCTTAACGATGTTAAGGTAACTTAACATCGTTAAATTGTCAATGCTACAATTCTGCCCATGGCTCTCGACCGCACCCAGATCGTCCAACACGCCTTTGCGGTCCTCAACGACGCTGGCCTCGACGGTCTTACACTGCGCCGGCTGGCCTCACGTCTGCACGTCAAGGCCCCTGCTCTCTACTGGCACTTTGCCAGCAAACAGGCCCTCCTCGACGAGATGGCGACCGAGGTTTTGCGTCGCGCCATGCGGGAAAACGCACCCCTCGAAGCTCTCACGAACTGGCAGGAGTGGGCTGCGGGCACCTATTGCGGCCTGCGCAGCACCCTGCTCCAGTATCGTGACGGAGCAAAGATGTTCAGCGGCACCTACCTCACAGACGCGGAGCTTTACGCGCCGATGGAGCGCAACCTGCGCCGGCTCACCGGCGAGGGGTTCTCCCTCCGCCAGGCCGTGGTGGGGCTCGGCGCGCTCTACAGCTACACCATCGGCTTCGTCATTGAGGAGCAGGCCACGGAGTTCGAGCAGGGCAACGCCAACCCGCAATACGATCTGGCCGAGCGCGAAAAGCGTGTGAATCGCGAGCTGCATCCGCTGGCGGCGGCCGCAGGCGCGGAGATGTTCGCCCGGCACGACGCCCGCTTCGCGGAAGGCCTGGCGCTGATCGTCTCTGGCATGGCAACGCAGCTCGCGCAGACCCGTGCCCGCGTTTGACGAATCCCGGCGCAGCGGAGAAAATAGAAAAGTTGCACCCCAGCAACCTGTGGGCCTGTGGCGCAGTTTGGGAGCGCGCTTCCATGGCATGGAAGAGGTCGTCGGTTCGATCCCGACCAGGTCCACCAATCCCCTCCCTATTGCCTTTTGTTTTTCCTCTCCTGTGCAGCGATGCCTCCGCTGCGGCGCATCGCAAAAACAATCCAAATCTCCGTTAATCAGCAATTTCGTATCAGGGACAGAGCGGCTTTGCGCCTAACCTGAAGAGGACTGGTGTCTTTATTTCTTCGATTCAGGATTGGCCTTGAGCGAGTTGCAGCAGCTTGTGCTTGAAAACAGCGTTGTGCGCATCGTGCTTCTGCCGGAAGCAGGCGGAAAGATATGGCAGATCACCTATAAGCCGTTGAATGCCGATCTGCTGTGGAATAACCCGGAGATACCGCCGACCCGTCAGCCTCTCGACGCATGCTACGACGATGTCTGGAGCGGCGGATGGGACGAGCTCTTTCCCAACGACGAATCCGGAAGCTGGGATGGGCTGGACCTGCCGGACCATGGTGAGTTGTGGACCGGTGCATGGCACGCCGAGGCCGTTGAGACCAACGGCATGATGGGAGTCACTCTGCGCTTCGAGACGCCGCGCACAAACTTCCTTGCCGAAAAAATGATCCAGCTCAGGCCAGACGCGGCGATTCTTGATGTGCGTTACGCGCTGACCAATCGCAGCAAGCGAACGCTTCCCTTTCTCTGGAAGCTGCATCCTGCTTTTGCTGTCTCCGGTCAGCACCGCATCGACTTCCCCGCCATGACTGTCGTGCGAGAGCCCGCTTTTGAGGGAACCCTTGGCGGTTTTCCAATGGAATTTACATGGCCCTTCGCGGCGTCGGATCAGGCGACGCTTGACCTGCGCCAGGTGCCCGGCGCCTCCTCCGGTGCGCTGCACTTCTTTTACGGAACAGGGCTGGCCGAAGGCTGGTGCGGCCTGACAAACCGGGAAAATCGGCTGGCTGCGGCGCTGCGTTTCGACCCAAGTGTGTTTTCGAGCTGCTGGCTGTTCGCATCCTATGGCGGATGGCGCGACATGAATGTCGCCGTGCTTGAGCCTGCAACTGGTTATCCCTTCAACCTGCGCACAATGGTTGAGAGTGGACGAGCACGCACGCTGGCGCCCGGCGAAACCCTGCAGACAACCGTGACGTTTGCCATGCAGGAAGGCCTCTCCTCGATCGGAGGCGTGACCCAGGAAGGGCGTATTCTGCCCGGCGACGAGGATTGATTTGCGGTCTACGAGCGATCGGAAACAGGTTTCTGCGGCGACTCCAATGAAAGAAGAATCGCAGCGGCAATCGCAATCAATGCACCGACCAACTGCATCCGCGTGAGCCGCTCACCCAGAAAGAGCGCCGCCAGAAGCACCGTGAGCAGAGGATAGAGCGAGATCAGCGAGATTACGATCGAGGCTTTTCCTCCGGACTCAAGAGCGCGAAAGCTCGTCCACGCACCCAGGCCGTTGAGCGCGCCGCCCAGCACGGAACAGAGCAGCACTACGGTCGTGAAATTCCAGTGCATCCGCACCAACACCAGGACGACTCCCGACAGCGCGACCATCGCCCAGCAAAACCAGAGAAATGAACGCTCGCTGGTAATGCGATTGGTTGAGAGCTTCTGCGTAACTCCGGTGATGCCCCAGAGAACCAGGGCCAGCGCCGCATATCCAAACCAAAGGTGCATGCCTGATGATTCCTTGCGCTACGCGCTGAGCAGATAGATGGCCGCGAACGCCAGCAGCAGCCCTGCCCACTGGGCGCGGCCCAGCCGCTCGCGAAGAAAGATCACGGCAAGAACCACCGTGACCATAGGGAATAGTGCAGTCACGGGCGCGACGATGGATGCCTCGCCGCCCTTGACCAGAGCCTGAAAGAAAGCGATGTTGCCGACGCCTCCGAGAATACCGGTGAGAAAGGCCCAGAAGATTCCCACGCGCCGTGCGGAGCGGTCTTCCTTTGCGCCCTGCCTGCGCACCGTAATGGCCACGAAGATCAGCAGCGGCACAAGGCCGGCCGTGTAGAGAAGCTGATTGGAATACGCATCCATGCCGGTCGAAGCGATCTTCGAGACCAGCCCCCACAGACCCCACAGGATGATGGTGGCAAACGACCAGACAAGCCACGCCGGCAGCTTTCTTGCTCGAAACTCCGCTGTCATTTCCCCTGGTCTCTCCATCAACGCATCGAGCATACGGGGCCACTGGACCTGCGGGCAATAGACCTGCCGCTGCTTCGCCCCTGTTTTTCGGTTCATTCTTTCGCTCTGGCGCTCAGGGCCTTAACGGGGCTCGCCGCGCGATTTATGATCGGCGGGTTCAGAGGTTTTTGCCATGAAAATCACCGCGATTGAAGCCATTCACCTGCGCGCCGAGGACCCGCTGATCGAGCTCTTCGACGGCTCCTACGACGACTGTGTTCTGGTAGTGCACACCGATGAAGGGCTGACCGGCATCGGCGAAACAGAGTCGATGGCGCCGGCGATTCAGGCAATCGTGCGCGGCCCTTCGGCTCACAATCATGCGCGGTCGCTTTCAGCGGTGCTGGTTGGGGCTGACCCGGCGGACCCGGTGGAGCTGTGGCATCGCATGTACGAGTCCACGGACTACGTGGGCCGCCGCGGCCTTGCAATGCACGCCATCGGCGGCGTCGATCTGGCGCTGTGGGATCTGCGCGGCAAGATGGAAGGCAAGCCCGTGCACGAGCTGCTGGGCGGCGCGCGGCGCGACCGGCTTCCCGCCTATGGAACCATCTACCCCATGGCGCGCACGCCGGAAGAGGTACGTGATCAGATTGCCGAGGGGCAGGCCAAGCGGCTGCGCAACTTCAAATTCGCGGCCGACCCGTGGTGGCTCGAAGATATTGCGCTCACCGGCCGGCTGCTGGCCGCGGCCCGCGCGCAGGCCGGCGATGCAGCCCATCTGATCATCGACGCGGCGCTCTCTTACCGGACCGCCGCTGAAGGCTTGAAGCTCTTCCCTGCGTTTCGCGACGTGGGCATCTGGTTTCTGGAAGCGCCTTTGCCGCTCGACGATGTGGAGGGTCATCTTGAGATGAGCCGCCACGGCATTCCCATCGGCGTGGGCGACCTGGGCCTGACCCATGTGCGGGAGTTCATCGAGATGATGGATCATGGCGGCGCCAGCATCTGCCAGCCGGACATCTCGCAAGTGGGCGGATTCACGGGCATCCTGCAGATTGCCGCAGCCGCGAAGACGCGGGGCAAGCGCGTCATCACCCACGGCTACAAGACCAACATTGAGATTGCCGCCAACCTGCATTTCCTCGCATCGCAACCCAGCGTCGAGCCGCTTGAATTTTCTCTGAGCCACTCGCCACTGCGGTGGCAAACGACGCACGAGCACTTCCCCGTCGAGGAGGATGGCTGCGTCCTTGTTCCGCAAAGGCCAGGACTTGGCGTCACGCTGAATCCGGAAACGATCGAGCGCTATCGCTACACGCAGCGATAGACGGCGCTGGCTGCGCACGCCAGGTCAGCTTACGCGCAGCAGCATCTTGAGGGTATCGCCTGGGTCTGTGGTCATGCGGTCGAAGGCCTGCTGCCCCTGTTCGAGCGGCATCTCCACTGTCCATGGAGCAATGTCGATCTCCCCGTTTTTCAGCAGCTCCAGCGAGCGCACGAAGTCAGCCGGCGTATAGGCAAAGGACATCGCCACGCGATGCTCCTTGCGGATGCTGGTTACAAAGTCGATCTCGCTGCGCTCCTGGCCCATGCCCAGCAGGACCACGGTGCCTCCGGGACGGCAGAGATCGAACGCCGCCTGCCGCGCGGCGCTGGCGCCGGAGGCATCGAGAACCAGATCGAGTCCGCGGCCGGCAAACCGCGCGGCTTCCGCACGGCCCTGTTCTGTCGCAACGTTCGCCGCCAGTGTCGCACCCATCTGTCTTGCGGTCTGCAGGCGCACATCGCTCACATCCTGAACCAGCACCTCGCGCGCGCCCAGCCGCAGAGCCGTGAGCAGCGCAAGCGAGCCCATGGTCCCGCCGCCGACAATGCCCATGCGGAAGAACGGCTGCGGAGCGGCAATGCGAAACAGGTGCACGATGTTGGCGAGCGGCTCCACAACCACGGCGCGCTCATCGGGCAGCTCGTCGGGAATCGCATAGACCTGCGACGCAGGCACGGAGACGAACTCCGCATAACAACCTGCTGTGCGGTCCATGCCCAGCAGCCGCCAACTCTCGCACAGGTTCTGCGCGCCGCTCAGGCAGGCCGTGCAGCGGCCGCAACTGATCAGTGGATTGGCAACAACACGCTGGCCGTCCGCCATTCGGCCAACGAGCTCATGCCCCAGCACCAGCGGCGGAATGCGGCGGCGGCTGTGCCCCAGAAATCCAGAGATATCGGAACCGCAGATGCCTCCCGCAGCAACGGCAATTTCAACTTCACCCTCGGCAACCTGCGGCCTCGGACGATCTTCGATCGCCACCTGACGCGGTGCGGTGTAAACAAGCGCACGCATTGATCTCTCCATGAGTTAACTTGCCGCCACGCTTTGCTCCAGTTGGCCCGTCTCCTGGACGCCCCAGCGCTGGGGCTGGCTGGCATAGGCGCGCGGCGTGCAGTGCATGTATTTCTTGAAGACCGAGGCAAAGTACGCTGGGTTGCAGAAGCCGCAGCGGTCGGCGACTTCCGACACATGCAGGCGCGGGTCCAGTAGAAGGCGCTTGCCCATCTCGAGCTTCTGCCGCACGAGATACTCTTCGAGGGTGTGGCCGGTCGTCCGGCTGTAGACGCGGCCCAGATGCCCCGCCGACAGCTTGAGATTGTGCGCGATCTCCTGAATGGTGACCTTTTCGGGACCTATCTCGCGGACCAGCCGCTGCGCCTCGCTCACAATCTTGTGCTCGCGGTGGCTGAACAACAGCATGGCCTGCTGCCGCAGTTGCTCCACGTAGCCGCGGAAAGCATCGGCCATGGCAAAGGAGCTCGCCGAGTTGATGATGATCTCGATCGCGCGCTCGCGGGCAGTGTTCAGCGGCTCCGCGTCCGCCCCCAGTGCGCTTAGCTCCCTGCTGATGTGCTCGCATGCCCAGGTAAGCAGGCCCCGCGCCTGCTGCAGATGGGCCACTGTGGAAGCCGCGGGTGCAGCCGCCGCCAGAAATTCGCGCAGCGCAAGGTTGACGGTGTCTGACTCCGCCGCCTGCAATGCCTTGATCATGCGTCCGAGCACCTGAGCGGGTTGCTGCTGGCGCTCGGGCATGGTCTCAAACCAGTTCAGGGCGGAGCGGCCCGTATCCGCGGCAGATACCGCTTCGTGATAAGCACGCAAAAGCTCGGCAGGTTCCGCATGTGCCGCGCTGACACCGATTCTGGCCGTCGTCAGTCCCTGCGACCGCGCGATGCGCAAAAGAGCATGGCTGATCTCATCCAGCAACTGGCGTTCGTGATTCGCGGTGCGCGACTTCTGTGTCGTGAAGATACAGATCTCTCCCGGCATCACGACCGTTGCCAGCGTGTTGGGCCAGGTGCGGCAGCGGTCTTCAATCAAGTGAGCCACGCGCACCAGTGTGAGCCGCATGCCGATCTCCTCCGCGGAACGCGCATCGGCGCCCGCCATCGGCCCTGTCTTCTCCCTCTCGGAATCACCCGTCTGCATGTGCAGCACAAGCACGCGATCGGGGAGCTGCTCCAATCCAACGTTGCGGGCAAGCGTGCGCAGCGTCTCAGCGCTATCCGGTGCATCATTGTTCGCCTTGCCGGAGAGCAGCATCTCCGCCAGTTCACGGCGGTCGAGCGCCAGTTCCCGCTCGCGCACCTGCTGAAACTCGCTGATGATCTCCAGCCGCTTCCACGCATTGGCAAGATACCGCGCGAAAACCTCCAGCATGCGCACCATCTCCGCCAGTTGAGCGGTCGTCACCACGGGCACGCGATAATAGGCCTCCTCAAGCTTCGCCATGTCGATATGCGGCTGGCCTTCAAGCGCCTCGCGCACCAGTGCGAAACTGCCCGGCGAAGGCTGCTCGGCCATCACCTGCCCGCTGAACAGGGTTCCCAGGTAGCGCCCTTCGCACACCACCGGCACCGCAATGTCGGTTAACCCCACATGACACGGATACACCTGGCTGCGCCCCGTGGCGCGGCAGCGCTCCTTGGCCGGCTTGTCGCTGCGGCCGCATGTCTGCTCTTCATAGCTGCCAAACCCATGGACAAGGTCGCAGAAATGCGTGCTTGGACTGGGCGAGCTGCGGCCTTGCGTGTCGGTCCCGGCCGGCTGAAGCTGCACCAGTGCATCGCAGGTATTCACGCGCGGACGCTGGGAGGGATCGAAGAGCTCAAGGTCGTCGGCCCACATCAGCTCCACGTTGCGAATCGGGCTTGAGCTGTTCAGCAGAACCAGAAAATACTCAAATAACTCCAGATCCTTTTTGAATTCCTGCTTCAGCGACTCGCTGAAAACCGCTTTCCGCTTCTCCATGAAA
>DASZRQ010000105.1:0-14335 GCA_035549115.1 Occallatibacter sp. | reverse complement strand
ATCCTCTTCAAGGTCCTTCCGTCGGAGACGAATGGCGGCCTATTCATCATCGAGCACCAGCATCTCGTCCACGGCGGGCCTCGGCTGCATCTCCATCTCTACCAAGAAGAATGGTTCTACGTCATCGAAGGCGAAGTGCTCTTTCAGGTGGGCGATGCGCAGAAGCGGTTACGCGCCGGGGAGTCCATTCTGGGCCCACGCATGGTTCCGCATACGTTTTCGTCCGTGGGAGAGAAGCCCGGGCGTATGCTGATCGCCTTCACGCCCGCGGGCAAGATGGAGCAGTTCTTCCGCGACGCCGCGGTTCCCAATCCGCCGGAGCAGGATGCGGCGTTTTTCAGCCGCTATGATATGAGGCTGATCGGCCCGTCGCCCTTCGCCAGCTAGAGCGGCGCATGCGCCGTCACATCGCCGCTGCCTGCGCGGCCATGATGCGCGCCGCGCGCAGAGCCTGCACCGCATCGCCCGTAGGCTTGAACTCCATGGCTACCATGCGCCGGTAGTTGAGCTCGGCCAGCCTGCGATAGATGTTGGCGTAGTTGATCTCGCCCGTACCCGGCTCGTGGCGGCCCGGCACATCGGCCACGTGGATGAGCCCGATGAGATCGATGTTCTTTTCGAGCTTCTCGATGAGGTTGCCCTCGGCGATCTGCTCGTGGAAGAGGTCGTAGAGGAACTGCACCTGTGGATGATTGACCGCGCGCACGATCTCGATGGCCTCGGCCGCCGACGGCAGAAAGTAGCGCGGGTTCTCCTCCGGGTCGATGCACTCGAGCAGCAGCCGCACCGGCTGGCCTGCGATTGTGCGGCCCTCCACCAGCGCTGCCGCGCGCTTCAGGGTCTCGATGCAGCTTGCATGCTGCTCGGCGCGGGAGTACCCCGCCACCACATTGCCTGAGAGCACGATCATCGCCGGGCACTCCAGTGTTTCCATCGGCTTCAGGGCGCCGCGCAGCTCGGCAAGGAAGGCATCGTGTGCGGCCGGATCAGCCACGCCATGCTTCAGTCCGGCGGTCGCGTCAAAGTGAATGCCCAGTTGCCGGCGTGCGGCGTTGGCGCGGGCAAAGTCGGCATCGGCCCAGTCGCGATACTCGCCGACCAGCTCTATGTTGCGATAACCCGCTTCGGCCACCTTTGCCAGCCGCTGCTCAAAGGGCAGATCGTTGAAGACAGTCCACAGCATCACGGACAGCGGAAACGGCGGAGCCTCTGGCTGGCTTGCAGCAGGCTCGCCCGCGGCGAGCGGCGCAGTGGCGGCGCCGAGGGCTGTTGCAGCCAGTGTCTGCGCAAAGGTGCGGCGATTCATCGGCATCTCCATCAGGCATTCCTTTTCGCTTTGCCGGAGCGGCGCAGCGCCTGCCAGTCCTTCTCCGTCTGGTCCGCGTAGAGCGAGCCGAAACGGCTCAGCGCCTCGGCAAAACCGTCTCCGGGGCCAAGGTAGCCCGCGATCGCCAGCGGATCGCCGGAGCGCGCGTGGCCGCGGGCCAGCAGCTCGCCGCAGATCTCGGCAAACGCGCCCAGCCCTTCACCAGCCAGATCATCGAGCAGGATCGATCCCTTGTGATCGCAGAGCTGGCGCACCAGGTAGTCGCGCCCGTCCATGTGGGTCCAGCCCAGAAACGGGTCGGACTGCACCTGCATCGCACGCTGCCCTTCCACCGCGCGCTGGCCGTTGTGATGCGCCGCATGCGCCTCCGGCAGATAGGGCGCATAGGCCGAGGGCGCTTCCTCCTTCATCTGCAAAAAGAGGGGATCGCCGGAGCCATTGCCCTCGAAGTAGATGCAGTAGTCGCGCAGCCCCACGGAGCCCGTGCCGACAACCTTGAAGGCTACGTCGACGGGCCGGTAGAGCAAAAGCAGGTGCTGCCGCTGCGGCTCCAGCATCTGCCGGTAAGGGCCCAGCGCGGCCAGCACCTTTACCGCCTGCGCGCCGGTCACCCGCGCGAGCATCGGTTTCTGCTCGCGGAAGCGCCGCGGCACATCGTGCCTGCCGCTGGCGGCCTCCGTCAACTGCTCCAGCGTGTGCAGCGGCGTGGCGCGCTCGGCCTTGAACAGCGCCTGATGCACCGGCTGCACGGAGCCTAGCCGGTGCACCTGAAAGCGCGCGACATCGAGAATCGGCATGCGGGCAAAGGCGCGCATCTGCGCGGAGTAGCGCGCGATGCAGCGCTCCACGGCAGCCTGCGCGGCAGACTCCTTGTGGTGCGACTCGCGCCCGGCCAGCACCAGCGAGGCTGCCATGCGCTTCAGGTCCCACTCGAAGGGACCGCGGATGCTCTCATCGAAATCGTTGATGTCGAAGACCAGCCGCCCGTCCGGCGCGGCGAATGCTCCCAGGTTGCGGACATGCGCGTCTCCGCAGAGCTGCGCGAGGATGCCCGTGCCGCGCAGCACGGAGAGGTCGGCGGCCATGACCGGCGCGGCTCCGCGAAAGTAGCCGAAGGGCGACTCGGCCATCAACTGATGCTTGAGCCTGAGCAGCGCGGGCACGCGGCCCCGCTCCACGCGCTCCAGCAGTTCCAGAGCCGTGGCTGCGCGCGCCTTCACGTTCAGCTCGTCGTGCTGCTGGCGGCCAATCTGCTTGCGCCGGGCCTGGCCCAGCCTGCGGCGCTCTTCCGGCGTTGCCCAGTGCATGAGCGCGACAATACACGCTCCGCCCGCGCCTTGCAACGCACGCATTTCAGCGGCTGCGGGCGTTTTGCGGTGATTTACACTGCGTGTGGACCCCGGCTCTCAGTTCGCCTCCGCCGATCCCTGGAGGAATACTCTTGTCCCACATTGCCGCACGCTCCTGTGCCTTCGTTGCCGCGCTTGCCTTTTCTACCCTGCCGCTGACCGCTCAAACATCCGCCGTGCCGCTCACGGTGGAGAAGATCTTCGCGCACGGCCATCTGGCCGGCGATCCACCCGATCCAACGTGGTCGCCCGATGGCCAGCACCTGACCTATCTCGACGGCGGCGAGCTCATCGATCTCGACCCCGGCTCGGGCAAACCGCATGTGATGGTGAGCCGGGCCAAGATTGCATCACTGAAAGGCAGCGCCGCCTCAGAGCGGGACCGCGATCACCGCAGCCGCTACGGCCAGGCCGACTACATCTGGGCGCCCGACTCCAAGCACCTGCTCTTCGACTCCAACGGCCGCCTGTGGATGTATGACCTGCGCAACGGCACCGGACTCGAAATCGCATTCAGCGGCGAGGCCTCGGGGGACGATCCCAAGTTTTCGCCGAACGGCGAAGCCATCTCCTTCGTCCGCAATCACGGCCTCGCGGTGGTGCATCTCAAGGACCCCGGCACGCCCACCACGATGCTTGCGCCCGCGCCGAACGAGACCACGCTGAATGGCCAGGTTGACTGGGTCTATGAGGAAGAACTCGACGTGCGCAGCAACTACTTCTGGTCGCCGGACTCGAAGAACATCGCCTTCCTGCAGATGAACGAGGCCGATGTGCCGCTCTATCCCCTGACGGACTGGATTCCGACTCATGCCGCCGTCGCGCTGCAGCGCTATCCCCAGCCGGGTGACCCGAACCCGGCCGTGCGCGTGGGCATTGTGGGCGCCGAGGGCGGGCATGTCACGTGGGTCAAACTGCCCATCACCTCCGGGCAGGATTACATTCCGCGCTTTGGCTGGGTGGACCGCAAGACACTGTGGATCGAGACACTCACCCGCGACCACAAGCACCGCTCCATCTACTTTGCCAGCGCCGCCGACGGAGAATCACACCGCGTGCTGGACCTGACCGACGACAAGTTCCTCGATGAAAACTACTCCATTTCGGTCGCCGACGGCAGCATCGTGTTTGTCTACTGGGGCGACGGCCACAACCACATCTATCTCTACAGCTACGACGCGGACAAGCCCGAGGATACGGCCGCCACGCTGACCAAGCAGCTCACCAGCGGCGACTTTGACGTGAGCAAGATTTACGACATCGACCATGCGCACAAGGTCGTCTATTACGGCTCGAACGAGGGTGACCCGCTGCAGGAGCAGATCTGGCAAGTGAGCTTTGCGGGCGAGCGCAAGCAGTTGAGCAGCGGCGCGGGCCACCACGAGGCGACCTTCTCACCCGTCTCCGCCGAGTTTGCCGATAAATACTCGACGCGCATGCAGCCGCCTTTGATGGCTCTGTGCAACAACGGCAAGTGCAACACCTTCTGGTCCACGCATGTCCTCGATCCCTACGGCCTGCGCGCGCCGGAGCAGCTCACGGTGAAGGCCAGCGACGGCACCATTCTCTATGCCACGCTGCTGCTGCCCGCCGATGCCACGGAGAAGGCCAGCGTGCCGCTGATCGTGAATCCCTATGGCGGCCCCGGCCCGCAGGAGGTTGCGGACAAGTGGGCCGATGGCCTGCTCTTCGACGAGCTGCTGGCCGAGCATGGCTTCGCAGTGCTGCACGCGGACAATCGCGGCACCGGCATGCGCGGCCGCGCCTTTGCGCAGGCGGCCTACCAGAACTTCGGGCCGGTGCAGCTTGAGGATCAGCTCACCGTCATCGATGCCGCGCTGGCGAAGTATCCGCAGCTCGACCCCAAGCGGCTGGGCTGGTGGGGCTGGAGCTGGGGCGGCACCTTCACCCTTTATGCCATGACCCACTCGGACCGCTTCCGCGCCGGGGTTTCGGTGGCTCCGGTCACCGACTGGCACGACTACGACTCGGTCTACACCGAGCGCTACCTCGGCCTGCCCGCGGACTTCGCCTCCGGCTACCACGACTTCTCCGTAGTGAACTCGGCGGCCAATCTGCACGGGCATCTGCTCATGGTGCATGGCACGGGCGACGATAACGTGCACATGGAGAACACGATTCAGTTCATCCAGAAGCTGATTGAGGCGCAGAAGCCCTACGACCTGCAGCTTTATCCGCGCAAGACGCACTCCATCTCCGGCGGCGACGTGCGCACCCACCTCTACACGCGCATCCTGGCGCAGTTCGAGCAGTATCTGAAGCCGCCGGTGCAATGAGCGCGCGCGGCAAAGTCGGCAGGGAGCTTGCGGCGCATCTGCTGGCTTGCGAGCTCGCCCTGCTGGACCCCGCCGTGCGCCGCAGCCGCAGGCGCGTCTCCGCGCTGCTGGCACGGGATTTCGTGGAGTTTGGCTCGTCGGGGCGTGTGTGGCCGCGCAGCGAGATTCTGGCGCTGCTCGCAACCGAAGACTACGAGCCGCCCGCGCTTGAGGATTTTGCCTGCCGCTGGATTGGCAAGGATGCGGTGCTGGTTACCTACCGCACGGTGCGCACGAAGACAAAGACCGGCGCGCAGCACGCAGCGCTGCGCAGTTCAATCTGGCATAAGGAAGAGAAAGGCTGGAGGATGCGCTTCCATCAGGGCACGCCCGTGACGCGCGCCGCCGTTAAGCGCCGTGGTGCTTGAAGAGGTCGTCCTTCTCGCGGCACGGGCAGCGGGTGCAGCCCAGGCAGCAAACCAGGAGCACCGCGACTCCCGCAGTCACAAGCGCCGCAACAAGAGTCGAATTCATCTCAAACCAGCGGAGGAGTTCACTCATAAATAGTCCAACCCCGGATTCAGGCCGCAGTTGCACCCTCGCCCATGTAGGATGCGGCTTTCCATGCGTATGGACGGCTTTCGGCGAAAACAGTCTACCACTGGATTGAAGCGTCTGGCATCCGCAGATTTTTCTTGCGTAATAGAGAAGAAAAGGCGAATATAACTTCGATGGCGACGCTGCCCAATCCGGCGGCTTTCCCGGCGGACTGGCCCATTGAGGCCACGCCGGAGCCGGTCTCTCCTGAACCGGAAACCCTTTCCGGACCGGGCCAAGAGCCCTGCGTCAACTGGCTCTTCGTCGATCTGAACTCCTACTTCGCCTCCGTGGAGCAGGAGGTGCGGCCGGAGCTGCGCGGCCGGCCGGTGGGCGTGGTGCCCATGATGGCCGACACCACCTGCTGCATCGCCGCCAGCTACGAGGCCAAGGCCTTTGGCGTGCGCACCGGCACCATTGTGGCCGACGCCAAACGCATGTGCCCGGAGATCGTGCTTATCGAGGGCCGCCACGAGATCTATGTCGACTACCACCACCGCATTGTGAAGGCCGTGGAGACCTGCGTGCCGGTCACCGCGGTCTGCTCCATCGACGAGATGGCCTGCCGGCTGATTGGCCGCGAGCGGCCGCTGATGACCGCGCTCGAACTGGGCCGCAAGGTGAAAACCACCATCCGCGAAAAGGTGGGGCCCATGCTGCGCAGCTCCGTGGGGCTGGCTACCAATCGCTTTCTGGCCAAGATCGCCAGCGACATGGAGAAGCCCAACGGCCTGGTGGCACTCACGCTCGACATTCTGCCGGAGGCACTGAAGCAGCTTGCGCTGCGCGACCTGCCCGGCATTGGCGCGCGCATGGAGAAGCGGCTCAACGCCCAGGGCATTACGACCATGGAGCAGATTCTGGCGCTCGACTGCCCGCAACTGGGCGAAGTGGTGGGCTCCGTGTGGGGCGAGCGGCTGTGGCACTGGCTGCGCGGCGAGGACTTTGGCCTGGCGGAGAACGAGCACCAGAAGTCCATTGGCCACTCGCATGTGCTGGCGCCGGAACTGCGCACCGCGGAGAAAGCCTGGGCCGTGGCGCACAAGCTGCTGCACAAGGCGGCCATGCGGCTGCGCGCGGCCAATTTGTGGGCCAGCGGCATCGGGCTGGCCATCGGCTTCTCGGTGCCACGCAGTCAGCAGGCGCCGGTGAGCCGCTTTGGCGTGCCCACGCGCGGCTGGCACAGCGACCTGCGCCTGAGCGAGTGCCAGGATAACCAGACGCTCATCGCCGCGCTTACCCGCCTGTGGGCCAGCCGTCCGGCGGGCGCGGAGTACGACATGCCGTACTTTGTGGGCGTGCAACTCACCGGCCTGGTGCCCGATCATCTCCACTCGCTGAACCTCTTTGACGCGCTCGAGGATACGCAGAGCCGCACCCGCCTGCTGACCGCGATGGACGAGATCAACCACAAGTACGGCGCCAACACCCTGGCCCCCGCCGCCATCCTGAGCGCCTACAAGGCCGCGCCCACGCGCATCGCCTTCAACAGCATTCCCGACCTGTTCTAACTTCGCGCCGAACATTTCTCTCGCGGCTCGCGTATCTTTCTGCATCCCGACGCACGCCCCCGTGCGGATAAGAGAGTAGAAGCGAGCCCCATGACCCGTGATGTGACCCGCGACCTGAACCGCGACTGGCAGCCGGACTTCGAGCGTCTTGTGGACGAGCACCAGTCGATGGTGTTCTCGCTGGCGTGGCGCATGACGGGCGACCGCGGGCTTGCTGAAGAGATTGCGCAGGACGTGTTTCTGGAGCTGGATATGCACCTTGCCCACATTGACTCGCCGGAGCACGCGCTGCACTGGCTGCGGCGGGTGGCGATGAGCCGCTCGGCCGACGCGTTGCGGCGGCGCAGAGTGCGCGGCGTGGACCTGTGGGTAGAGATCGAGGAGAACCACGGCGCGCCGGCGGAGGAGCGTTCCACTCCGCTGAGCGCAAGGCTGGAGCAACTGCTGGCCACGCTGCCGGAGCCGCAACGCGCGGCGCTGGTACTGCGCTACCAGGAAGACCTGACGCCGGAAGAGATTGCGCGGACGCTGGACTCTCCGCTGGCGACGGTGAAGAGCCATCTGCAGCGGGGATTGAAGCTGCTGCGGGCCAAGGCCCACAGCACACTGAAGGAGTTTATCCGTGGCGCTTGAGCCGATTGATCGAGACGCCGAGTTTGAAGGCGAACTGCGGCAGGCGTTTCTGCGCAGGCCCGCGCCGCCGAGCCTGAAGCGGCGCATTCTGGACGCGCGCAGCCGCAGGCGCACGGCGCGGCGGCACCACCGCATGATGGTGTGGCAGCGGCTGGCCGCGTGCCTGGTGCTGGCGGCGATTACAGGCGGCGGGCTTGCCTGGCACCGCATGCAGGAAGAGCGCCGCGGCGAAGAAGCGCGCCAGCAGGTGATGACGGCGCTGCGCGTGACCACGCGCGCGCTGAACGAGATGAACGCACGGCTGGCCGCGCGCAAGCAGGCTGACGGCGAATAAGGAGAACGAGGATGAAGAACCGCATCGCACTCTGGCTGCTGGCAGCCGCAACCATGACCGCGCCGGCTGTGGCGCAAAACGCGCTGCCGCTGCCGACGCCGCTCGAAAAGGAACTGGCCGCGCGCGCCTCCGACGTGACCGAGGTGACGCTGGGCAAGAACATGCTGGCCTTTGCCGCGAAGTTCATGAACGGCAAGGACAAGGACGATGCCGCGGTGCGCCAGCTTATCGAAGGGCTCGACGGCATTTACGTGCGCGAGTACGAGTTCGACAAGGACGGCCAGTACTCGATGGACCAGATCGAGCAGGTGCGGCGGGCCTTCGAGACGCCGGAGTGGTCGCCGATTGTGCACGAGCGGGAGAGCAAGAGCGGCGAAACGACCGACGTGCTGATGAAGGTGGTGAACGGCGAGTCGCACGGCCTCTTCATTCTGGAGACGGAGCCGAAAGAGCTGACGATGGTGCTGATTCTCGGGCCCATCCGCATGGACGACCTGAGCAAACTGCAGGGACTTGGCGGACTGGCCGCGCTGGGCGACGTGGAGAAGAACGTCCACGGCAAGGATAAGGACAAGACGAAGAAAGGCGGCAGCGAATGAGATGGCTCCTGCTGATTCCGGTATGCGTGATTGCGCTGGCCGTGCCGGTGGTGGTGCTGGCTGGCGGCGGCAGCGGATTTGACGGCGTGGTGAGCGCGATCGAGACGCGCTACAACACGCACGCCACCCGTATTCCCTTCCTCGGGCTGGTGAGCCTTGTGGCGCACAAGGCCACGAACGGCGGCGTGGGCAACCTGCACGTGGCGGAGTTCGACAACTTTACCGCGCCGGTGGATGGCGACGAGCTGAACCGCATGGTGGAGAGCAAGCTCGGCGCAGGCTGGGAGCGCGTGATCCGCGAGACCAGCAGGAAGGGCGGCGAGCAGACACTGGTCTTCATGCGGCCCGAGGGCAGCCGCATGGGGTTGTTCGTGCTCGACCTGGACGGCAGCGAAATGGATGTGGTGCAGGCGTCGGTTGACCCCGACCACCTGAATGAGAACATTGCCCGGTACAGCCATTACGCCGAACACACGGAGGGCGAAGGGAGTTCGGACTAACTGTGCGTTGAGCTGACTGCGCGTGGTTACCCTCCTGCGGGGGGAGGGGGGTATGGCCCCTTCCCGGATCAAAAACCGGAGCCGGACATCGGCTTCTGTATCCAGTGTGGCGGAATCGGCGAAAAACTCTGCAAATATTGCAGAGTTTTTTGTTGTGTGGAATGAAGGAGTTGGCCGTGCAGAGGCGGGGCGGGGGCTTGACACGCTGCGCGCCGCGGCGCGGATAGACTGGGACCGTGCACGATACGCGGCAATCCGAGCGGGAGTACCGAGGCAGGCTTGCGCCCTCGCCGACGGGCTATCTGCATGCGGGCCATGCGCGGACGTTTCATGCGGCATGGCAGCGGGCGCGGGAGGCGGGCGGCGTGCTGGTGATGCGGATGGAGGACCTGGACCCGGACCGCAGCCGCGCGGAGTATGCGCAGGCCGCGCTCGACGACCTGCGCTGGCTGGGGCTCGACTGGGACGAAGGCCCCGACGTGGGCGGCGCGTTTGGGCCGTATGCACAGAGCGAACGGGGCGATGTGTATCGCGCGGCGATGCAGCGGCTGGTGGAGGGCGGGTTTGTGTATCCCTGCCGGTGCTCGCGGAAGGACCTGGCCGCGGCGGTGAGCGCGCCGCATGAGGCTGGCGCGGATGCGCTGGACCCTCTCGATGACGAGCCTGTTTATCCCGGAACATGCCGACCAGCGCTGCGCGCGGCGGACTCTTGGTTGAGTGCGTGGGATGGGGAAAATGCCAACTGGCGGTTTCGGGTGCCGGAGGGCGAGGCTGTCGAATTTGTTGACGGCAATTTGGGGGCGCAGCGGTTTGTGGCGGGCGTGGATTTTGGGGATTTTGTGGTGTGGCGGCGGGATGGGGTGCCGAGTTACCAGCTTGCGTGCGTGGCGGACGATGCGGCGATGAGGATTACAGAGGTGGTGCGCGGGGCGGATTTGCTCAAATCCACTGCGCGGCAGATGCTGCTGAACCGGGCGCTGGGGTTTGCCGATCCGGGGTGGTTCCACTGCGCGCTGATGACGGACGAGGCGGGAAAACGGCTGGCGAAGCGGAGCGATGCGCTGAGTTTGCGGGCGCTGCGGGCGCGGGGCGTGACGGCGGCGGAGATTTTGATGGGCTAAAGCGTGTGGATGATGGCTCGGCGGGCGGTTGAGGTTTCCCACCCTTGCTTCGCAAGAATGGGGCACCCGGCTATATTTAATTTGATGACTGCGGAAGAAGTGAATGATCCAGTGGAATTGAGCTGGTGATGACAATTGACTGGAGCCTCGTCGCTGGATCAATTGGTGCGGTTGCTGCAACCTTTGCTGCTATTTGTGCATGGAATTCACCCTTCAAGAAAGATCTGAAGCGCGTAGAAGACCACACTGCTGCAACCTCTGCGAAGCTGGATAGCGTACAGGCTAAGCTGGAAAGCATCGGTTCTCACTTCGAGAATCAGTCAGTGAAAGAAATGCTGCGGCAAACGATTGAAAACTTTTCTATTGCGATTTTCGGGTCAACAACCCAAGGCTCGGCTCTCCAACTGAAACTAACAATCAAGACGCACATTGAAGAGAATGCGGCTATCGACCATATTGTTCTCTCCAATGGAGCCGGAAATTCATTCGGTAAATTCGAGTGCAAAGAATTGCCGTCCGACAATACAGCCTTCTACGCTGATCTTTCTGCTTTTGACCTCCGGCAATGGATGAATGACCTAGATGCAGTAGGCATCAATAAAGGGTCTCTCGTGGTGCGGGTCGGCATTACTCTCGATGAGAGCGTTCAAGGTACACGCAATGTTCCCGTTGTTGTGGTTCAATCAATGGCTGGGGACTATTCAATCACTGTAAGAGGAAGTGTCTAGCATCCATCCATTGAAAGTCAGTGACAGCGGCGGATCAGTACCGAAAAGTGCCCTTTTCGCCGTTAATCCGTTTGGATGACGCAGATTTGGAAAACAAAAGCCCCTCTGCCGGAATGTTGCTGGCAGAGGGGCTTCTTGTTGCTGCTGGGTTGCGGTTACTGATGCTTGATGAACTTGCCGGATTGGAGCTCGCGCATGGCGGTGTTGAGTTCGGCCTGGGTGTTCATGACGATGGGGCCGTACCAGGCTACGGGCTCCTCGAGGGGCTTGCCGGAGACGAGCAGGAAGCGGATGCCTTCGGGGCCGGACTGGACGACGATTTCATCGCCGCGGTCAAACAATATGAGCTTGTGATTCGTGGCGTCGTAGACAGGCGTTGCCGCTGGGTCTACACCGGACTCGGTGAGCACGGCTTGCGGCGCTGAGGCGTCGCGGAAGGCGCCGGAGCCGGCGAAGACGTAGGCGAAGGCGTTGCGCGTGACATCGACCTGGATGCGGCGGCGGGTGTTGGGCGGCACGGAGATGTCGACGTAGCTGGGGTCGGCGGCGACGCCCTCGACGGGGCCGGTTTTGCCCCAGAAGCTGCCGCAGATGATGCGCGCGCGGGTGCCGTCGTCTTCGGTGACCTCGGGGATGGCCGCGGAGGGGATGTCCTGGTAGCGCGGGTCGGTCATCTTGAGCGAGGCGGGCAGGTTGGCCCAGAGCTGGAAGCCGTGCATGCGGCCGTTGGCGTCGCCCTTGGGCATCTCCTGATGGAGGATGCCGGAGCCGGCGGTCATCCACTGCACGTCTCCGGCGGTCATGCGGCCCTTGTTGCCGAGGGAGTCGCCGTGAGCGACCTCGCCGGCGAGGACGTAGGTGATGGTCTCGATGCCGCGATGAGGGTGCCAGGGGAAACCGGCGATGTAGTCGGCCGGGTTCTCGTTGCGGAAGTCGTCGAGCAAGAGGAAGGGATCGAACTCCTTCGTTTTGCCGAAGCCGAAGGCGCGCTGGAGCTTGACGCCCGCGCCCTCGATGGTGGGCCTGGTTTCAAAGGTTTCCTTGACCGCGCGAAGAGACATGATGTGAACCTCCTTGGACTGCTAAGCGGATGCGGAATTCCGCGATTGCTGACTTCATTCCTTTAGATTCACGAGACAGATATTCGTTGCAACAGCTAATTTGGGCGAACAGGTGCCGGGACTGAAGCCCCTGCCTTCCTGCTCGGCTGTTCAGGGGCTTGAAGGCCCCTGCCCCCTCCGTGGTTTCCCACCCATGCTGCGCATGGATGGGGCACAGGCCCATTCTTCCGTCGGGTGCCTTGCCCAGCTAAAAGACCAATGCAGGTCCTTCGACTCACTACCCCCGTTCGCTCAGGATGACAACCCTGCGTGGGGCGGATGCTTGCTGCTCGCTCGCGCGGACTGACTTGATCAGGATGACACGGTTTTTCGGGGTGAGTGTGGGGCGAGATCGTGGTCGCGGACGCCGATGAGGTAGAGCAGGCCGTCGAGGCCGAGGCGGGAGATGGAGTGATCGGCTTTGGCGCGGACCAGCGGCTTGGCGCGGTAGGCGATGCCCATGCCGGCGAGGCCGAGCATGGGGAGGTCGTTGGCGCCGTCGCCGACGGCCACGACCTGCTCAAGCGAGAAGTTTTCGCGGTGGGCAATCTCCTTGAGCTTTTCGGCCTTGCGCGCGCCGTTCATGATGGGCGGGATGACCCGGCCGGTGACCGCGCCGTCGACGATTTCGAGCTCGTTGGCGTGGAACTCGTCGATGCCGAGGCGCTGCTGGAGAGAGCGGGCGAAGAAGTTGAAGCCGCCGGAGAGGATGGCGGTGCGGTAGCCGAGGAGCTTGAGGGTGGCCATGAGGCGCTCGGCGCCGTCGGCCAGCGGGATGGCGTTGAGCAGGCTGAGCGCGCGCTCGGCGGGCAGGCCGCGGAGCAAGCCGAGGCGGCGGGTGAAGCTCTGGTCGAAGTCGAGCTCGCCGCGCATGGCGGCCTCAGTGATTTTGCTGACCTGCTCGCCGACGCCGGCCATCTTGGCCAGCTCGTCGATGACTTCGCCCTGGATGAGGGTGGAGTCCATGTCGAAGACGAAGAGGCGGCGGTTGCGGCGGAAGATGCTTTCGCGCTGGAAGGCAATGTCGATGGAGAGCTCCTGGGCGGCGGCGAGGAACTCGGCGCGGAGAGCAGGCTCATCCAGCAGCGCACCGCTGAGGGCCAGCTCGACACAGGCATACAAGGGGCAGGCGCTGGCGGGAATCTCGCCGGGCGCGAGGCTGCCGGAGAGCCGGGCGGAGAGACGCTCGATGCGGTCGATGTTCATGCCGTGGCGGGCGATGATGGCGGTGACGCGGGCGAGATCGCGGGCGGTGATGGCGGGACCGAGCAGGGTGACCAGCATGCGGTCAGGGTGCTGGCCGCGGAGCCAGGCTTCGAGCGCGGACTGCTCCACCGGCTTGAGGCGAATCTGGAGGCCGAGGGCCTGGGCCTGCTCTTCGAGAGCGGATTGCAGGGGTGCGAGGCCGGCTGGAGCGGCGATCTCCACCAGAAAGGCGAGGGCCAGCGACTCATAGACCTGCGCCTGGCCGATGTCGAGGATGCGGACGTCGTACTCGGTGAGGATTTGGGTGAGCTGCGCGGCGATACCGGGGGCGTCGGGTCCGGAGACGTGGATCAGGACAGCCTGCGTGTGCGCGTCGTGCGTCATGCTGCCCTGACTATAAAGGGTCGCGGCGGCCCGCGCCGAGATGCGCGGCTGTGCAGGGCCGGATTTCTCCGGCCCGTGGGCCTGACCCGCCGCCGTTGCCGCAGTTCAGCCCTGGATGAACTGGATGTCGAGGGTGATGGTCACGTCCTCGCCCACCAGCACGCCGCCGGTCTCGAGGGCCGCGTTCCAGGTGAGGCCGAAGTCCTTGCGGTTGATTTTGGTGGTGGCGGAGAGACCGATGCGGGTGTTGCCCCAGGGGTCTTTGCCGGGCGCGCTCGGGCCTTCCACATCGAAGACGACGGGGCGGGTGACGCCGTGGAGGGTGAGCTCGCCGGAGACGGTGTGGTCGCCGGGGGCGTTGCGCGAGACCGCGGTGGCCTTGAAGGTGGCGGTGGGGAACTTGTCGGCTTCGAAGAAGTCGGCGCTCTTGAGGTGGCCGTCGCGCTGCTCGTCTCCGGTGGAGAGAGTGGTGACAGGCACGGTGGCCTCGATGGTGGAGGCGGCGGGATTGGCTTCGTCGAGAGTCAGCGTGCCGCTGATGCCCGAAAACTTGCCCTTCACGTTGGAAATCATCATGTGTTTCACCTTGAACTCGGCGGCAGAGTGGGCCGGATCGATCTTCCAGGTGGTTGCGGCAGCGGTGGTCATGGGGTGTTTCTCCTTTCAAAGC
>DASZRQ010000104.1:0-26142 GCA_035549115.1 Occallatibacter sp. | reverse complement strand
CGGTTCGCCCGCCTACGGCAACCCGCACTTCAACAGCGGCAACGCGCTGGCAAACTTCTTTGAGGGCCAGATTCAGGATTGGCACCAGCAGAACTTCAATCCCTATACGAATCTTCACTTCTGGGATTCGGAGTTCTATGCTCAGGACGACTGGCGCATTGCTCCCAACGCGACCGTCACCTTCGGCGTGCGCGTGGCAAAGCTCGGCCCCTGGCTCGACTCACGTGGTCTCGGCGCGGCCATCTGGGACGCCTCGCTCTACGGCTCCACGTATGATGCGACAACGAATCCCCTGCCCGGCCTCACATGGCATGGCAACAACAAGCAGATTCCCGACTCGGGCACCTCGGCCCCGCCCTGGTACTTCGAGCCGCGCTTCGGCTTTGCGGTCGACGTGTTCAACAACGGAAAGACCATCGTGCGCGGCGGCGCTGGCATGTACCGCTTCCACGACTCCGTGGTCGATGTAACCAGCGAGTTCGCCGAGGCGGAAAATGTCCGCTTCACCGACCTGCAGGGATTTGGCGACAACACCCTGGAAGGCGTGGATTCGCTGCATCTCGATCCGAATACCTACGGCAACACCGGCCTGGGCAGCACGGAGACCTACATCTCTCCCGCCACCATCTACGGCCTCGACCCATCCGATAACGCGGAGCCTGTAACCAACAACTACAGCCTCAGTGTTGCGCAGCAGATGCCCGGCCAGTGGACCTTGCAGGTCTCGTATGTGGGCAACAACAGCAACTCGCTGATGAACAACGGCACAACCCAGACCGTCGTGCTCGATAACATCAACGCGATTCCCGTCGGCACGCTCTTCACTGCGGACGCGGCCGCCAAGATCAACGCGGCTGCCGGCTACAACGCCTGCGACCCCACGGGCTGCACTCCGTGGCAGGCGGCGAGCCTCGACAACATCTACAACTACACCGGCGACAAGGCTGTGCAGAAGGCGCGTCCCTTCCCGAACTACAGCCAGATCCTCGTCCCCCGGCACAACACCTATTCCAACTACAACGGTCTGCAGATTGAAGCCATCAAGCAGATCGGCCATCTCAACTTCAACGCCAATTACACCTTCTCCAAGGCTCTTGGCATTCTGGGCTCGTCTGCCGACTTCAACTGGACAGCGGGCATCGACCCCTTCAACATCGCCTCCAACTACGGGCCGATGAACTTCGACCGTACCCAGGTGCTCAACCTGAGCTACTCCTACCAGACGGGCGAGTTTACGCATGCGCGCCTGCTGGGCGGCGTGATCAACGGCTGGTTGATTTCCGGAATCACGAACATCCAGAGCGGGCCGAACATGCAGACGGGAGTCAGTGCTTCTCCCGGCTATTATCTGCAGGGCAACATCGGGCAGGGAGCCACCGCATATCCCGTCTCGTCGCAGGCCATCCTCGGAACGCCGGACGTGAACCTGCAGCCCGTGCTGACCTGCGATCCGCGCTCGCATCGAGCCTCTCATCAGTACCTCAACCCCGAGTGCTTCGCTCTCCCGAACCTGGGAACGAACGGCCAGTACATCGAGCCCTATGCGCACGGTCCCGCCTTCTTCAATACGGACCTGAGCATCGACAAGAGCTTCAACCTGGGCGAAAAACGCCGCCTGCGCCTGCGCTATGCCGCGTTCAACTTCATCAACCATGCGCTGAACAGCTTCGGCACCGGATACGCGTCGCAGACGACGCTGCAGTTGAGCGATACCTCGCCCACCGGCTCGCCGGCGACTGCCGCATATAACCCCTCCGAAGGATTCGGCTCGGCGCCCCAGAAGCTCGGACGCCGGCTTTCAGAGGTCTCTCTGAAGTTCGAATTCTGATTCCTGCCTGCGCCACGGCACGCACCATCGCCGTGGCGCTTCGGCATGCCCCAGGCGCACACTGCGGCGCATGCGCGGCATTTCTGTCTGCATTTTTCATTTCATTTTTGGAGGAAACCGATGCGTGCACGGTCTGTTCACCCGCGCGGATTCATTGTCTTGTGCGCGGCTGCTCTATGTGCACTCAGTCTTCAAGGCAGGGCGTCGCAGGTTCCACCGCCCGCTCCCACCGCCTTTTCCAGCGTCACGTCCTTTGCGAGTCTTCCCGACGGAATCGACCTGGACTGCGGAAAGATGCGGATGCGCATCACCGCTCTCCGCGACACGGTCATTCGCATCCGTGTCTCCGCCAGCCAGACTCTGCCTGAGGATGCCTCGTGGGCGGTTCTTCCCGAAGCGCGCCACTCCTCGGTTGCCGCCGTTCCCGATGTGCAGCCGGGCTTTGTGGGCTTTCACACCCGTGCGCTGCGCGTCGAGGTCAGCCGCGCCGGTGGAATGCTCACGATCCGCAACTCAGCCGGCGAAATCGTGGAACAGGATGCTCTGCCGGTCACGTATACCGGCACAAGCTTTCGCGTCAGCAAGGTGATGCCGGCCGACGAGCACTACTTCGGGCTCGGCGACAAAACCGGCGGGTTCGACCGGCGCAATCATGCCTTCACTCTCTGGAATACGGATGCGTACAGGTTTCAGGAATCGACCGATCCCATCTATAAGAGCATCCCGTTCTTTCTCGCATTCCGCGCCGGCAGCGCCACAGGCACGCTGCTCGATAACACCTGGCGCAGCAGCTTCGACTTCGGCAAGGAATCGCCGGACGCATACTCCTTCGGCGCCGTGAACGGGCCGCTCGATTACTACTTCTTCATCGGTCCCTCACCGCGCCAGGTGGTGGAAACCTATGCGTGGCTCACCGGCAAGCCTCCGTTGCCGCCGCGCTGGGCATTTGGCTTTCAGCAATCGCGCTACACCTACACGCCGGAGCAGCGCCTCCTCGAAGTCGCCTCGCGCCTGCGCGCCGACAAAATTCCCGCGGACGCACTTTACCTTGATATCGGCTTTCAAGATAAAAATCGTTCCTTCACCATCGACCCACAAACATTTCCGGACATGAGCGCGGTGCTCCAGAAGCTGCACGCGATGCACTTTCATGTGGTGGCCATCACCGACCTGCACATCGCAAAGGCCGCCGGACAAAACTATCTGCCATTCAGCAGCGGAACCGCATCCGACCGCTTCGTCCACAATCCCGATGGCAGCGTGTATATCGGCTCCGTGTGGCCCGGCCCCAGCGTTTTTCCTGACTTTACCCAGGCGGCAACGCGCGCATGGTGGGGCACTCTGTACAAGCCTTTTGCCCAACTCGGCTTCGATGGTTTCTGGAACGACATGAATGAGCCCTCGGTCTTCAATGGTCCGCAGGGCACCATGCCGCTCGATGTGGTGCATCGCATCGACGAGCCCGGCTTTGCGCCGCGCAATGCGAGCCATGCCGAGATCCACAATGTCTATGGCATGGAAAACTCGCGCGCCACTCATGACGGCCTGCTCGCTCTCGAGCCCAATCTGCGGCCCTTCGTTCTCACGCGCGCATCCTTCGCCGGAGGCCAGCGCTATGCCGCCACCTGGACCGGCGACAACAGCAGCACATGGAATCATCTGCGCATGACGACGCCGATGTTGAAGAATCTCGGCCTCAGCGGATTTTCTTTTGCCGGTGCGGATGTGGGAGGCTTTGCCGGAACGGCAACTCCGCAACTGCTCACCAAGTGGATTGAAATCGGCGCATTTCAGCCCATCGATCGCGACCACTCCGAGCTGGGAACCGGAGACCAGGAGCCCTGGATTGGCGGGCCCGAGCAGGAAGACATTCGCCGCAGGTACATCGAGGAGCGCTATCGTCTCCTGCCCTATCTCTATACCCAGGCAGAGGAGAGCGCGCAAACCGGAATACCAATGGAGCGCCCGCTCTTCCTCGATTATCCTGACGCCGCAAAGGACAGGCATGCCATCGATCTCGATCCCGGAGCCGATGCCGAGTTCCTGCTGGGCCACGATCTCCTCATCGCCCCCGCGCCCTACCCCGAGGCTCCCGATGCCTACACCGTCGAGTTCCCCACTGCCGAGTGGTACGACTACTGGACCGGCCTGCGGGTTGCAGCCGCGCCCGCATCCCCTGCAAGCCCGAATGCGCCGCCCGATGTCGCGCAACTGGTGCCTCTGTCGGTGCGGGTAACGCCTGCCCTTGAAAAGCTCCCTGTCTATGTGCGCGGCGGAAGCATCGTGCCGCTTCAGCCTCTTGTGCAGAGCACCGATGAGCAGCCCAAGGGACCGCTCACGCTGCGCGTCTACACCGGAGACGACTGCACCGGAAGCCTGTATACAGACGATGGCCGGAGCCTCGCCTACCGCAACGGCGGCAGCCTGCGAATGACCTTCGCCTGCACCGTGGATGAAGATGGACTGCGGCTCGAAATCTCCCGGCATGAGGGAACTTATGTCCCCTGGTGGAAAGACATTCGCGTCGAAGTCTACGGCTGGAAGCCGCACAGCAGCACCATTCTGCTGAATGGCCGGCCCGCTGCGGCTAAGCTGGAGCAGAGGCCAAACAGTGTTGTGTTCATGGTTCCTGACACCGGCAATGGAGAAACGGTGTCTCTCCAATAGCCGCGCAAAACTTAGTCCGCAAGGGCACGGCCTGAAACGCCGCGGAGGTTCGCATGTCGCATAGAAAGCCATCTCTGCACGCGCTCCGTTTGCTGGCCCTTGCTGTTCTCGTGCTGGGCTGTGGGTCGGGGGCGCTATCGCGTTGCTATGCTCAACGGCTCGTCTTTGCGCATTATATGCTGACCAATCAGGACTACGCCGCGGACGACGATCCCACGCAGGAGAAAAAGATCGCCGCCTATGAACGTGAGATTCAGCAGGCGCAGGCCATGGGGATCAATGGCTTTGCGCTCAATGCGGGTGGCTGGCTCAGGCAGACTTACTACATCCGCTATGCGGCGCAGATGTTCGAGGCGGCCCATCGCCTGCACAGCGGCTTCCGGCTGATGTTCTCCGCCGATCTTTGCTGCGGCAACGGGATCGACGATCTCGAAGACATGATGCGCCGCTTCGCGGGAAATCCCCGCTATGCCGGCGAATACTTCCACTACCGCGGCCGCGCGGTTCTCACCACCTTCGCGGGAGACAAGCTCGGCATCGATGCCTGGAAGAAGATTCGCGCAGACCTTGAAAGCGGCGCGAATCCGTCCACGCATGTCGAGCCTTCCGCGCTGTCCGCCGCCTCAGCCGCGCCGTCAAACGCTCGCCTTCCCATCTTTCTTGTTCCCGCCTTCTTCTGGGGTGGTGAGCTGCCCTCGAAGCACGCGATTCAGCAGGGCTTCGACGCCTGGCATTCGACGATCGACGGCTCGTTTTACTGGGGCATCGCCGGTGTGCCCGGCTCGCGCGGCCCCCTCGATCAGCTTCCTTCCATGCGGCACTACGCCAAGGTGGTGCACAAAGCTGGCAAGCTCTTCATGGCGCCGGTTTGCCTCCAGTTCTGGGGCTCCAACGCAAACCGCTACTACGAGTACAGCGGCGCTGCCGGAATGCGCGCGATGTGGATGAATGCCATTCGCGTAAGTCATCCCGATTGGGTGGAGATTATTACGTGGAACGACTTCATCGAGGGAACCTACGTCAGTCCCATCGACGACCCCAATCGATATCCCGGCGCAAACTTCCTCGACTCCTCCGGCGTTCCGCTCGGCCTGCGCGGCTACTTTCACCCGCATGCCGGAGCGGCGGCCCTGCTGCCGTTCTTCATCCAGTGGTACAAGACCGGCGTCGAGCCTGCCATTACGCGCGACGCCGTCTATTTCTTCTATCGCACGCAGCCAATCGCGATCGACGCGGGCAAACCGCCCATCGCGCATAAGTACGGCCCCGTTGCGGACAAAATCTACATCACCGCCAATCTCACCGCGCCCGCGGACCTGCGCATTGACATGGGCAATCATGAGACGCTCCTTCATCTCCACGCCGGCAGCGCGGACACGGAGACCCCATTCTTCGCGGGAACCACGCCGAAGTTCGTCCTCATGCGCAAGGGAAAGACGATTGCAACAGCCGAGGGCAATGACCCGATCCAGGCAGCGCCGCAATGGAATAACGCCTACTACTCCACCGGCGTCCTGCAGGCGCTGTAGACCATTCCGCGGCGCAGATTCTCTTCTCCGCCACATACCTGACGAGTTTGCTGGACGGATTTCACCGGCAATCCAAGGCGCGAAACTCCGGCTGAGCCACCACCGGCCGCAACGTCCACACCCAGCTCTCCGCCTGCTTCCACGCAGGGTCGTAGATGCGCGCCACCAGATACTCAATCCCGATCTGCCTGCAAGTCGCCCGCGCCTGCGCGGCCGTCGCACCGCGATACAGCGCATCAATCGCCGCCGCCATCGGTACGCAACCCGCAGGATCGCCACCAAATTCAGAACCACAGGGGGCCTGGTCCATATCCACGGCAGACTGATGTTTGACTGCTAACCAATCGACATTTAGCCAGAGCAGATCTGGCATCCATGGATTGTATTGCACCACAGACCAATGTGGAATTACTGAATCCAGTGCGGCATAACCACGCAATGAGATGTACGCCTTATGAACAAGCCTTCCCGCGGTTGGATCATGGATAGTGCTCAACTGCGCTTCACGAAATGGGATCGTAAAGCGAATCATGAGCATTTGATAGACGGTCGTGAGTATTCCGATCACAAGCGCGAAAGAAGCCAGGGAGCGAACTGCAGATGGCGTCTTGCCTGGCAAATCATGTATCCACTTCGACGCTGATTCTCTGCGATCGGCAAAACTCCAACTGCAGAGAAGCTCGGAAGCAAGCAGTGCAAGTGAAAACTGCAGGAGCAGCGCAGCTCGCCAGCCGAAATCGTTACTGTCAATCACACCTGAGCGAACAAAGGATATCAAAATCAAGGTTGCCACTGAGATAAAGACGAGTGCCCGCTGAGCACGAGTTAGAGTACCGCGAGACCGCCAGGGAGCGATCAGTTGAATCGATAGCACAATAGAGTAAAAGCCGAGCTCGACAGCATAGCCTGGCAACAGCAAAATCGCCTTGGCTAAATTCCGCGCAAAGGTTGGCGCAGCAATATCCAGAGAACGAAAAAAGGGCGTAGTAAGCAAAGCGGCAGGAGGCACCATTTCGCGGACATCTAATTCAAAAACGGATGGACCCTGTACATTCGAAACGGAATGTGTCAACCCCCATAGAAATGGGGCCAGCAGAACTGCGGCACCTGCCCCACTAATAGCAAGGACGCCAGGTACTCGCCAGGAACGCTCAAACACAACCTGCCAGAGTGACCAGGCGATCATTACCAGAAAAAATGCAAATGCCACATAGACAGAAAGTCCCAAAGAACTGGCGAATGCCATTGAAATGAATACGAGGCTGGCTCTACGCGTCGACGCAGTCTCACTCTGAATAATCCAGGCTAGGAGTAACCCGAGCATGGCACACGCCATACTGGCCAGATGATGAGGTACCCAGATCAGGGAATCCAGCCAGCTCGAAATCTGTCCTTCCTTCCAAGCTTCAAGATATCCGGGGAGCGGTTCATGAAAATAAAGAAAATCAACAAGGTTAACGCAAATGCCAAGACCGGTTACACAAAGAAGGCCCATGGCAATAAGGAACTGTTGACGTAATCGAGCTCCGATCACCAGAAAATGCTTGAGATAAAGACCCAGGAGCGCCGCCAGTAGAAAACCCGCCCACACGCAGCTTGCATTCATTACCGCACGCGCGGGTAGGCTTGTCATATGTGCAACAGTGGCGCACAGCACATACCAGAAGTAGTAATAACGCATCGGGGCAGAATGCTTGAACATATAGAGCGGGTTAGCCGGAGGGATCCCGGAATAAAGTACGCTCTGAGTCCATGCCACACGCATACTGTGATCGAAGATGGCAAGACTCATATAGACATTCGCACCAACCTTGATGTCTACAAGAAGAAGCAGTACAGTTACCACCCAGAGAACTGCGATCGTCAACGCCGTCATGCCACGAGGATGAAAGCCAATGTTCCACGGGTGTCTGGAGCGGCGATTTTGTAGGAATTCTCGTGCTAGAAGAATCACACAGCCTAGAACACACAGTATGGAGCAGGCAACAGCCACATTCAGCGATGTAAATCGCCCCACCAGCACCGCGCCGATGGGCGCAATCGCAAACGAGAGCGGCACGCTCCAGAAAGCGCGCTCCACGAGCGAACGGCCGCGAAATCCATAGAGATTCGTCAGCCACGCGGCCACGTAGCCGGGGCATACCGCAACCGGCACAAACCCCAGCACCGCGGCCAGAGACTCCACAATCTGTTGTGTCGTGATCGACATGCTAGGACTCAATGCCTCGCGGGCAAGAGCACAGTCTCCTCATGCGCTTCCCTGCGCCAGCCGCTCATAGGCCGCAATCTGCTCCAGCGTAGCGCGCTGCATCTCTTCGCCCCGCCGCGCCGCGCGATACCAGTTCATCGTCCACTCGAGCGCCTGCTCGATGCGCAGCCGCGGCTCCCATCCCAGTTCCCGCCGCGCGCGGCTTATATCCAGGCGCAACGCGTGATCCTCGTGCACATGTTCGCGCTCGTCATTCGTCCACGCCGCGCCCGCGCCCCACATCGCCGCCATCGCATCCGCAATGCGCTCCACCGGCCACGCATCCTCCTCCGCCGGACCAAAATTGAAAGCCGTCGCAAACCGGCGCGGCTCCTTCATCAGCCGCTCGGCCAGCAACATGTACCCGCTCAGCGGCTCCAGCACATGCTGCCACGGACGAATCGCCTTCGGCCTGCGAATCCTGACCGGCTCCTGCGCCTCAAAGCCGCGTATCAAATCCGGAATCAGACGGTCCTTCGACCAGTCGCCGCCTCCAATCACATTGCCGGCGCGCGCCGTGGCCAGCGCAGTTCCCTGCTCCGGCGCAAAAAACGAGTCGCGGTACGCCGCAGCCGCCATCTCCGCGCACGCCTTGCTCGCGGCATAGGCGTCATGCCCGCCCAGCGCATCGTCCTCACCATACGGCGCATCGCCGCCATGGTTGCGATACACCTTGTCCGTCGTCACGCACACCACTGCGCGCACGCCTGGCGCTTTGCGCACCGCCTCCAGAAGATGCACCGTGCCCATCGCGTTGGCCGCGAAGGTCGCCAGCGGCTCCGCATACGAGCGCCGCACCAGCGGCTGCGCGGCCAGGTGAAACACCACCTCCGGCTCGAATGCGGTCAGCGCCTTCTCGAGCGCAGCGTAATCGCGCACGTCTCCGCGCACATCCTCCACCGCCGCGCCGACAGATGCCACCGTGAACAGATTCGGCTCGGTATCCGGCTCCAGCGCAAAGCCGCGCACCCGCGCACCGCGCTGCGCCAGCCACAGCGCAAGCCATCCACCCTTGAATCCGGTATGCCCTGTGAGAAAAACCCTGCGGCCGCGCCAGAAGCTCACCACGTCTTCCAAGGCGCCCTCCCGCTGACCCACAGCTCCTCGAGCTTCTGCTTCTCGCGCAGCGTGTCCATGGGTTGCCAGAAGCCGCGGTGAAGATACGCCTGCACCTCGCCCTGCGCCGTCAGCCGCTGCATCGGCCCCTGCTCGAACATCGTAGACTCGTCCGTAATCTCATTCAGCACGCTGGGCGACAGCACAAAAAATCCGCCGTTGATCCATCCACCCTCGCCGGCAGGCTTCTCCATGAACGCGGTAATCGTGCTGCCTTGCATATCGAGTCCGCCGAAGCGCGCCGCCGGCTGCACCGCCGTCACCGTCACCTTCTTGCCGTGCTTTTTGTGGAATGCGATCGTCGCCGTAATGTCCAGGTCGCTCACGCCGTCGCCATAGGTCATGCAGAACGCGGTCTCGCCTTCGAGATACCGCGCAATGCGGCGCATGCGTCCGCCCGTGCCCGTGGTCTCGCCCGTGTCCACCAGCGTCACCTGCCACGGCTCAGCCACACTCTGCTGCACCTGCATCCGGTTCTCCTTCATGTCGAAGGTCACATCGGACATGTGCAGAAAGTAGTTGGCGAAATACTCCTTGATCAGGTAGCCCTTGTAGCCGCAGCAGACAATAAAGTCGTTGACCCCATGCTGCGAATAGAGCTTGAGAATGTGCCACAGAATCGGACGGCCGCCGATCTCCACCATGGGCTTGGGGCGCGTGCCGGTCTCTTCGCTCAGCCGCGTGCCCAGCCCGCCCGCCAGAATCACTGCTTTCATCACAAGTCCTTGCTGCTCTCAGTCTGACAGCGCAGCCGTATCCTGCCCAGCATATCCCGCGCCCGCCTGATTACTCCGGTTTTCGCCGTCCCGTGTTCCCTCGCAATTACCGTACTCTCACCCGCGCGCCGTCCGCTATCCTGTGCACGTGAGCAGACCATGAGCGAGAAAGCCGAACAACTGCGCCAGCAGATCCTGGCGCTCACGGGCGAGTTCTTCAGCGAGGCCTTCGCCGCGCAGCCCTTCGTGCCCGGCGTCTCGTCCGTGCCCATCTCCGGCAAGGTGCTGGACTCGGCCGACATGAGCAGCGTCATCGAGGCCGCCCTCGACGGCTGGTTCACCACCGGCCGTTTCGCCGCTGAGTTCGAGCGCAAACTCGCGCGCTTCATTGGCGTTCGCAGCGCATCGCTCGTCAACTCCGGCTCCTCCGCCAACCTGCTCGCGCTCACCGCGCTCACATCGCCCAAACTCGGCGACCGCCGCATCCAGCCCGGCGATGAGGTCATCACCGTGGCCGCCGGTTTCCCCACCACGGTCAATCCCATCTTTCAGAACGGCCTCGTCCCAGTCTTCATCGATGTGGCTGTTCCCGGCTACGAAATCGATGTCTCTCAGCTCGAGGCCGCGCTCAGCCCGCGCACCAGAGCCGTCATGATCGCGCACACCCTCGGCAACGCCTTCGATCTCGATGCCGTCACCGCCTTCGTCGAGAAGCACAACCTCTGGCTCATCGAAGATTGCTGCGATGCGCTCGGCACCACCTGGCGCGGCCGGCCCGTCGGCTCCTTTGGCCACCTGGCCACCATCAGCTTCTATCCCGCCCACCACATCACCATGGGCGAGGGCGGCGCTGTACTCACCAATCGCCCCGACCTCAAAATCCTCGTTGAGTCTTTCCGCGACTGGGGCCGCGACTGCTGGTGCGATCCCGGCAAGGAGAACACCTGCGGCAGGCGCTTCGACTGGCAGCTCGGCTCCCTGCCCTGCGGCTACGACCACAAGTACACGTACTCTCACATCGGCTACAACCTCAAGACCACCGACCTGCAGGCCGCCCTCGGCGCCTCGCAGATCGAAAAGCTCCCGCAGTTCATCGCGCAGCGCAAGGCTAACGTGCGCTACCTAGCGGAGGCCCTGCAGCCGGTTCGGCAATTCCTTCTGCTCCCTGAGGCCACGCCTCACTGCGATCCTGCGTGGTTCGGCTTCCCCATCGGCGTGCACCCCGGCGCGCCCTTCACCCGCGCCGCACTCGTCGCCGCACTTGAAGCCAATAAAATTGCCACGCGCCTGCTCTTCGGCGGCAATCTGCTGCGCCAGCCCGCGTATGAAGGCCGCACCTTCCGCGTCATCGGCACCCTGCCCAACTCCGACTATGTGATGAACAATGTCTTCTGGCTCGGCGCGTATCCCGGCCTCACTCAGCCCATGCTCGACTTCGTCACCAAAACCATCCTCGACTTCATCGCCAATCCGAAAGCCGAGCCCATGCCCGTCCTCAACGCCGCGCGCTAGCGCTCAGCCGTGCCACGCTGCCGTGCGCCGGATCGCCTCGCTCAGTTCGATCCACGCCCTCAGCCCGAGTTCCTTCTCCGCCTTCCGCACATCCGGCACATACCGCGACCGGCTGACCCCAATCGAACCATCGCCTTCGATCCGCACTTCGATGCGCGGATTCAGCTCATCGCGCACCGTCTCCGCCAGCGCGCCAATGCTCACAGCCTTTGCCGATCCCACGTTATAGACCGCCGGATTTCCCGGCGTCTCCGCAGCGCGCAGCAGCATCGTCCACAGCCACACCGCAAGATCGGCAGCATACAGATACGACCGCGCAGGCCTCCCATCGCCCTTCACCACAATGTCGCGTCCCGCCAGCGCGTCCCCGATAAAATTGCCGATCGCGAAGTGCTGGTTGAGCGGCAGATGCGGACCCACAAACGCGAAGCACCGAGCCAGCACACACTGCACGCCCGTCTCGCGCGCAAACTCCGCGCACATCCGCTCGCTCGCGCGCTTGCCCTCCGCGTACACATCGTCCGCGTTGTTCCATACAGGCCCGTCGTCATACTCCTCGGGAATCTCCGCAACCTCCACCGGCTGCCGCCCATACACCGCGCCGGAACTTGTCAGCAGAAAGGCCTTCGCCCCGCACTGCCGCGCAAAGGCGATCATCCGCGCTGTGCCATCCACCAGCACGCTCCGCAGCTCCTCCGGCCGCCGTGCCGCATCCAGGCTCGTCGAGGTCGCGCCATGCACAACAAAATCGAACCCGCCTTCAGGAAACGCGAACGCCCGCACATCTCCTTGCGCGAACTCCAGTGCGCTCTCGCCCTTCAGGTGCGGCATGCGCTCCAGAAACCGCTCCGGCGCGCGGCTCAGCACCGTCATCCGCGCCCCCAGCCCCAGCGAGCGATTGCAATGCGCAAAGCTCTCCACCAGCCACGCGCCAAAGAACCCCGTCCCGCCTGCCAGAAAGATGCGCCGCCCCCGAGTCCGTTCCCATAGAGGCGCGGTATAACGCAGCACATGCTCTAGATCTTCTACCGGCAAGGGCTTCACGCCCCCCAGCATAAACCGTGCTCTCCACGCCCAGGCTCCGCCCGCTCCGCAACCGCGCAGGTGGCCTATCTTCAGTAACCTCCGGCTCGATATGGCACGCCTTAGCGCTCTGTAAAACTGCTATCATGCCGCTTACATAGGCTTGGCTGCATGCTCATCGCAGCGCGCAGCCAGAGAGCAGGATACCGTGAGCACCGTTCAGATTGGCGACAGGCTCATCGGCGACGATCAGCCCTGTTTCATCGTCGCGGAGATCGGCATCAACCACAACGGCGACATCGATCTCGCCAAGCGCCTCATCAGCGTTGCCGTCGCCGCCGGCTGCGACGCCGTCAAATTCCAGAAGCGCACGGTTGAAGTCGTCTACACGCAGGAAGAGCTGGCCAAACCACGCGAAAATCCCTTTGGCCCGACCAATGGCGATCTCAAGTTTGGTCTCGAATTCGGCCAGGAAGAGTACGAAGAGATCGACGCCTTCTGCCGCTCCGTCAAAATGCGCTGGTTCGCCTCGCCGTGGGATGAAGGCTCTGTCGATTTCATGGAGCAGTTCAACACGCCTCTCTACAAAATCGCGTCCGCCTCGCTCACCGATGACCATTTGCTGCGTTACATCCGTAAAACCGGCAAGCCTGTCATCCTCTCCACCGGCATGAGCACCTATGCCGAGATCGATCACGCGGTCGAAGTCCTCGGCAAGCGCGACCTCATCCTGATGCATGCCACCAGCACTTATCCGGCCAACTACGATGAATTAAACCTGCGCGCCATTCCCACCATGGCCGCGCGTTACAGCGTGCCCATCGGCTACTCCGGCCACGAGACCGGCATTCCCACCAGCGTCTGCGCCGCTGCGCTCGGCGCATGCTGCGTGGAGCGCCACATCACCCTCGACCGCGCAAGCTGGGGCTCCGATCAGGCTGCTTCCCTTGAGCCCAACGGCATCACCCGCCTCGTCCGCGACATTCGCCTCTGGGAGCAATCCAAGGGCGACGGCATCAAGCGCGTCTACGAGCGTGAGTTTCCTATCATCAAAAAGCTGCGCCGCGTCGGAGCCGCCGTCTAGCCATCTATGCGCACGGACCAGACCAATACAGCCGTGATGGCTGGTATCCGCGCGCTCGCGTTTGATGTCGATGGCGTGCTCACCGACGGCGGCGTCTGGTGGGGACTGGAAGGCGCTGAGTTCAAGCGTTTCGGCTTCGCCGACATCATGGGCCTCTCGCTGGCGCGCCGCGCGGGCCTCATGCTCGGCCTCATCTCCGGTGAAGACACTCCGCTCATCGACCGTCTCGCTGCCAAGCTTTCCATTGCCTTCGTTGTCAAAGGCACCCGCGACAAGGCTGCGGCCCTGCAGGCATTCGCAGCCTTCGCGGACATTGCCATCGAGCAGGTCGGCTTTATGGGAGACGATGTGAACGACCTGCCCGCGCTGCGCGTTGCCGGACTCTCCGCTGCGCCTGCAGACGCTGCTGCGGACGTGCTTGCTTCTGTGCAGTTTGTTGCGCAACGCTCAGGCGGCCATGGCGCGGCACGCGATCTGGTGGAGGCCTTGCTCCATGCACGCGGCCTGACTGCCGAAGAAGCATTCAGCCGCGGCTGACCCGCGGTTCAGATAGAGTCAATAACGATGAAGCTCTCCGATTACATTGTGCAGTTTGTTGCCGATCAGGGTGTCCAGCACGTCTTCGTCGTCACCGGAGGCGGCGCCATGCATCTCAATCAATCGCTCGGCGCGGAGCCGCGCATCGAATCCATCTGCAACAGCCATGAGCAGGCCAGCGCCATGTGCGCCGAGTCCTACGCCAAGGCCGTCAACGGCCTCGGCGTCTGCATGGTCACCACCGGTCCCGGCGGCACCAACGCCGTCACCGGCGTCGCCGGCGCGTGGCTCGACTCTACGCCGACTCTCTTCATCTCCGGCCAGGTCAAGCGGCCTGACCGCATGTTTGACGTCTCCGGCAAGCCGCTCGGCATGCGCCAGCTCGGCGTGCAGGAGATCGACATCGTCTCCATCGTCGCGCCCATCACCAAATACGCCGTCACCGTGCTCGACCCCGCCAAGATTCGTTACCACCTCGAGAAGGCCGTCTACCTCGCCCTGAACGGCCGCCCCGGCCCCGTCTGGATCGATATTCCTCTCGACGTGCAGGCCGCGCAGATCGCCGATCCCGCCACCCTGCGCAGCTTCGACCCAGCCGAGCTCCCGCCTGTGCCCGGCGCATCCGACCTCGCCGCGGAAGTTTCTCGCCTCATCGACACGCTCAACGCCGCCGAGCGCCCACTGCTCTTCGCCGGCAACGGCATCCGCCTCGCCCGCGCCGAGGCCGAGTTCGCCGAGCTTCGCACCCTTCTCGGGATTCCCACCGTGGCCACCTGGTGCGCTGCCGATCTCGTGCCCAGCGACAACCCCACCTACGTCGGCCGTCCCGGAGCCGTTGCCGCGCGCGGCGCAAACTTCGCCCTCCAAAACTGCGACCTGCTCCTCGCCGTCGGAGTCCGTCTCGACTTCGCCATTACCGGCTACGCCCCGCAGAACCTCGCCCGCGAGGCTCACCGCGCCGCCGTCGACATCGACCCCGCCGAGCTGGCCAAGCTCCACCCGTACCTGCATCAGCCCATCTGCGCCGACGCGCGCGCCTTCCTCCGCGAGCTCCTCCGCCAGCGCGATCGCCTTCGTCCCCGCTCCATCGACGCGTGGCTGGCCCGCTGCGCCTCCTGGAAGACACGTTACCCCGTCGTCACCGCCGAGCACCGCAAACCCGAAGGCCCCATCAGCATCTTCCATCTCGCCGAGGTCATCGGCACCGAGACCCGCCCCGACGACCTGCTCGTCTCTGGCAGCTCCGGCTCCGGCATCGAGATCTTCCTTCTCGCCTGCCCCACCCGCACCGGCCAGCGCATCTACCACACCGCCGGCCTCGGAGCCATGGGCTACGGCCTGCCCATGTCCATCGCCGTCAGCATCGCCGGCGGCCGCCGCCGCACCATCCTCGTCGATGGCGACGGCGGATTCCAGTTCAACATCCAGGAGCTCGAAACCGCCGCGCGCCTCCGCCTGCCCATCCGTTTCTTCGTGCTCAATAACAATGGCTACGCCTCCATCCGCGCCTCGCAAACCGGCTACTTCGGCCGCGCCAGCATCGGCTGCGACGCCGCCACCGGCCTCACCGTGCCCAATCTCTCCCGCATCGCCGCTGCCTACGGCATCCCCGCCGTCGTCCTCGGCTCTCAATCCACCCTCCGCGACGATGTCCGCCGCATCCTCGACCTCGAAGGCCCGGTCCTCGTCGATGTCCGCGTCATCCCCGACGAGATGCGCGCCCCACGCCTCCAGTCCTACCAGCGCCCCGACGGCTCCATGACCTCCAACCCCCTCGAAGATCTTTTCCCCTTCCTCTCCCGCGAGGAGTTCCTTGAGAATATGATCGTGAAGCCCCTCGAGGACTAACCCATGCCCCCCGTCGCCGACTTCGAAGTCGAAATTCTCCTCCCCGTCCACAACGAAGGCGCCTCCATCGAGGCCACCATCCGCGGCATCTACCGGCACATCGACCCCATCGCCCGCGCCCGCTTCATCATCTGCGAGGACGGCAGCCGCGACAACTCCAAGCAGGTCCTCCGCGACCTCGCCGCGCACATCCCCATGCGCCTCAACCTCTCCGACGAGCGCAAAGGCTACTCCCGCGCCGTCCGCGAGGGCATGCAGATGCTCGAAGCCCCCTTCCTCCTCTGCCTCGACTCCGACGGCCAGTGCGACCCCGCCGACTTCGCCGTCTTCTGGCAGAACCGCAACACCGCGGACGTCCTCATCGGCTGGCGTGTCCACCGCCAGGACACCCTCACCCGCCGCGCCTTCTCTCGCTTCTTCTTCTTCCTCTACCAGGCCGCCTTCCGCGTCCCCATCCACGACCCAAGCTGCCCCTACGTCCTCATCGGCCGCTCCATCGCCCATCGCCTCGCTCCCCAGCTCGGAGCCATGCGCGAGGGCTTCTGGTGGGAGTTCGTCGCCCGCGTCCACCGCCTCGGCTTCTCCCTCCGCGAGTTCCCTGTCGCCCACCGCCTCCGCGCCGCCGGCGTCACCCAGGTCTACAAATGGAAAAAGATGCCCGCCATCTTCCTCCGCCACGTAGCCGCCATCGGGCAAATATGGCAAGAGACAAAGGCGATGCGATGAATTGGAAGAAACAGTTCGTGAAGCTGCTGGAGGAATCCTGAATGGCGCAAGATAAAGTGATGGTCGTTCTACATGAGTGGAGTTGAGCCGATGAGTACGCTGACAAGAATCGGAAGTCAAAATGCAAACTGGCAACTTATTCAGACGGGTATTCCCGGCTGTATGGAGGCTCGCTTCCCTGCACATCCGGATGAACGTGGAGTATTCGTGAAGACATTTCAGTGCTCTGCATTTCAAAGGCAGGGACTAGAGACTAACTTCGTTGAGGTGTTTTATACAGTCTCTGGAGAAAATGTACTGCGTGGGATGCATCTGCAGCTACCACCCGCTAATCACGCCAAGCTGATTTACTGTATCGCTGGAAGCGTTTCAGACGCGGTCTTGGATCTGCGACAAGGTTCCCCTTCTTACGGAAAGCACGCCTTCATTGAGCTTTCGGCTGGTTCTTGCAACGGCGTCTACCTCCCCAGTGGAGTGGCTCACGGGTTCTGCGTGCGCACAGCGCCAGCTATCATTGTCTACCACGTAACCGCTGAGCATACACCTCATCTCGACGTGGGAGTGGCGTGGAATTCGTTTGAAGCGGTCTGGCCTACAAATAGCCCCATTGTTTCCGCACGTGATGCTTCCCTTCCACCATTGGCTGACTTTGATAGTCCATTCACTTACACGGAGCACGCAAGGTGAGGCCTACCAAGCGCAGCCTGATTGTTGGTGCCTCGGGGCAAGTAGGTGCTCAAATCGTGGAGGCGCTCGGCTCAGGATCCAGCATCGCAACTTCACGCAATGCAGCGATGCCAGGAGCAATGCAGCTCGATCTATCCGCCCTATCGCTCGAAAGTTCTCTAGGTCTCATTTGTCAACATGAACTAGACGCCGTTTACTGTGTAGGCGGCATGACTGATGTTGACCGTTGCGAAGCGGAGAGTCAGTTGGCTATGAAAACCAACTGCGATGGGCCTGGCTTTTTGGCAGCAGCAGCAGCAACTCGCAGCTTGCCTTTTGTGTATTTTTCAACTGAATACATCTTCGATGGAGTTAATGGGCCTTACTCGGAAGATGCACCTGCTAATCCAATCAACGCTTACGGCCAGAGTAAATGGCAAGGAGAACAAGCGGTGCGCGACGCGCACCCGAGCCCTTTGATCATCCGAACTACGGTTGTTTATGGACCTGACCCCGGAGAACGGAACTTCCTGTATAGGTTACGCAATACATTGCGCAAAGGGCAGAAGATATGCGTACCGTTCGATCAAATCTCGACGCCAACTTACAACCGCGACCTCGCAAAAAATGTGCTTGCGCTGGTGAATGCTCATGCCAGCGGCGTTTTCCATGTTTGCGGACCAGAGCGCGTGTCGCGCTTTGAATTCTCGCGGCAAGCGGCCGCACTCATGGGTCTGAATAAATCACTGATTATAGGAGTACCCACGCTCGAACTTGCTCAGAAGGCGCCTCGGCCACTCAATGCCGGCCTCAGGACAGAAAAATTGTGGGGACACAAAGCGCACTTTCCCGTGCGCACGCTTGCAGAAGTGCTTTGCAATTGGATGGCGAAATGAGCAAGGTAACCATCGCGATTCCGACAAGAAACCGGCGGCACTACCTCGCCATGGCTGTCTCAAGCGCGCTCACCCAAACTCATGCCGACCTTGAGGTACTGGTTTCGGATAACGCCTCGTCCGACGACACCCTGATGTATTTACGAGAAGTTGCCGATCCACGTCTCGTGATTTTGCAACAGTCCACAGATATTGGGATGGCTGGAAACTTCAATGCATGTCTAAGGCACGCGACAGGTGAATTCTTCCTCATGCTTTCAGACGATGATCTGCTCGAATCCACTGCGGTTGAAAGCTTAGTGACCCCTCTTATCTATGGATTGAACAAGATACTGCCTGAAAAAATCGGAATCTGCTGGTGTCCCTGCGCGATCATCAACTCCACTGGAGAAACACAATGGATCACCGATAGTGGCCCGGAGATCGAGAGTCCTGCTGCCCTCATCGTTGCGTTGTGGAATGGGAACCGTGGCCCGCGATTCAGCAGCGTGATGGTGCGAACCGCAGATGCGTTGGCTGTTGGCGGTTACCACGGGAAGCGTTATGGCGATCTGTGTGACATGGGCAACTGGGCTGCAGCCGCGCTCAGACATGAATACGCCGTATGCATTGGTCAGCCATTGGTCCGTTACCGAACACACGCTGCGAGCACGACACGCAGTGCAGCGTGTCGCGACTGGCAGCGCTGGGGAGAGTCTTTGTTTGACGACCTACAAAATGCACTGCGGCGATATGGAGTCAAGGATCGGACGATAAGAAGTTTGAGACGCAATATGCTCGCAAACCTGACAGTAACAGTGCTCCTGCCAAGCATGGGGCAACCCGGGTGGATTAAGGAAATGCTATGCGAGGTGCTTCATGCTTGGCGGTATTTCCTTACCCTCTACGTTGTACGACGTCTATTTAGTGAGTTCTGGAAACTCGCCGGATTTTGGCAACCGCGGCGGCAGGCATGAAAAGAGATTTGCACCGCAATGCTGCTCAATCCTCCGAGAGACATTCATGGATCGGGAATCTCCGTGACATACCGTGGCTGGCGCGAGCCACATCGCACATTCCCCCAGCGGAATTCGGCCGTTACCTGATCATCGGGTCTTTTAATACGCTCTTTGGCTACGCAACCTTCGCCACATTTACGGCGCTTCTGGCAAGGGTCATGCCGGTGAGCTACCTTGTGGCTATTTTGCTAGCAAGCCCCATTAACATTACCGTAGCATTTCTCGGGTACAAGTGGTTCGTTTTTAGAACCAAGGGAAATTATCTGAAGGAATGGATTCGCTGTTTCGCGGTCTATGGTTCGGGAACATTGGGAAGCCTAGTCCTTCTGCCAATCCTTGTTGCGGTGCTGCACTATGGGCTTGGCATGCAGAAATCCGCACCATACGTCGCTGGCGCGCTGATGACTGGCATCGGCGTGATTTACAACTTCTTCGGCCACAAAAACTATTCATTTAAAGCCGATAAAACCGATGCGGCTGACTCGATCATTCCTAAAAATTGATCCGTTCCTTCTCGACAACCAGCGGCCGGTTCAGCACAAACGTGTGGATCGAGCCTACATACTCCCCGATGATCCCCAGCGCGATCAACTGCACGGCTCCCAGGAAGAACAGCCCCAGCACCACCGGCGCCAATCCCACGGAAAAGCTCGACCAGAACAGCAGCTTGTACACCAGGTAAAACATGCCCGCCGCAAAGCTGATCCCCGCCCACACAAACCCCGCAAAAATCACCAGCCGCAGCGGCACTTTGGAAAGGTTCGTAATCCCCAGCATTGCCAGGTCGTAGAGCGCGTAAAAATTGTTCTTCGTAATGCCCCGTGTCCGCCGCGCCTGGTTGTAGTACACCCGCGCCACCGGCAGCCCCAGTTCCGCAATCATCCCGCGAAAATACGGGTAGGGGTCACGGAAGTTCGTCCGGATCAGCTCCACCACCGAGCGGTCGTAGAGCCCGAACCCTGTGAAGTGCTCCAGCACTTCCACGTTCGTGAGCCGCGCCACCAGCCGGTAGTACGCCGTGCGGATGCGGTACATCGCTCCGTTCTCGTCACTGGAGTTTTTGATCGCCGCCACAATCGGGAAACCCTGTTCCCACGCCTTGATCATCTCCACAAACAGCTCCGGCGGGTCCTGCAGGTCGCACGCCATGCTGCCCACCGCTTCGCCCTGCGCCTGCAGAAAGCCGTTCATCCCCGAGCGGTCCGCGCCAAAGTTCCGCGCATTCAGGATCACCTTCACCGTCAGATCCTCGGCCGCCATCGCTCGCAGTTCCTCAACCGTCCCGTCGGTCGAGGCATTGTCCACAAACAGGTGGTCGATGCGGTACTCAGGCAACTGCTCGGCCAGCGCGCGCACCCGCCGGTGCGCCTCGCGCACGTTCTCTACCTCGTTGTAGCAGGGCGTCAGAATCGTAATCAGCTTTGTGCTCATGGAGATTCGCGAGGAAACTGGATTGTGCGCTAGTTCTTCGGGCATCCTAGCATGCGCTTAGCGATGGCCCCTCGCGGGTGTGGGAGGACGTCACTCCTTCGTACCGGAGGGGCGATGCGGAGGAGCAGCTTGCAAAAGCATAGATGCCGCTGCAGCTACAGGAAAATCGCCCAGAAGATAGGGCAGTTCACCCCTGGGCGCGCACCAGCAGGCAGGTGATATTGTCGTGGCCACCGGCCCGTTTGGCGGCTTCCACGAGCCGCGCGCACAGCACCTCGAGGGGTTCCTCGCCCGACAGCAGGATGGCGATATTCTGGTCCGGGAGTTCGCGCGTAAGTCCATCCGTGCACAGCAGATACAGGTCGCCCGGCTCGGCTTCCAGCCCGAAGATGTCCGGCGTCACCTTGCACTGCGTTCCCAGCGCCCGCGTGATCACATTCTTGAGCGGCGAGCGCCTGGCCTCGGCCGGCGTCATCCGCCCCAGCCGCACCTGCTCTTCCACAAGCGAGTGATCCAGCGTGAGTTGCGCCAGCTCGCCCTGGCGCAGGCGGTAACAGCGGCTGTCCCCGACATTCAGCACCCAGGCGCGGTTCTCTTCCACCGTCAGCGCCACAAGGGTCGTCCCCATGCCGCTAAGCCGCTGGTTCCGCTGAGCCCTGGAGAAGATTGCCTCGTTCGCGGCGCAGATGGCCAGTTCCACCGCCTCGGGCATGGGTGCATGGCCATTGCTGCTCCGGTCGGCCAGCAGGTGGAGCACTTCGTCCACCGCCAGCGAGCTCGCAATCTCACCCGCCGCCGCGCCACCCATCCCGTCGCAGACCAGGTAGATGCCGTCCTCGACGGAATAGCCGAATGCGTCCTCGTTCGAGGGGCGTTTACGGCCGCGATCCGTAACTGCCGCAGCCAGATAATGTACAACCGCCGTGGCCAACCCGAAAATCTCCCGCATACCAGTCTACACGCGGGTGCAAGCCCTTCGCACTCAGTGCGCGGGCGGTGCTGGCATCGGCGGCGGAGCAGGCAGCTCGTACACCTCAATTGCCCCGGCATTCAGAATCGCCACCCGCCTGCCCGAGGGCGAAATGGCCACATTGCCGCCGCCGTCCAGCACTGGAGTAGCCGGCGCCTTGAGCGTCAGCGCCCCCGTCGCGCTGTCGAAAACCTCCACCAGTTGCCCGGTCACATCGTCGAAGCTCAGGGGGTCGTATATGCCCACTGGATGCGAAACCGTCAGCGTCTCCCGCGCGATCCGCAACCCGCCCGGTGCGGGCACCAGCAGCGGCCACACCTGGGTTGGCGGCGACGGCGCATCCCAGTGCTGTCGGCTGCCAAGGAACAGGGCGATCAGGTCGCGGCCTCCCTGCGCCGTGCAGGTATTGGCCAGCGCCACGTCCTGAGTAAGGAAGGCCATCGGCGGCTCGCACATGGAGGAGACGCGGCCCAGCAGGTGGCTGCCCCCGGTGAAGTAGTTCAGGTTCAGCAGCCAGTCGCGGCCGTTGGAGCGCAGCGTCTCCAGGTAGCCCTCGGAGTTAATCGGCACGTGGGCGATGGTGCGCACCCGGCTCACCAGCATCACCTGGCCGGAGGACCGGCGCAGAATGCGCAGCACAATGGGCGGCTGGCCCGCATCGTGTGCCTCCTGCTCATCCTCATCCACCTCGGCCTGCGCGGTTGCGGGGCTGGGAACCTGCCCTGGCTGCGGCCTGGTGTCTGGCGGCTCGTGGGAGTTGGTGACGAGGTAGCGCTGCGCCGGGTCCATCTCCAGCCACAGCAGCGGCCCCGGAAAGTGCAGCAGCGGCTTCAGATCGAGCGTGGCGTCGCCCTGCTTCAGGTCGTTCCCGTCCAGCAACAGAAAATGTCCATCGTGCAGCATCCACACGTAGCGATCGTTACCGTGCAGGGTCCACAGAGTCTCGGTCTCCAGCGCCCCTGCGGGCAGGGTAAGCACCGTTGCCCGAATCTGGCGGGGTTCGCCGCCAGATTCGCTGGAGCGGCGCAGCAGGCCGGGCGTGCGGAAGGTAAACAGCAGCCTGTTTTCGTCCAGAAAATCGAGCGAGACAAGAGACTCGCGCTGGCCCTCGTAGTAGGGCCCTGGGGCGGCGAAGCCGAGCGGCTCAACGGGAATGGTGAAGGCCGGCGCCTGCGAGGCCTTGATGCCCGGCGCGGCGGGCGCGGCATCCGCGGCTGCCGCCTTGTGATGCCTGCCAGGCAGCAGAGCGGCCGCGGGCGCACCCGGCAGCCACAAGGGAGCCAGCATCATCCCCAACAGCCCCAGAGCCGCCCGGCCGCGAAGTCCTGATCTCAGGAGCCGTATTGCCATCGTGAACCATTCTCGCCGATGCGCGGCTTTTTGGGCAGTGAGACTCCAGGAATTCGCACGTATGCGAGAGTAAAGAAAGCCATGACTTCCCTTACCCCATCCAGCCGGCGCATCGCGTTCCTGGGCTATGGCGCGTGCGCCCTGGCCGGATGCCTGTGGGGTACGGGGTTCTACTTTGGCCGGCTGGCGCTGAACGAAATGAACGTGGAGTCGATGGTGCTGTACCGGTTTCTGTTCGCCTGTCTGGGCATGCTGCCGGTGGCGCTGCTCCATCGCGTGCGGCTGACCGGCGGCGAGGTCCGGCTCCTGCTGATCTCGGCATTCTTCGGCATCCCGGTGCAGTTTCTGATCCAGTTCCACGGCCTGGCGCTGACCACGGTAAGTCATGCCTCGCTCATGGTGGGGTCCATGCCGGTGCTGCTGGGCGTGGCCGCGGCGCTCTTTGCCGGGGAGCGGCTGGACATGCTCGGCTGGGGCGCTCTGGTTGCCTCAACGATCGGCGCGGCACTCATCGTGCTCGGCGGCAGCCATCATGCCGGGCAGGGCGGCCCCTCCCTTGAAGGCGACCTGCTGGTGGTGCTCTCGCTTTGCACGGCGCTGGCGTGGATTCTGCTCAGCAAGAAGCTGATGCAAACCCACAGCCCGCCGGTGGTGACGGCGTACACGATTCTCTCCGGCACCGTCATGCTGCTGGTTGCGGTTCTCGGGCCTTGCCTGCTCAATCCCTTCCTTACGCACAAGACTCCGCTTCCGCCCCTGACCCACGTGAGCGCGACGGCATGGACGGCGCTCGCCATCAGCGGCCTGGCCTGCACGGCTACCACCACGCTGCTGTGGAACTGGGGCATCCACCATGTGCCCGCCTCGCGGGCCGGCGTCTTCCTGAACATCGAGCCCGCGCTGGGGTCGATCCTCGGCGTCAAGCTGCTGGGCGAGCATCTGGGGCCCTATGCCTGGGCCGGCGGAGCCTTGATTTTGGGGGCTGCCATCCTGTTGACAACCCGAGGCCACGAGCCGCAGCCGGAGATCGTGCTCGAATAAAAGTTGCCCGTCCTTCATCAAACAAAGGTCACAGACGCACTCCACGGAAGCGTTATTGTTCCGCGCCCCCGATACGGAAACAATAGAAGCTCCGGAGGCGCACCTGTGAGCGGACTGGCTTGGAGCCATGCATGCGTTGTGGGAGTCCAGGCAATGGACGACCAGCACGGCATCCTGATGGATACCGTGAACGAGCTGCGCACGCAGCTTCTGCAGGGTTCCGACCGGGCTTCCATCTCCCAGCAGCTCGAGCGGCTGGTTGAGTTTACCGCAATGCACTTTTCCTGCGAGGAGAGCCTGCTGGAGCGGTACGGCTACCCCGAGGTGGAGCAGCATCGCACCGAGCATCAGCGGCTGATGAACGAGGTTCGCCTGGCTCTGGAGCGCACCCAGCACGATGGCGACGCCGACCTTCAGCCCCTGCTCGACCTTCTCCGCGGCTGGTATGTGGACCACGTGGAGACGCTGGACCGGCCTTACGGCGCATGGCTGAACGAGCGGGGCATCTACTAGCCCGCAAGCCTACACTTCAAACGACAACTGCATGGATGAGAGCGGAGAGGCCTGCTTCGGCTCCGAAGCGAGGTCGTAGACCAGCCGCTCCAGTACCAGACGCTTGTCCGGCGGCGAGGAGCGCAGCTCCAGGTCCGCGCGGGCAATCAGGCGCAGGGCGCGGGTCAACTCGCGGCGGCTCTTGTAGCGCCGCGCCTGGCGGATCAGGTCGTCTGCCGCGAAGGGCGGCATGCGGAACCCCTGCCAGAGCGCCTGCCAGATGGCGCGCGAATCGCGCACGTTCTTTTCCAGGATCACCAGCATCTGCCGGAAGGTGCGGGCCAGCATGTAGAGGTGGCCGATGGCCGCATCCTCGCCCGCGTCGGAGCTGTTGAGCAGCCCCTGCAGCAGGGCCAGGGCCCGGGCGCTGTTGCGCGCGCTGATGGCATCGGTCAGCTCGTACAGCGAGCGCTGCTTGGCGGCAAGCACCATGGTCTCCACATCGCCCAGCGTGATGCGCCCGCGGCCATGCGTGTACAGCAGCAGCTTCTCGAGCTCCGAGGCGATGAGCATCATATCCGCTCCCAGCGCGTCCACCAGCTCGCGGGCCGCATCGGGCTCCAGGCGCGCGCTGGCTTCGTTCGCGGTCGAAACAGCCCAGCGCATGGCGTCTTCTTCACTCACGCGAGCCAGCTCCACCATGCCGCAATGCTCGCCGAGGGTTTCCGTGAGCCGCTCGTAGCGATTCTTGTCGTCCATCTCCATGCGCCGCGCGTCGGTGGGAATGCGGATGAAGTCGGCAACGAAAACGATGAGCGCCTGCGGGTTGGGAGACTTGAAGTAGCGGTCCAGTGCGGCGAACTCATCTTTTTTTGCGCCGCGCGTGTAGAGCGAGCGCACATTGCGCACAAAGATGACCTGGAACGGGGCCATCAGCGAAGGCGTCTGCGCGCGGTCCAGCACCTCGAAGATCGAAGTGGACGAGAGATCGAGATCGGAGAGGCAGAAATCCCGGAGGTCCGGCGGCACAAAGGCCTTGAGCACGGCGGCGCGGCAACGGTCGTAGAGAAAGACCTCGTCGCCCGCAAGCACATACCCGGGTTTGAGCTGGCCCTGCCCGGAGGCGGCGGCTTCGATTTCAGCGACGAAGCGGCTCACCGCGCTGAATCCGGCTCCCCAGCGCGCGCCGCTCAACGGGCGGCTCCGCACAGGAAGATGGGGAAGACGATGGCCGATGTGCGCATGCGGCTCCAGAATACCGTGCCCGGCTGCGCGCCGCCAGCCCGCGATTTCGACAGGTTGCCCAGTGCGGCAACGGCGCTTTTACAGGCCTTCCAGCACGTCCGCCACAAGCGCGCGGGCAAAGTCCCGCGAGAGCCGCTGAATGGCCGCCGGGCTCTCGTCGAAGTAGACCGGCAGGTCGGTGGTGGACTGATACTGCTGGCGGAAGACGTAGTTCTTGTT
>DASZRQ010000103.1:0-8845 GCA_035549115.1 Occallatibacter sp. | reverse complement strand
GCCACGGCATCGGTCTCCGCGCCCGCCAACCCGGCAGTCTCCAACTAGCCCCATGCCCGCGCCCGCACAGGAGGCCGCAAGCTCGACCCTCTGCGCCCGGCTCGACCAGGTCTCCAAGCTCTTCGGCTCCTTTGCCGCTTTGCGGCAGGTCTCCGCCAACCTTGAGCCCGGCCGCTGCTACGTGCTGGTCGGCGAGAATGGCGCAGGCAAATCGACGCTGCTGCGCATCCTGGCCGGCCTGCTGCATCCTACACACGGCAAAGTCACGGTCTTCGGCGGTCTCGATCCCCACGATGCCCGCGAGCGCATCGGCTACATGAGTCACGCGCCCATGCTCTACGACGAGCTCACGGCCCAGGAAAATCTCCGCTACTTCGCCAGCCTCTATCCAGGCCGCGCCTGCCTTGCCCCGGAGGAAGCCCTGCGGCAGGTAGGTCTCGATCCAAAGCTGCCGCGCATGCTCGGCCAGTACTCACAGGGCATGCGCCAGCGCACCTCGCTCGCGCGCGTGCTGCTTGCCCAGCCGGAATTGCTTCTGCTCGACGAGCCTTTCTCCAATATGGACGTTGAGTCCGTGCAGCAAATGGTCGAACTGCTGGCCGGCTTTCGCCAGAGCAACCGCACCATCGTCATCACCACCCATCAGCGTGAGTCCGCCGCGCCCATCGCCGACTGGGTGCTGCGCCTCAAGGCCGGGCGAGTCGCCGAGTTCGCACCGGGGAACCCAACGCTATGAAGACCAACGGCGCGCGTTTCCTCGAGTCTTTGAATATTCCCTTCGAGCTCCGCGAGTACGAGGTCGATCCTGACGACCTCTCGGCCATCACCGTCGCAAAGAAGGTTGGCATGCCGCCGGAGCAGGTCTTCAAGACGCTGCTGACGACGGCGGGCCCGCATGAGTTTCTCTTCGCTGTCATCCCCGGCGACGCCGAGCTCGACTTCAAGAAACTGGCCCGCACCGCAGGCGCGCGCAAGGTCGAGATGGTAGCCCTCAAGGACGTACAGCCCCTCACCGGCTACATCCGGGGCGGCGTCACCATCTTCGGCGCAAAGAAAGCCTTTCCGGTCTATGTCGACGAAACCGTGATCCTCTTTGACACGATCAGCGTCTCCGCCGGCGCACGCGGCACCCAGCTTCTTCTCAGCCCGGACGACTATCTCCGCGCCGCCGCAGCGCTCGATGTGCCTGTAGGAACCGCCGATTTGACGAAAGACATTCATCCGGAGGCGCATCCCGCATGAACTCCGCCCTCTGGACCCATCTCATCAAGGACCTGCGCATCGAGTGGCGCTCCAAAGACGCCATCAATTCGATGCTCTTCTTCGCGCTGCTCGTGGTGGTGCTCTTCTCCATGGCCTTCGACCCGCGCGGCACCTTCGCACAGCAGATCGCCGGCGGCGTACTCTGCGTGGCAACGATGTTCGCCTCCGTGAGCGCGCTGAACCAGGCATGGGCCCGCGAAATCCGTCACCAGGTGATGGATGCGCAGCGCATGGTCCCCGCCTCCGGCGCGCAGCTTTTCCTCGCCAAGGTGCTGGCCAACTTTCTCTTCGTCACCATCGTGCAGATCGTGCTCGCGCCCGTCTTCCTGGTCATGTACAACCTCAACATCCAGGGCCAGGCCTGGCAGCTTGCTCTGGTGCTGCCTCTTGGCACGTGGGCGCTGGTGGCCAACGGAACCTTCTTCGCCGCGCTGGCCATCCGCAGCCGCAACCGCGAGCTGCTGCTGCCGCTGATCCTGTTTCCGATCTTTCTGCCCGCGCTGCTGGCCATGGTCGTCTCCACCACGTCCATCCTGACGGGCGAGAGTGATCCGACACTCTGGATCAAGCTGCTGGTCGGCTACGACATTATCTTCACCACCATCAGCCTGCTGCTCTTCGATGTCATTTTCAATGCGGAGTAACCACGCAACCTTCGATCGAGGCAAACAAATCGCTTTCGGACGTACACTGATGAAGTTCAACCGCAGGGTTTTGCCATGAAAAAAGCCGCTATCGGAATCTACGCTCTCCTCACCATCGCGCTCATGATCTGGGGCTTTTACCAGGCCATGTACGTTGCGCCCACGGACGCCATGCAGGGCGAGATCTTCCGCATCATCTTCTACCACGTGCCCAACGCCTCCGTAGCCTTCGTCTTTTTTGCGGTCAGCCTGCTCGGCTCCGTTGGCTATTTGGCGTGGCGCCGCAGCAGTCCTGAGCGCGCGCAAATGGCCGATGCCTGGGCCCTGGCCGGTGCTGAAGTCGGCGTCGTCTTCTGCACTGTGGTGCTCACCACCGGGCCGCTCTGGGGCCGCCGCGCCTGGGGCATCTGGTGGACATGGGACGCGCGCCTGACCACCACGCTCGTGCTCTGGCTCATCTACGTCAGCTACCTGCTGCTGCGCCGCTTTGCTGCTGGTCCGCAGGTGCAGACGCTGGCCGCCGTGCTGGGCATCTTCGGCGCGCTCGACGTGCCCATCGTCTACATGTCCAACCGCTGGTGGCGCACACAGCATCCCGCGCCGGTCTTTGGCGGCGCTGAGGGTTCCGGCATGGCCTGGTCCATGACCCGCGTCCTGCTCTGGAACATGCTGGCGTGGTTCTGCTGGGGCATCTTCGTGCTCATCCTGCGCTACTACACCGAGCGCAAGCACCAGCAGAATGCCGCGGCCGAGGCCAGGGACGCCCTCGAAGCCAACGTTTAGGTTTAGCCAGGATGCTCGTCCACAACGAGGAGAAGCATGGATCCCGCAAAAGTTCTTGACCACGAATTTCTGATCGCCGCCTACACCGTCACCTGGGTCATCCAGCTCGGCTATCTTGCCTGGCTCGGCCTCAAGTGGCGCGCGGAGAGCCGCACTGCCCAGCGCCGCAACGGCGCGCGCTAAGCCTGCCGCGTTCGCCATCACACGCATTCTTTGCGGCGTACCGTAGACTTATAAGGTTGAGAGGCTCGTTATGCTCATCGTCATGAAGGCGCAGGCCACGCCGGAAGAGATCCAGGCCGTCTGCCAGCGCATTGAAAATCTTGGCTTCCGCGCTCACCCTTTGCCCGGCGCACAGCGTACCGCCATCGGCATCACCGGCAACCAAGGCGCGGTAGAAAGCGGCTGCTTTGAAGACCTCTCCGGCGTCGCCGATGTCATCCGCGTTACCAAGCCGTACAAGCTCGCCAGCCGCGACGTAAAGGAAGAGGACACCGTCGTCCGCTTCCCCGGCACCGACGCGGCCATCGGCGGCCGCAACCTCGCCGTCATCGCAGGCCCCTGCTCCATCGAGAACCACGACCAGGCCTTCGCCATTGCCGAACAGGTGGCCGCGGCAGGCGCGCAGTTCTTCCGCGGCGGGGCGTACAAGCCGCGCACTTCGCCCTATGCGTTTCAGGGGCTCGGACTCGATGCCTTGAAGATCATGGCCGAAATCCGTGAGGCCTTCGGCCTGCGCATCGTCACCGAGGCCATCGACAACCAGACCCTCGACCTCGTGGCCGAGTGGGCGGATGTGATCCAGATCGGCGCGCGCAACATGCAGAATTTCTCGCTGCTCAAGCACGCCGGCCGCCTGCGCAAGCCTGTGCTGCTCAAGCGCGGCCTCAGCGCCACGCTCGACGAGTTTCTGATGGCCGCCGAGTACATCCTGAGCGAAGGCAACTACGAGGTCATCCTCTGCGAGCGCGGGGTGCGCACCTTTGCCGACCACACCCGAAACACCCTCGATCTCAGTATCGTTCCTGCTGTGCAGCGGCTCAGCCATCTGCCCATCCTCGTCGACCCCAGCCATGCCACCGGCAAGCGCGACAAGGTGCTGCCCATGGCCCGCGCCTCGGTCGCCGCAGGCTGCGACGGCATCCTCGTCGAGGTACACCACCAGCCCGACAAAGCCCTCAGCGACGGCCCGCAGTCCATCTACCCCGAGCAGTTCGCGCACATGATGGACGAGATCGAGCAGATCGCCCCCATCGTGCACCGCAAGCTGCCCCGCGGCCTGCACATCGATACGACTCAAGCGGAGACGCATGCCTCCAACGCCCGCTAAGCGCACTCCGCTTCACATACGTGCGTGGGCGCCGGTAAAAGCGCTCGCATTCCTTGGCCTGCTCGGGCTCACCGCATGCCGTCCTCACGACTTTCCGCAATATCCAGCCAATTATCGCGAGTACGCCTACGTCACTAACGGCGGCAGCAACACTGTCTCCATCTACGACGTGGTCAATGTGCGCCTCGACCGCGAGCTGCCCGTCGGCCAGGACCCGGTCGCCGTTGCGCCCTCGGTCACACGCAACGAGGTTTACGTCGTTAACTCCGGCTCGCCGGGCGCAAATGGTTCGGTGAGCGTCATCAACGCGGAAAACAACTCCGTGGTTGCAACGATCCCCGTACACCGCCAGCCGGTTGCCATCGCTCTCGCGCCCGACGATGACCTGGCCTACGTCGCCAACTCCGGCTCGAACAATGTTTCCGTGCTCGACCTCAAGGCGCATCGTGAAGTTGCCGTCATCGGCACAGGCGAGGAGCCCGTGGCCCTGCGCGTCTCTCCCGATGGCAAGACCCTGGCTGTCGCCAACCGCCGCGGCGACTCCGTGAGCCTCATCGATCCCGCCACGCGCCAGGTCCGCGCCGTCTTCTCCGGCTGCCCTGGCGCCAGCGACATCGTCGTCCTGCCCGACTCGTCCAAGGCCTTCGCCGCCTGTTCCGGCGGACACCAGATCATGGCCATTGGCCTTGCCCATGCCGCTGGCAAACCCTCCCCCGGCGACACAGCGCAGCCGGACCGCCTTGAGGCGCTGCTCGATGTGGGCCATGAGCCCGTGCAACTCGCGCTCAAGCCCGATGGCGGCGAAATCTTCGTCAGCAATGCGCAGAGCGATTCCATCTCCGAGGTCATTACCGGTACCGACGATGTTCTCGGCGCATACATTATGGGCGCGGACCCGGTGCGCGGCATCGTCTCCGCAGACAACGCCCTGCTTTATGTCGGTAACCTGCACTCGCAGGAGGTCACCATCTACTCCATCGATGACGGCAAGCGCACCGGCGCGGTGCATGTGGGCGACGGCCCATCGGCCCTTGCCTTTTCCGCCGCCGGCCATCTGCTCTTTGTCGTCGATGCGCGCTCAGGAGATGTCGCCGTCGTCCGCACCGCCTCGCACTCGCTCTTCACAATGCTGCCTGCGGGCCGCGAGCCCAATGCCATCGCAGTCAAGGCCTTCAAGCTCCACTAAATGGAAAAGGCAGTGCTGATGCACTGCCTTCATGGGCTCGCGGATCTCCTTCTCTATTCTTTCTTCTTCCCGTACCTCGTCACGCTGAACTGCGCGCCAGCAAACAGGATCAGTCCCGAAACATACGCCCAGAACAGCAGGCCTACCGACACATAGAACGGCCCATACAGGTTCTTCAAATCCATGTAGGGCAGCACGGCAACAAACACATTCTTCGCCAGCAGCCAGATGATGCCCGTAATGATCGACGTGCGCAGCACATGCTTGGCCGGAATGCGGCGGTTGGGCAGCAGCCAGTAGATCGAGAAAAAAAACAGGATCGCGGCCACGCCCGTGGACAACGCCAGCCACAGGTAGCTGAGGCCGTTGAAAACAAAGTTGTCCGTGTGGCCGAAGAAGAGAAAGCTCAGCACCTGCCGCTGGCCCGCGCTCAGAAAAATGCTGCCCATGCCCAGCAGCACCATCAGGATGGCAAGACCGAAGGCGACAAGCTGGTTCAGCAGATAATTGCGGCTCTTGGTCACGCCCCAGGCCTGGTTCAGCGCCACCTCCAGCGGCAGAAAGATGCCGGTGCAGGAAATGAGAATCATCACCAGTGAAATCCATTGCACGCCCTGCCGCGCGGCAGCGTTGGCCAGGCTCGCCGCCACCCACTCTTGATTCGAGGGCAGGTAGTAGCGCACCATCTCACCCACGACCCGCACCATCATCGAGGAATGGAAAACCGACCGCGACAGCGTATAGAGCAGCACGATAAACGGGATGAACGAGATGATCGCATTCGCCGCCACGCTGAAGGCGTAGGTGTGCACCTCGCTGTCCAGCAGGTAGCGCACGAGTGAAGCGCAGGCCAGCCGCAGGCGGTACCACTTGGTCTGCGTTACCGGCTGCGCACCAGGGTCTGCCTGCTGCGGCGCTTCCGGCACCGCCAGAGCCTCCGCCTCTATACCGCTATTTGAGACTTCCTCCACCGTTTCGGCCCTTTCTCTTCAAAAACATACACGGCTGCCGTTTCCCGGTCAGCCCATGTCTGTCAAAGTTCGTTTGTCCCTAGAATAGTCCCCTCTCGTCACCGGCTAACGTGACCGCTGTGCCTGGATCAGGTCCGGTAAGTAACCATTTTGTCCTTGCATCTGCTTGCATTTCCTGCCATAACTGGAGCACGGCGCGCAGGGGTGCGCCTGTAGTTTTCAAGAGGTTAGGCCATTTTTGGATGTCTGCTTTTTGGGGAACACAGCTTCAACTCAGGTAGGCTATCGAGCTGCCACCGCGCTCGGCACACACCGGCGCTTCGGCGGCTCGCGGCGTATCTGGCCAAAAGCACTGCAACCTCCGGCTCTTCCCAGGCCCGGAGCCAGTTCTTCCGTCGCTGCTTTCCCCGCACAAATGAAGGAGATCGTAGATGAAGGAACAGGGTGTAGTGAAGTGGTTCAACGGTGCAAAGGGTTATGGATTCATTCAGCGCTCCAGCGGTGAGGATGTCTTCGTGCACTTCTCCGCAATTCAGGAAGAGGGCTACAAGACCCTCAACGAAGGCGAGTCCGTCGAGTTCGAGTGCCAGCAAGGCCCCAAGGGTCTGAGCGCTGCGAACGTGATGCGCGTCGCGTAGAGATTTTCCCCCGTGCGGCTTGCCGCACACCTGGTGGTTCCGAAGTTCAGCTTTCGGTCGGACCCTCTGACAACTCCAGCTTTTCGAGCGCCCATCGGGCCGCCGCGCGCAGAGCACTATCTGCCGCGTTGGCCCATGCGCGCAGCCGCGGCTCGTACTGCCGCAATCCGCTGTTGCCCATGGCAACGGCCGTGTTGCGCTGCATCCCGGCAAACCCCGCTCTGCGCACCGGCGAGCCATTGAACACACGCTCGAACTCCGCTTCGTCCATCGCCGCCAGCCACTCCAGCGCCGGATTCACCAGCTCTCCGCGCGCCTCCAGTTCCGGATTCATGGAGATTGGCGCCTTGCGGTTCCACGGACACACATCCTGGCAGATGTCGCAACCGAATACCTGCCGCCCCATCCCCGCCATCAGTTCAGGGGCAATCCCCCCTTTGTGCTCAATCGTCAGGTAGGCGATGCACCGCGTCGCGTCCATCTTGTAGGGCGCGATCAGCGCATCGGTCGGGCAGGCCTCGATGCAGCGCGTGCAGCTTCCGCACCGGTCCGGGATCTCCGCCCGTCCGCCTTCCAGTTGAGCATCGAGGCTGGTCAGCAGCACCGCAAGAAATCCGAACGACCCCAGCTTGGGATGGATCAGGCAGGTGTTCTTGCCTGTCCAGCCCAGCCCTGCCGCCGTCGCCAGTGCGCGCTCCACCACCGGCCCGGTATCTACATAGGCCCGCGATTCAAAACCGCCATACTCCTCATGCAGCCGCGCCTCCACGGCGCGCAGCCGCTTCAGCAGCACCTTGTGGTAGTCGGATGGCCTCCGCGCGCCGCGCTCGTCCACGCGGCTCGACCACGCATAGCGCGCAATCCATCCCGTATCCGGCGAGGTGGGATCGACCGATCGCGGCTGTGCTGCGTTGTACACGGCGAAGCACACAATCGCCGAGCGCGCCCAGGGAAATGGCCCATGTATCCGCGCCCGCAGCAGAGCTCCATCCTCGCCCGCGCGCTTCAGATACTGCATTGAGCCCGCGTGCCCTGCTCCGATCCACTCGGTAAACCGGGCGGCATCCCGGTCCTCGTCGATATGCGGAAGCGCCACCAGCCCGGCCTCGTCGAAGCCAGCCTCGCGGGCCAGGGCACGAGCCCTCTCCAGCGTCAGCGCACCTCCGCCCGCAACTGGTTCCCACGAATTCATGGAACTTTCCGCACCGCCTTCTGCGTAATCTTCTGCAACGTGTTCAAGAACGAACGCTGAGCACGAAACCGGACACCCCACCGGCCACAACCGATCCGCGGGAGCGCTGCATCCCTCGTGATTTCAGCATATTCCGCGGCTGCGGTCTTTGGCAGGCTGGGTGCAAGAATCAGGGCGGGGCAAGTTCTTTCTCTCCGTTGATCCCCCTCAACCCGGCGTTTGCCGGAGACAACGGCCGTCCAAGGAGGCTTTTTATGAACAGCACTCTTCTTCACCCCTCCAGCATGCTCGTCATTGAGCCCGGAGACCTGCACGAGATCGTCCGCGGCCAGGAGCATGTTCTCGTCGAGCGGCTCAGGCCCCTCGTCGAGAGCCAGAGCACTACCCTCGATCTCGCCCGCGTCGAGCGCATCGATGCCGCCGGCATCGCTGCGCTCATCTCCCTTTATGGCTGCGCCCAGCAGGCCGGCCACAGCTTCAACGTGGCCAACGCCACCCACCACGTTGCGGATATCCTGGCCATCGTCGGCCTGGACCGCATCCTGCTCTCCCCCTGCGCGGGCCTCGGCTCGCAGCCGGAACCCGCCTTTGCCCGGACCGCGGCCTGACCTCTTGCTGATCTCTTGGGCTGGTCCGCGGTTCCGGCCACCTTCGCGCCATTTGCTGCTCCCGCTCCTCCTGCTTTCCAGCCTTCCGATCCGGCATCCTACTGGATGAACCAACGCCCTGTGCCGACCATCACATGCGCGTGTATACTTGCGGCGCTATTTGTACCTGTGAACGCGTAACGCCGCAAGGCACAGTCTACGGTCTGGATGACTGCACGCGCTTGGTCGAA
>DASZRQ010000102.1:0-13200 GCA_035549115.1 Occallatibacter sp. | reverse complement strand
GTGCGGTTGTCGACAATGTCGCGGCCAAATCCATCCGGCTCCAGGTCCCATGTCAGGCCGTCGAAGGTCGAGTCGATATGGCAGTTGGCGCATCCAATCTGGCCCTGGAAGGAGTAGCGCGCCGTGTAGAACGTCTGCTCGCCATGGCGCAATACGGAAATCTCCTTCGGCCCGGCCAGCGGAATCGTCGCGGCAAGGCGGCTGGTCTGCGCGTCAATCACGCTGATCGTATCGTCCAGCCGATTGGCAACGAGCACCGACTTCCCGTTCGGAGCAAAGAGAACGCCGCGCGGATCATGGCCTACCGGGACACGCGCGATGACATAGTGAGCGCTTGCGGAAAGATCCTCCGCGAACGGCTCCGCATGCGCATGAATGTACCGGAGCAACTGCGGCAGATCGATAACCGTAACCAGCTCCGACCCGCCGCAGGATACGTACAGGCGCGACTTGTCCGGCGCAATCGCAACGCCGAACGGCCGTGCCGCATAGCGCTCCAGTTCATCCAGCGGCACCTCCACCGGCTTCGGTCCCACGTCAGGGCCAAACAGCATCACCGTATCGGCAAACGCGCCTCCGTGCTCGAGGTGCGCGAGCGGAACCAGATTCTTGGGGTGCAGCTCGGCCACTGCCCCGACGCGGCCATCGCTCGAGAAGGCAATATGAAAGCTGTGCGCAATGCCGTGCAGCGGAATGCGATCGATGACCATGGCGCGGGCAGCATCGATCACCGTGATCTCGGACTCCGGCGCGGTGCGATGCGGCCCTGGGTTCGGATAGACATGCGTGACATAGAGCCGCGCGCCATCGGGCGAGGGCGTGATGATGCTTGCGCCCCGGCCCGCCGCAAGGCGCTTCAGCTCTTCCCCTGTCTTCGCGTCCAGTACGGCAACGTCGCTTGAGATGCGGTTCGCAACAAAAAGATATTTGCCGCCGCGGTCCTCGACGGCACTCGATGGCTCCGCGCCCACAGGCCAGACAGCAGTCACAGCGAGCGTCTGCGCGTCGATGATCGAAACCGTGTCGTCCCAGGAGTTGGCGACAAGAATGCGCTTCCCGTCTGGCGAGAGCGAGAGACCGCGCGGAACGCGGCCTACGGCAATCCGCTTTACTTGGGCATAGGTTGCGGCATCGAGAACGCGCACCTCGTTGCTGTCCTGACACAGCACATACAGCCGTTTGCCATCGGGCGAGAAAACCATCTCCAGCGGAGAGGCATAGGTCAGAATCTCTCCCGTGCGCGCGGCAGCGCGTGCCGCGTGGCCTGCAAAGGCCATCGCGAAACACAGTGCGGCCAGCGCCGCGAGTCCCGCGACGCATGCGACGCGCATCCGGCTGAAGAGCCCCGGCGTCACTTCGGCTCCTCCACCGTCAGCACGCGGTCGACCGGCTGTTTTTCGAGCGTCTGCTCACGGCCGCTGGGCCAGCGGATCGTAATCTTGTCAATCACAGTCGCCTTGCCGAGGCCGAAGTGCAGCCGGCCATCGTTCTGCGAAAGATAACCGGAGGCGGCCACGCGCTCCTGCAGCTCATGATGATCGCCCGCAAAAACCTCCACTCGTGCGCCGATGCCGTCGCGATTGCTCTTCGTTCCCCGCAGCTTGATCGCCACCCAGTGGCCGGTGTTCTGCGAAACATTGTGGAGAAGCGTTCCGCGCGCGCCGAGATTCACCAGGAAAGCATCGACTTTGCCATCGTTGTCGTAGTCGGCAAAGCAGGCGCCGCGTGCCACGCTGCGCGTATTGAGCACCGCGCCCGCTTCGCGCGAAATGTCTTCATAGCGGCCGTGGCCAAGTCCGCGAAAGAGCGTATGCTCCTCCGGAATGAGATGAATGAGTCCGCCATGAAAGATGAGCACATCGAGGATGCCGTCGTTATCGAAGTCGTAGACCCCCGTGCCCCAGCTCACGTATTGCGCGTTGGCCTGCGACACGCCATTGCCGGCGCCGATGTCGTCAAAGGACATCTTGCCCGTGTTATGCAGCATGCGGTTGTAGTGCCCGTCCGTTACCCAGAGGTCGAGCATGCCGCGCCCATCGAAGTCGGCAAAGACCGGGCCCATGGATGAGGTCGATTCGCCGTTCTGGCCATAGGCGGTGCCGGTGTCGTTCGCGACTTCCTCGAAGGTTCCGTCGTGCTTGTTGCGGAAGAGAAAGTTTTCCGTGCGATCGTTCGCGACGTAGATGTCGTCCCAGCCGTCGCCGTCAAAGTCCGCGGCGGTGACGCCCATGGTGCGGCCTATATAGTTGCTGATTCCGGATTTCTCGGAGACATCGGTGAAGGTGCCGTCGCAGTTGTTGTGGAAGAGCTTGTTGGTTTCTCCCTCATAGTCGAGCGGGCCGGGATAGTTGTCGGCGGCGTAGTAGGCGTGGTACTTGGGATCGAATTTGACGTAGCGGCCGACAAAAAGATCGAGGCATCCATCCTTGTCGTAGTCGAGCCATGTGGAGCTGATGGCCCAGCCATCGACATGAATGCCCGCCTTCTCCGTCACATCGGTAAAGTGCCCGTTGCCGTCGTTGTGATAGAGAATCGTCTTGCCAAAGCCGGTGACCAGCAGATCGACGAAGCCGTCGTTGTCGTAATCTGCCGCCGTTACCGCGATGCCGTACATATCCGGGTCCAGGCCTGCCTGCTCGGTCACGTCGGTAAATGTGCCATCGCCGTTGTTGCGATAAAGGTGATTGTGCGGAGGAGGATTCGGTTTGACCTTGAGCGGATGCGGATGCATCGAATCGTCGAGCGGGCGGCCGTTGACGACGTAGAGATCGGGAAGACCGTCGTTGTTGTAATCGAACCAGACGCAGCCGGCGCCCGTGCCTTCCAGCAGAGAGCCGAGCTGCGCCGAACCGAAGCTGTGCACGTAATCGATGCCAGCCTTGGCCGTTGCATCCTCGAACTTGATAGGAGATTGCGCCGCTGGCGCGGATGAGTCTTGCGCAAAAGCGGCTGCGCTCAGAACCGCAAAAAGAACAAGCGCACAGAATGAACGAAGGCGAAGCATCTCAGCGGCCTCCCTTGGCGGATGGTTGCACGCGGCCGGTGCAGTCCGCGGGTGTTGTGGAGCGATCGAGCACCGCGGGGACGCGGTTTTCCGCGGCGCGCTCCGGGCCCGTATGACAGCCGACACAGATGCGCTGCTCGCCGCTGCGCGCCCAGAACCAGCCATGCTCCGCGCGCAGCACCGTCCCATGCGCGTCAAGCACGGCAAAGCGAACCGGAGTGTCTCCGGGAACGCGCACGAAGAAGGAGCCATCGGACGCAATCGGCGCAGTGCCCAGCTCCGTCGCGTGCCCAGCGGCGTCCTGTCCCTCCACGCGCACCGTTGCAGGCACGCCTTTCAGTGCTCCATCCCGCGAAAGACGCGCATCCAGCGCGAGCAGATTGGCATAGCTCCACGGATGCAGCGCCGAAGGATGACGGCGCGGACGCTCGCGCGGCGCGACGAGAACCGGATCGACCAGGTTCACGCCATTCGCCGCAAGTACGGGCGCGAGGGATGCCGCCCCGGGCCTCCAGGTATACAGCCCAAAGCGCGCGGCCGATGCGGTATGCGCGCTCACGAGCCACTCACCGAAGCTCAGCTCCGCAATGCCGCCGGCATAGCTTGCGCGCGGCGCAGTAATCCGCACTTCGTGCGCCAGCGGAGACGTGAACCGGGCCAGCGACGTACCGTGCGTGAAGATCACATCGCCGGAAGCGAGCTGGCGGCCTCCCCAGCGGGCGGCGCCATGATCGCAGCGGTAGGACTCGACGCCAGAGCCATCGGCGTAGACCAGGTAAAGCTCCGGCGTGGCCGATGCGCCGAGGGGAAAACCCGCCTCGAAGAGAATGCGGCCATCGGCCAGAACATCCACGGGCAAGGCGCTGCCCTGGATATATGTGATCGGGAAAACATCCGGCAGATCGTCCGCCTCGCCGAGCGTCGCAGGCGCATGCACGCGCGCAGAGATCATCGTGAACCCGTGCGGGCCGCGCCGCGCATACACAAAGCGGCCGCGCGGAAGATACAGAGGGCGAATGGCATCGGTGGAGTCGTGCGTGAGCGGGCGCAGGGCCCCGCTGGCAAATGTGAGCTCCCATATCTGCCAGGGATCTTGCTCCGCTTTCTTCCCGGCAAAGAGCACGGATGCCCCATCGAAAGAGATGCTCGCGTCCGCGGTTGCGGCAAAGTCCGCAACCAGCGGCTCCGTTGCACCGTTGTGCACGCGCAGCAGTTGCGCCCCGCGGGGAAAGCGCTCGCCGCCGCGCAATGCCGCAAGTGCATCGTAGGCCGGCGCCGCGGTCACAAGGAGATCGGTCCCAAGGTTCCGCGCAGAATGCGGCGTGAAGGCGCAGAGCAGCCATGCGGCACAGAAGACGAGGGGAAAAGCCAGTCGCCGCGCGGTCATCCGGCCATCTCCATTCGTGGAGCAATCATTTCCGCATCGCGGAGCGCGATGTAGGGATCGAGCGCATGCATCATGCCCTCGAATGCCGCAAAGTCCAGCGACTGATCGCCGTCGCTCCAGGCATGATCCGGATCGGGGTGGACTTCCACAATCAATCCATCCGCCTGCGCCGCGACGGCAATGCGTGCCAGCGCGGGCACAAGACCGCGGCAGCCCGCCGCATGGCTCGGGTCGGCGATCACAGGAAGATGTGAAATTTCCTTGAGCAGCGCGATAGCCGTTACATCGAACGTATTGCGCGTGGCCGTCTCGAAGGTGCGAATGCCGCGCTCGCACAGCATCACGTGCGCATTGCCGCATTCGAGGATGATTTGCGCCGAATGCAGCAGATCCCCGACAGTAGCCACCATGCCGCGCTTGAGCAGGATGGGGCGGCCGGAGCGCGCCGCCGCTTCCAGCAGCGCGAAGTTCTCCATGTTGCGCGAGCCAATCTGCAGAATGTCCGCGTATTCGGCAACGAGAGAAACATCCGTCTCCGACATCACCTCGGTGACAATGGCAAGGCCGCTCTCCGCGCGGGCGCGCGCCAGCATTCTGAGCCCATCGAGGCCGTGTCCCTGGAAGGCATAAGGCGAGCTGCGCGGCTTGAACGCGCCGCCGCGCAGAATGCGGGCGCCGTTGCGGCGCACATGGAGCGCGGTGGAGATGAGCTGGGCCTCGGTCTCGACCGAGCACGGGCCCGCCATGGTGATGAATTGATCCCCGCCGACGGTGAAGTCGAGCACCGGAACGGCCGTTTGCCTGCGCTGTGCGGTCCGTAAAACATCCGGCGTATCGGCAAACCGTTCTTGCCAGCTTACGCGCACCCGAGGTGCTCCAATCCGGGGAAGCGTCAGGCTACCGCGAACGATGCCCGGCTGCCTCCACCCAAAGTTGGAGATGCGGCATGAGGTTTCGCCCGCATCAGCCACAACGTTTCTAGCTGGGCGATGAACATTTGTCTGTGATGGATAAACTTGACTGCGGACCGGCTACTGCGAGAGAGCCAGCGGCGGCGGCCGGTAGCCAAAAGCCGCATCGACAACGGCGGCAACGCCGAGCGCAGTCTCATCCTCGAAAGGCCGCGCCGCAATCTGCACGCCGATGGGCAGGCCTTCCGGTGAGCGGCCCACTGGCACAACCGCGGCGGGCGCGGCCAGCGCATTGAACCACTGGGTGTGCCGCACGGCATCGAGATAGGCGACGCTCTGGCCATCGATCGTCCACGCGCGCTCGCCATGCCTCCAGGCAGGCACGCTGGCCACCGGACACAGCAGCACGGGATATGCGCTCATCTCCGCCAGCATCTTCGCGCGCAGCAGATCAAGCTCAGCCCACGCGTTGAGCAGTTCTGTTGCGGAAAGCGGCGGCATCGATGCGGCAATCGACAAAAATTCAGCAAAGATCGGGCTGAGCTGCGCGCGCTTGCCCTCGATTGCCGGCGCATAGAACATGGCTCCGCACTGGACAAAAAACAGCCGCCACAGTTTGCGCAGCGGCTCCAGCATCTGCGGACGAAAGGGCTCGACGCGGAAGCCTGCCTCGCGCAGCGCCTGCGCTGCGCCCTGCACGGCTGCCCGCGTCTCCGGCGTGACAGGCACAAGCCCATCGTGCTCAAAATAGCCGATGGTCTGCGCGCGCAGATCGTCCAGCGATGGCATGCGGGATACGAGCGGCGGACTTGCGGGGTCGTGCGCATCCTGCCCGCTGAGCGTGCGGAAAAGAAGCGCGACATCTTCAATGGTCCGCGCCATGGGCCCAATGGCGCCGAGCACGGAGAAAGGGCCCACACACGGAGGCAGGTGGCCCGCGCCGGGCACGCGGCCGGGCGTAGGCTTGAGCGAGCAAATGCCCGTGAAGTGCGCAGGCACGCGCACACTGCCGCCGGAGTCCGAACCAAGCCCCGCGGCAGACATGCCCGCCGCAATGGCCGCCGACTCACCGCCGCTCGAGCCGCCCGGCGTGCGATCCATATCCCAGGGATTGGCTGTGCGGCCATGGAGCAGATTTGCCGTCTCGTAGGCCATCAGAAACTCGGGGCAGTTGGTGGTGCCAAGAATCAGTGCGCCGGCCGCGCGCAGCCGCGCCACAACGACTGCATCCTCGCGCGGCACATCGCCCTTGTTCAGCAGACTGCCAATCTCGCACTTGAAACCCGCCGCCGCGATGGACGACTTGACCGTAACCGGCAGCCCATGCAGAGAACCGCGCTCTGTTCGCATCGAATCGAGACGGCGCGCCTCAGCGCGCACCCGCTCCGCATCGAAGTCCGCGAACGCGTTGATGCGTGTGTCGAGCCGTTCGATCTGCGCGATGTGCGCCTCGGCAAGCTCCGCGATCGACACCGCGCCCGAACGCAGCAACTCGAGCTGCCGCGCAGCAGAGTGCAAAACGAGTTCCGTCATGGCCGCGACGGCCCAGCCGTGGCGCAGGCCGCGCCAGCGCAGGTCGAAGCATCATCCGCAGGCGAAGATGGCAGCGGCCGATAGTTGAACCGGTACGCGTGCACCGGATCGCCGGAGTCGAAGCGGTCATTCCAGTCGAGCTGATACGCGAGTGCACCGGCATCGTCCGGGAACTGCTCCGGCTTCGTGTAGGGATACGCGCTCATGCCGTGGAACGGCAACTGCGCAACGGTATAGGGCGAAGCATCCCACCAGTCCATGTCCTTCACATAGCCATTCGCATAGAAGAAGTAGTCCCGCTTCCAGTGCACGGGCAGGGCGGGCAGATGGCTCGCATCAAACTCTGTTGCAATCTCATCGCCGCTGCCAAAGATGGCATAGCGATTGTCGACACCGGTCACAAGTGCAGTCACATCGCCGTAGCGTGTATAGCTGCCGCGCTGATGCTGGAATGGCCCGGTCAGGCTGACTGTGTCGTAGTCATATTCGAGATCGCCGGGGCTTGCGCCTTCGATCTGTTTCGGATAGCCGCGGAAGTGCTCCGTTGCCTGCGCCAGCGGAATCTCCGACGTGCGAAATGCAGCCTCTGCATGATTGTCGACCAGCACTTGATCCCAGTAGATTTCAAGGTTGGTGACAAGCCGGATGCGGCGCGTGCCTGCGGGCAGCTTGCCCGTGAGATCGACGACGATGGTGCGCTCCAGGCCCGCGGGAAATCCCGCCTCGCCCGGAATGCGCTGCCACGTGCCGTCGGCGCGCTGCGCCTCAACATAAGGAGAGATGGGCTTGATGCCCGCCTGCCACGCGGCGTAGAGCGATGTCGCGCTGAAGTAGTTGACGTAGCCCGTCATCAGCAGGCGCAGCGGTTGAGCCGTATCCACATTGCCGAGGTCGAGCGTGAGCGTGTGCTGGTTGGCGAAGCCATCGTAGGGCGTCGGCACAAAGCCGCTTGCAAACGTGTGGTCGGCCTTGCTCAGCGCTGCGAGCACATCGTGACCATCGCCGTCCCATGCGCCCGCAGGCAGATGCGTGCCCGCGGAGGCAATCACGCGGCCCGAGGCAAACGGCGGATCGTCCAGGAACCGCTCATCGGGGTTCACGGCAACGTCGTCCGGATGATCGACGGCGACGAGGCGCAACTGATCGATGTAATTCACCTCTTCCATCGGCTCGATGAAGCGCAGGCTGAGCCGGCCATGCACATCCTTCAGGCGCGCCCCATCGACTTTGATCCACTCGCCGGAATTGGGCGTATTGCGGCGCGTGGGGGTAAACCAGTGGCCAACGACGGCCGCGCCAATCACGTCCGTAACGAGCCGGTATTTGTGCCCGTCCCACGCAAACAGCACGGGGCACGAGCTGCCGCGGCGGTCGGCCTCTTTCATCGCAACGACCGGCGTGTGCGGCAGATCGATTTCGTCCTGCAGCACACCGGTAGGCCACAGGATGCGCAGCAGGTCGATGCCCTGCGCACTGCCCAGTCCCACAAGAATCTGCGGCGGCGCCTGCGTCGCGTAGCCAGAGGCGCCCGCCAGTTCCCACTTTTGCCACTGGCCGTTTGCAAAGATCTCCACCTTTGCGCCAATGGCAGTCTTGTTGTCCGCAAAGCCGCTCAGGTCGAGCCGCACAAAGTGATTTTTGTTGGCGCCCACGTTGCGCAGCAGCACGGGCGGCGCGTGGCGCTGAGTCACAATCAGGTCAGCCGCGCCCGAGCCGCTCACGTCGGCGGCAATCAGCCCGCGAGGATCGCTCAGTTGTACGGCATTGAGGCCGAGCGCGCGGCTCACATCCACAAATGATCCATCTCCGCGGTTGCGCCACACGCGCACCTGCGGTCCGGCAGCAGTCTCGACAATCGCGGCGAGATCGATCCAGCCATCGTTATCAATGTCAACCGGCGTAAGCCCCCAGGCCGCTTTCACTCCATGCGCGGGCAGCGCGACGCGCTCAAAGCGCCGCCCAATGCCGCCCGGTCCGGCAACATTGCGCCACAGCGTGATGCCCGGCTCGCCCGCGTGTGTGACGGCAATGTCCATCCAGCCATCTTTATTGAAGTCGAGCACGGCAATGCCGCGCGTCTCCGGCAGCTTCTCGTCATACAGCGACTGCTGCGGATACTTGCCCTCGCGCGGATTCACAAAGAGGACCGGCGCAGAACCATCGCCAGTGACTGCAAGGTCGACGGCACGATCGTTGTTGAAGTCCGTCAGGATCGCGGCATTTGTCGTGCCGGCTCCGCCAAGGCCTGTTGGCTCAGTCCACTCGGTAAAGGTCCTGTTGCCGTTGTTGCGCCACAGCACGTTCGGCGCATCGCCGGGCTTGAGCGGCGCGCCCGTGATCAAGAGGTCCAGATCACCGTCATGATCGTAATCCACAAAAGTAATGCCGGTGGGCTTGTTGCGCGGCGCAAGACCAGCCTCGCTCGTCACATCCTGAAAACGTCCGTCGCCGAGATTGCGAAACAGCAGCACCTTGTCTTCAAGCGCCACGGCAAGGTCGTTGCGATTGTCGGCATCGTAGTCGCCCACGGCGCAGGCAACTGCATGGCCTGAAGCCTTGAGACCCGCGGCCGCGGCGTCGATCTCCTCGTACCTGCCGTCGGCGCGGCGATGCAGTACGCGAATGGCCTGCGCGCCATCGGCCATTAGCACCAGGTCCATCTCGCCGGTACCGGTCACATCCAGCATGCACGCGCCGCCCGTCTCGTTCTTTGCGGCATCCGATGCAAGCATCGTCTGCGCCTCAAAGCGCACCGGGATCATCGCGCGCATGCGCTGCTGCGGCTCTTCCACGGGCGTCACAGTGGAGTAGTGGCCCTGCTCGCCATAGGCAAGTCCGATGGCGGCCGAAATCTTTGTGCTCGTCAAGTGCTGGAAAATCCTGAAATGCTCACGCGCCTCAGGCGTGTGGCCGGAGCGCTGCAGCGCGCGCGCCATAGCGAACTCCGCCGAGGCATGCTGCGGCTGCACAGCCAGCGCCTGCTGAAACAGCGCGATGGCCTTGTCGTACTGCTTCATCTCGCTGAGACACACGCCGGCAAAGTAGTACGAATCGGCATCGCGCGGATCGTTCTTGACTGCCTGCTCAAAACTCGCAAGCGCCGCATCGAGTTCGTTGTCCGCGTGCTGCGCCAGGCCAAGGTTGTACCAGGCCTGCGCGCTCGCGGGGTCGAGCTTGAGCGCCTGCTGAAGAATCGTCTTGGCATCGGCAAGCCTTTGCAGGGTGAGCAGCGCAATGCCGTCGTTGATGGCCGCCTGCGCCAGCTTCGGGTCGCGCTTCAAGGCCTCGGCAAAGGCCGTCTGCGCGCGCTCCGTAAACTGCTGGCCCATCAGCGCCACGCCGCGATTGTTGAGTTCGACGGCCTGCTGGTCGAATGCATGTGCCGCGGGCGCGATGCTTCCCAGAAGCAGAACCGCCGCGGCAGACATGATGCGGTGACATGCGTAGCCCAAAGAAAGCTCCCCGGAATGCGGCCGGACGGCGCGCAAAAATTCGCAGAACTCAACAGTGTATGCGAGCGGCCCATGCGTCGATGCAGCCGATTTATACTCGCTGCTGTGACCGCCTCTCTCGAAGCAATCGACTGGCACAGGTTCCTTGCGCGCCCGCCGCTGCCTGCGCCCGCACCCGCGTCCCTGGCCGCATTCCGCGAAGCGCGCATTCTCGTCACGGGTGCAGGCGGATCGATCGGGTCGGCGCTGGCGTTGCGGCTCACAACGCTTGAGCCGCACCGGCTGGTGCTTCTGGAAGCAGCGGAAAGCCAGCTTTTCGCCCTGCAGCACAGGCTTGCGCGCGCGGAAGATCGCAACCGGACGACCTTTGCGCTTGGCTCAACAAGTGATGCGGCGCTGCTGGACGAGATTCTTACGGTGCATGCGCCGCAGATCGCGTTTCATGCGGCGGCATTCAAGCAGGTGCCTCTTCTCGAAGAGCAGCCGCTGGCGGCGATTGCGAACAACATCTTCGGCACGCAGACTCTGGTTCAGGCTGCCGCGCGGCATGGCGTCAGGCTCGTGCTGCTCTCGACAGATAAAGCCGTCGAACCTGCATCCGTAATGGGCGCAACCAAGCGCGTGGCCGAGCAGCTCGTGCTCCGCTACGGCGGCACAGCGCTGCGCCTGGGTAATGTGCTGGCATCGCGCGACAGCGTCGCGGAGATTTTTGCGCAGGCTCTCGCCGCAGGCGAACCAATCTCTGTGACCGACCCCGCGGCGCGGCGCTACTTTCTCACTCTCGAAGAGGCTGTCGATCTGCTGCTGGCTGCGGCAATCGAACCCGCGGGGCTCTACGCCGCGGCCCTGCCTGCATCACAATACATCGTTGACCTCGCGCGGTTCATGGCCGCGGAGCTTGCGCCCGGCCGCGAAGCCGCGATCGAGTTCACGCGCCTGCGCAGCGGCGATAAGGAAGCCGAGCGGCTGTGGGCAGAGAACGAGAGAGCTATGCCGGCAGGCGCGCCGGGACTTTTCGCCCTGACATCCCCGCTGCCGGAGCGCGAGCCGCTGTCTCATGGGCTTCAGGCCCTTCGCGCAGCGCTCGACGCGCGCGATGCAGCCGCCGCGCTTGCCCGGCTCTGCACGCTGGTGCCGGAGTATGCGCCCAGCGCAGCCGTGCGCGCTCTCGCAGCGCAGAGCCCGATGCGGACCGCGCGATGAACAGCCCGGCTCAGCGCAGACGCATCGGCGTGGTGACGACATCGCGCGCGGACTATAGCCATCTCTACTGGCCGCTGCGGGCGCTGGCAGAGCATCCCGCTGTGGAGCTGGGCGTGTTCGCGCTCGGGCCGCATCTCTCTCCGGCCTTCGGCAATACGGTGCAGGAGATCGAGCGCGACGGATTCCCGATCCGCGCGCGCATCGAGTGCCTGCTCAGCTCCGATACCGACACCGGCATGGCGAAGACCATCGGCATTGCCATGCTCGGCCTTGCCGATGCGCTGACCGCGTGGCGGCCTGACCTGCTTCTGCTCATCGCCGACCGCTACGAGATGCTTGCGCCCGCGGCTGCCGCGCTGGCGCTGCGCATTCCCGTGGCGCATATCGAAGGCGGCGAGGTAAGCCAGGGCGCGATCGACGACCACGTGCGCAACGCGCTCACCAAACTTGCGCATCTCCACTTCACCTCCACAGAGACGGCGCGGCGGCGCGTGATCTCCATGGGCGAAGAGCCCTGGCGGGTGCATCGCGCGGGCGCGCCGTCGCTCGATCATCTGCGGCGGTCAACTCTGCTCGATCGCGCCTCGCTCGAAGCACGGCTGGGCATCGCTCTGGCAAGGCCCGCGATTCTCGCCGCGTGGCATCCGGTCACGATCCTGCAGGACACAAATGCCGAGGCCGGCGCTTTCTTCAGCGCGCTGGCCGCAACAACCGGGCAGCTCATCTTCGTCTATCCCAACAGCGATGCGGGCAGTCACGCGCTGATCGAGCGGACGCGCGCGCTGGCGGCAGCCCGGCCCGGCACGCACATCTTCGTCAATCTCGATGCCGCCACCTATTGGAGTTTGCTGGGCCAGGTGGACGCGATGATCGGCAACTCGTCGAGCGGCATCATGGAGGCCGCTTCCTTCGCGCTGCCGGTGGTGAATGTGGGCATGCGCCAGCAGGGCCGCGAGCGCGGAGTCAATATTATGGATGCGCCTGCCGAGGCGCAGGCAATCCGGGCCGCGCTGGCCAGGGCGCTGGCTCCGGAGTTTCGCGCCGGCCTGCGCGGCATGGCAAATCCCTATGGCGACGGCGTGGCCAGCGAAACAATTGCCCGCGTGCTCGCGACCGTGCCGCTCGAAGGCCTGCTCGTCAAGGCCCAGGTGCCGCTGCGCGGGGAGACTGCGTGATCCCGCTCTCCGCGCCGGATATTACCGGGGCCGAGATTGCGGCTGTCGATGCCGTGCTGCGCTCGGGGCGGCTGAGCCTGGGGCCTGAGCTTGAAGCCTTTGAGCAGGCCTTGGCCGTCAGGCATGGCGTGCCGGATGCGGTCGCCGTCAGTTCCGGCACGGCGGCGCTGCATCTTGCGCTGCTCGCGCTGGGCATCGGTCCCGGCGACGAAGTCATCGTGCCATCCTTCGCGTTCATCGCCGTAGCCAATGCCGTGGCGCAGGCCGGGGCAACGCCGGTGTTTGCGGAGATCGGCGCGGAGACGCTGAATCTCGATCCTGCCGCGGTCGAACGGGCCATTACGCCGCGCACTCGCGCCATGCTCGTGGTCCACACCTTTGGCGTGCCCGCGGAGATGGATGCGCTCGCCGATCTGGCGCGCCGCCACAACCTCAAACTCATCGAGGATGCCTGCGAGGCGGTTGGCGCGCAATTCGATGGGCGGCCGGTGGGGAGTTGGGGCGATCTGGCCGTGCTTGGTTTCTATCCCAATAA
>DASZRQ010000101.1:0-9399 GCA_035549115.1 Occallatibacter sp. | reverse complement strand
CCATATCAAAAAGTGAGATACCCCTTTGCCGGTCGTTGCTCGCTTTCAGTATCATGGGAGCCAATTTTGATAAGGGCAACAAGCGCGCGCCCGGTCCCGGAGGATGGTTGATGGCTGAAGCAGCCACAGTTCGCAGGGAAGAGACGCAGAAAACCCAGGTCGACGACCAGACCACGGAACGCTTCATCGCTGAAAAGCATATCGGCGAGCGCATCAAGCGGCTCCGGCTCAAGAAATCCATGGGGTTGGTCGAGCTCGGCAGGCACACCGGCCTCTCCGCCAGCTTTCTCTCGCAGCTTGAGACCGGCCGTGTCGTTCCCACGCTGCGCAATCTGGCTCGCATCGCCATGGTCTTCTCCAAAGACCTCTCGTACTTCTTTGAAACCGAGCCGCAGGCCATGTTCCGCGTGCACCGCCGCAAGGAGCGCGTGCGCCTGCCCCAGACCGGCGTCGACGAGCCGACGTATTTCTTCGAAAGCCTCGGCTACATGGTCCCCGACCGCCACATGGACCCCTACTTCGCCGAGTTTATTCCCCTCGAGAAGCACGTCGATCCTCGCGCCCACATGCATCCCGGCTACGAATTCCTCTATGTGCTCGACGGCGAGTTGGAGCTTCACCACGGCGAGCACCACGCCACGCTCGAATCTGGAGACGCGGTCTACTTCGATGCCAGCACGCCGCACAGCTATATCTGTGCCGGCAAGAAACCCGCCGATGCGCTCATCGTCACCATGCACCAGCCGCCGCCGGCGCAGCCCTCGGCGCTGCTGCGTCAGGGCGTGCCGCGCGCGCTGCCCGGCAGTCCCGCGCCGCAGGCCGCGCGGCCCATCGCGCGTTAGCCGCGCGGCTCAGGCAACCACGTTGGCGAAGTACTCCGCCACGTCCTGCCAGTTGTTCACGCGGGTATAGCCCGTGGCGCTCAGGTTGTGCGGCGCTGTATACAGCAGTCCCTGCCCCTCGAACCGCTGCAGGTTCCGCGGCAGGTCGTCGATCAGGTAATCCGCGCGCAGAATGCACTTGTTGCCGCAGAAGACGTAGTTCGTCGGGGGAATGAACGAGAAGTGCCGCTGCAGCCAGCGGTACTTGGGGCCCAGCGAGTTCGGCACCGTCATGGCCTGCGTGGCGATGAATACATCGAACCGCTGCGTCAGCTCCTTCAGCACCTGTTGCGCGCCGGGCATCAGTGCCAGGTCCTCGAAGAAGTCCTCCGCATCCAGAAAGGCCCGCAGCTCCGCCTGCCGGTCCGCCGGAGCAATCTCCCACAGTCCTTTGCCGGCAAGGTCGTCCACGGTCACAACCTCGTCGAAGGCCTGGTTATAGCGGCGCAGGTGCTCGGCCAGCGTGTCGGCCATCACCTCATCCATATCCACACAGATGCGCTTCACTGTCCTGTTTCCCTTGTTTGTTGCGGATCGGTCTGTCGCGGCGCTACGCGCCCGCCGTATGCGGCCGGCGCACGGCGTGCCCGTCGCCGGCGCGCGTCTCGGCCTGCGGAGCCTTCGGCGCCGGCGTCATCGCCGGGTCCCAGTAGAGCAGCCGCCCGCAGCTATCGCAGGTCAGCAGCTCGCCCTCGCGCAGTTGGTTCCATGTCTGCGGGCGCACGCCCATGCGGCAGCCCGTGCACTGCTGGTTCTCCGCCCGCGCCAGCCCGGTGCCGCGCGTGGCCGCAATGCGGTCGAACCGCGCCAGCAGCTCCGGCTCCGCCTGTGCGCGCAGTGTGCCGCGCTCGCTCTCCAGCGCCGACAGCTCCGTCTCCATCCTGCTTTTGCGTGCAGCTACGTTGGTGCGCGTTGTCTCCAGCGTCTCGGCCCGCTCCTGCACCTCCGCGCGCGCCGCGGCCAGCGCGGCCTCCTGCTGCTCGGTGCGTTCCAGGCTGGCCAGCTCCTCGTCTTCCACACGCGCAATCTCGCTCTCGGCAAACTGCACCTCGTGCTCAATCGCCTCAGCCTGCGCCGGCGTGGTCACCACGTCCAGTTGCGCCCGGTAGCGCTTCGACTTCTGCCGGAGCTCGTCGGCCTCGCGCTCCTGGCGTGTGCGCAGAGTCTCTTCCCGGCTCAGCGCGTCAGAGGCCGTTGTCACCCGCGCCTGTGCGGCCCGCAGGGCGGCCTCCGCCTCGGACACTTCGGCAGGCAGCGCCCGCAGCGCCTGCCCCAGCCGGGCGCGCTCCAGTTCCACGGCCTGCAGTTTAGCCAGGTTTTCAATCGCGCTATTCATCCGTGCAGAAGAGTCTATGCCATTGCCCGTCTAACATGAAAATCGGGCGCAGGCCGCCGCGGGTGCATCCAACCACCAAGGGAGATGATTTGACCACGGAACGAAGGTCCTTCTGGCGGCGTCATCGCATTCTTATGGGAGTGGGCATCAGTGCGGCTGTGGTGTTGGCGGTGCTGGCCATCACGGCCGCCATTCTCGCGCGCCGCGTCGAGCCCTATCTGCGCGCGCAGATCGTCCAGGCCCTCTCCGATCGTCTTCACGCCCGCGTCGAGCTCGACAGCTTCCACGTCGGTCTCGGCAACGGCCTGCATGGTCAATGGGGAGTCGTCGCCGAGGGCCGTGGCCTGCGCATCTGGCCCGCCCGCTCCGTCGTCCAGGTGCGCGAGCAGCAGCAGGCCGCCGAGTCGCTGCCCACGGGGCCCGGCGTGCCCCTCATCGAGCTGGACGAGTTCCACTTCCACGCGCCGCTGCGCTATGAGTCCGGCAAGCCCATTGTGATCTCCCTCGTCCGCCTCTCCGGCCTATCCATCCATGTGCCGCCCAGGTCCGTGCGCCAGCAGGCCAGGAGCTCCCAACCGCCGCCGCAGCCTCAACCGCAGAATCAGAACACATCCGGCAGCTCCGGCAAGTCCAGCGTGCTCTCCCGGATCGTTGTGGAACGCATCGAGTGCGACAAGACCCAGCTCGTGCTCGAAACCGACAAGCCCGGCAAGCTGCCCATGGGCTTTCTGATTCAACAGCTTCATCTCACGCACATCACGGCCGACGATGCCATGGACTTCGAGGCCGAGCTCACCAACCCACGCCCGGTCGGCATCATTCACACCAGAGGCAGGTTTGGCCCTCTGAACACGGACGATCTCGGTGAATCGCCCGTCGAGGGCAGCTACAGCTTCGATCACGCCGACCTCGCCACCTTCAAAGGCATCGGCGGCATTCTGTCCTCCACCGGCCAGTACCACGGAACGCTGCGCGACATCTTCGTCGAGGGCGACACCGATGTCCCCGATTTCAGCCTCGAAAAATTCTCGAGCCCGGTGCATCTGCAGACGCACTTTCGCGCCCGCGTCGACGGCACGGACGGGGATACCTGGCTCGATCCCGTTGATGCTACGCTGGGCAGCTCGCACTTCACCACCAGCGGCCGCATTGTGCGCATGAGAACGCTGGTCGAAAACGGCGGCATCGCTCCCTCCGCGCCGGAATACGTGCAGGCGTCTCCCTTCGAGGGCGGGCACGACATCCTGCTCGACATCGACATCGAGCACCAGGCCATCGACGACTTCATGCGCCTCACCAATCAGCAGCAGAAGCCGCTGCTCACCGGTATCGTCACCGTCAAGGCGCGGCTCCATATTCCGCCCGGCAAGGAGCAGGTCAACCAGCGCCTGACTCTCGACGGCGCGTTTCAACTCGACCAGGCCCAGTTCACCAGCCAGAAGATTCAGTCCAAGGTGGACGAACTGAGTTTGCGCGCCCAGGGCAAGCCCGGCGAAGCCAAAAAGCAGCAGACCGAGGACATCGACTCGCGCATGCAGTCCAACTTCCACGTGGCCAATGCCGTAGTCACGTTGCCGGACCTGCAGTACCAGGTGCCTGGCGCGCTCATCCAGCTCAAGGGTACGTATGGCCTTGATGGAGCCCTCGACTTCAAAGGCAGCGCCCGCATGCAGGCCACCGTCTCGCAGATGGTCGGCGGCTGGAAAGGCTTCTTCCTCAAGCTCGCCGATCCTATCTTCAAGAAGGATGGTGCGGGCGCGCTGATTCCCATCCATGTGGCCGGAACCCGTGACGCCCCCAAATTCGGCCTGGACTTCGGCCGCATCGGCCAGAGCGGCACGCATCCGGAGAGCCCTGAGCATCCGGACCATCCGCAGAGCCCCGATCAGCAGGATCAGTCCGCTCCGCAGCCGCCTCAGCCTCAGCGCTGATCGTAACCGCTCTCCTGTACAATTCGCTGCAACCACAGCAGCATTGTGCACGGAGGCTTGCGATGGACGTTCTTGTTCTCATCCCGGTTGTGATCGTCGGCATCATCCTGATTACGCTGATTCTGGGCAGTTTTTTCACCGTCAACACATCGCAGGTGGCCATCATCACGCGCTTCGGCAAGTTTCTGCGCGTGGCCGAGGCCGGCCTGAACTGGAAGACGCCCTACTTCGACTCCGTCGCCGGTCTCGTCAGCCTGCGTGTCAACCAGATCAACCTGACCATGGAGACCAAGACCAAGGACAACGTCTTCGTCACCATCCCCATCTCCGTGCAGAACCGCGTCCGCCCTGAGAAGGTCTACGACGCGTTCTACAAGCTCTCCGACCCCGTCGCGCAGATCAAGTCCTACGTGGAGCAGGTCATCCTTGGCCACGTGCCCAGCATGACTCTCGACGATGTGTTTGCTTCGCAGTCCTCCATCGCCGCCGCCGTCAAGCAGGAGCTCGATGCCGACATGGCCGCCTTCGGCTACGAGATCGTCAACGTCCTCGTCACCGACATCGTCCCCGACGCCAAGGTCAAGTCCGCCATGAACGACATCAATGCCGCGCAGCGCGAGCAGGTGGCCGCCACCGCCCGCGGCGAGGCCGACAAGATTCTCGTCGTCAAGAAAGCCGAAGCGGAGGCCGAGAGCAAGGCCCTGCAGGGGCAGGGCATCGCCAACCAGCGCAAGGCCATCGTCGAAGGCCTCCAGGCCTCCATCGAGCAGTTCCAGAAAGCCGTCGAAGGCGCCACCTCGCGCGAGGTGATGCAGCTCGTCCTCGTCACCCAGTACTTCGATACCCTCAAGTCCATCGGAGAGAGCGACAAGACCAGCACCCTCTTCCTCGCCCACTCGCCCTCGGCCGTCAAGGAAGTCTCCGACCAGATTCTCGAGTCCATGCTCATCGCCCAGAACGCGGACAAGTAGCTTCTCCTGCGGCGATTTCGTCCGCCCAGCCCGCCTGGATTGTGTTACTTTGGCCTGTTCACACCGTTGCCAAATTTACGAGCAGCGGAACAGGACGAGGAGCCGCAATGCACTGGACCAGCACCACCCGCGTACACAACGCCCTACGTGTGTCTATCGGAGCCCTGCTGCTCGCCGCCGGCCTTTTTGCCGCGCAGGCGCAGGCTCCGGCAGCCGCTCCCACGCACGACGAGTGGTGGCGTCACGCTGTCATCTACGAGATTTACCCCCGCAGCTTTCAGGACTCCAACGGCGACGGCATCGGCGACCTCAAGGGCATTACCGCGCGCCTCGACTACCTGAAAGACCTCGGCATCGACGCCATCTGGCTCACGCCCATCTATCCCTCGCCCGGCGTCGACTACGGCTATGACATCTCCGACTACGTCGCCATCGACCCCATCTATGGCTCCATGGCCGACTTCCAGAACCTTGTCGCCGAGGCCAGAAAGCGCGGCATCCATGTGCTCATGGATTACGTCATCAACCACACCTCGGATCAGCATCCGTGGTTCATCGAGTCGCGCTCCTCGCGCACCAATCCCAAGCGCGACTGGTACATCTGGCGCGACGGCAAGGGCGAGACCGCAACCAGCAAAGGCGAGCCGCCCAGCAACTGGCAATCCTGGTTTGGCGGCTCGGCCTGGCAGTGGGATGCGAAGACCCGCCAGTACTACTACCACTACTTTTATGTGCAGCAGCCTGACCTCAACTGGCGCAATCCTCAGGTCCGCACCGCCATGTATGGCGTGCTCGATTTCTGGATGAAGCGCGGCGTATCCGGCTTCCGCATCGACGCCGTCTCGCGCCTCTTCGAGGACCCCAACCTCCACGACGACCCCTACCTGCCCGGCCGCAATGCCTACGGCGACAGAAACATCGAGCACAAGTACACCGACGATCTGCCCGAGGTGCACGATGTGCTGCGCGAAGTCCGCCAGGTCGTTGACAAGTACCCCGGCAATCCCGTTCTCGTCACCGAGGCCGACGAGCCCAACATCGCGGCGCTCACAAAGATGTACGGCCAGCATGGCGACGAAGTGCAGCTTCCCATGGACTTCCAGATCGCCGACGTGAACGAACTCTCCGCGCCGCGCTTCCGCGAGCTGTTCAACCAGATCGAGAACAACACGGCCCATGGCCAGCCGGAATACTTCTTCTCCAACCACGACCAGCCCCGCCAGTGGGACCGCTACGGCGACGGCGAGCACAACGATCAGATCGCCAAGCTGATGGCCGTGCTCGAGCTCGCCACCCGCGGCACCCCGCAGATGTACTACGGCGAAGAGCTCGGCATGCGCACCACCGAGCCCACGCGTATCGAGGACGTGCATGACCCCATCGGCATCCGCGGCTGGCCCAAGGAGAAGGGCCGCGACGGCGAGCGCACGCCCATGCAGTGGAATGACTCGAAGGATGCCGGCTTCAGCACCGCGGCCAAAACCTGGCTGCCCATCCCGCCGTCGTATGCCGCCTACAATGTCGCCGCCGAAAGCAAGGACCCCAACTCCATCTACAACGCGTACAAGCGCCTGCTCGCCCTGCGCAAATCCGATCCGGCGCTGCGCGATGGCGACCAGGTCTCCATCGACAACGACGATAAAAATGTCTTCGCTTTCCTGCGCCGCTCCGGCAGCCGCACCGTGCTCGTCGCGCTCAACATGAGCAGCCATGCGCACACCGTGCACTTCGATCTCGCCCCGCAGGGCGTTGCCGGCACAAAGCTCGCGCCGCTCTTCAGTGCGCCGGCTTCTTCCGCGCCAATCATCCCGCTCGATCGCGTCGAGCTCGAGCCCTTCGCCGCGCTCGTCGCCGCCGTCGAGTAGCTTGCCGCGCTGCGCGTATGCGCTTTGCCGCCGCGCGCAGTCCAACCCTCAGGTCACGCTGCCGTCTTTGCAGAGCAGCGAAAAAATCAAGGAGACCGCAATGCACTGGACCCGCATCTGGAACCGCAACTGGACCCGCAACTTCGCTGCAGGCGCAGCCGCGCTCGTTTTCGGCGCCGCGCTCGCCGCATCCGCACAATCCGCTCCCAAGGCTGCATCGTCCTCCGAGCAGGACTGGTGGAAGAACGCCGTCATCTACGAGATTTACCCGCGCAGCTTTCAGGACTCGAACGGCGACGGCATCGGCGACCTCAACGGCATCACCGCGCGCCTCGACTATCTCCAGAAGCTCGGCGTCGACGCCATCTGGCTCACGCCCATCTACCCCTCGCCGCAGGTCGACTTCGGCTACGATATCTCCGACTACGAGAACATCGATCCCCAGTACGGCACTCTCGCCGACTTCGACCATCTTGTTGCAGAAGCCGACAAGCGCCACATCCGCATCATCATGGATATGGTGATGAACCACACCTCGGACAAGCATCCGTGGTTCATTCAGTCGCGCTCCTCGCGCACCAATCCCTACCGCGACTGGTACATGTGGCACGATGGCAAGGGCGAAACCGCCACCAGCCCCGGCGAGCCTCCGAACAACTGGCAGTCGGACTTCGGACACTCTGCCTGGCAGTGGGACCCGAAGACCCGCCAGTACTACTACCACAAGTTCTATATTCAGCAGCCGGACCTGAACTGGAACAACCCCAAGGTCCATGAGGCCTTCAAGAAGATCATCGCCTTCTGGCTCAAGCGTGGCGTTGGCGGCTTCCGGTTTGACGCCATCACCACGCTCTTCGAGGACCCCCAGATGCGCGACGAGGAGCCGATGCTCGACAAGAACGGCAAAACCTTCCTCGACGAGTACGGCGACATCGCACTCAAGGACACGCGCACCAACAACCTGCCGGAAGTACACCCCGTCATGCAGGAGATGCGCGCCTTCACCGACAAATTCGACTCGAACAAGTTCCCCGGCGCCCGCGTTCTCATCGGAGAAACATACCTGCCCAACATTGCGCAGCTCGACCTGCAATATGGCACGCCCGGCCACCCCGAGTTCCAGCTCCCCATGGACACCCAGCTCGGCTTCATCAACAAGATGGATGCGGACGCCTTCCGTGCCAAACTCGAAGACGTGGAGACAAAGATCGGCGGCCACACGCCGCTCATCGTCTTTGACAACCACGACAACCCACGCCTCGATATGCGCTATGGCGACGGCGTCCACAACACCGACATTCAGCGCGTCATCTCCACCGTGCTCTTTGCCAGCCGCGGCGCCTCGCTCTTCTACTATGGCGACGAGATCGGCATGCAGACCACGCCGCCCACCAGCAAGGAGGATGTGAAGGATCCGGTCGGCATCACCGGCTGGCCCAAAAACAAGGGTCGCGACGGCGAGCGCACCCCCATGCAGTGGGACGCCGGCAAAGATGCGGGCTTCAGCACCGCAGCCAAAACCTGGCTGCCCATCCCGCCCAGCTTCCGCTGGATCAACGTGCAGCGCGAGGAGGGCGACCCCGACTCGCTCTTCTCCTGGCACCGCGCTCTCATCCATCTCAAAAAGACGAACCCGGCCCTGGCCGAGGGCAGTGACACGCTCATCGGCAACGGCAATCCCCACGTGCTCAGTTGGGTCCGCCAGGCCCCCGGCGCTCCTGCCGTCGTCGTCACCACCAACTTCACCGCCGACCCGCAGACCGTCAGCCTTACTTTGCCCAGCGGCGGCCACAGCCTCAAAACGCTGCTCATCACCCCCGGCGGCATCGAGCCCACCTCACCCGGCTCCATCCAGCTCGGGCCCTTCGGGGTTTATATCGGGCAGGTCGAATAGTCCTCCGCAAATGCAAAGCGGCGGCCCCGCCCGGAGCCGCCGCCAAAATCCGCTCTTCCTCTGGCTTCTCCTACAAATCCTCCAGCGATTCATAGTCCTCTACCGGAGCAGGCCGTTCTTCGGCCTCTTGCAGCCGCGCCAGCGTCTTCCGGTAGTACCACGCCGCTGCCAGCCCGCCCACCAGGGCAGAGGCGGCTGCTACCGCGCTCACCCGCAGCCAGCCGGGAGCCTGCTTTGCGTCATGTGGTTCAGAGGTAGAAGGCGTTGAATCTAAATCATTTGCCATAAAAGAGGAACCAGGGCCCAGGGCAGGCGTCCAAACAGGTGCCAGCCGGGTTTCACTATAGCCCGAAACGGCTCAATTTGCCAGATCGAGATCGTACCGCATTGCAGTAAAATCTCAATTTTTGTATTTGCTTTCCTCTGAACCTATAGTATGGTGTAGATATTCCGGTGAGGGAGGCGGTCGAGCTTACCCCTTCATCCCGGAAGTAGTTTGCGTCACTGGCCTCCCGGCACGA
>DASZRQ010000100.1:0-18193 GCA_035549115.1 Occallatibacter sp. | reverse complement strand
CGCCGGAAATCCGCCGCATTCATCGCCGCATTCACCTCGAAGTACCCCGCACTAAAGTTACAAAGAAATCCTCTCCGGTTTGCAGATTATTTCTTCCCGTTGGGCATACTGGAATCAGCAGCAAAAAAGAGCGGCGATCCCGTCGGGATCGCCGCTTCTGTTTGGAGGGAGTGGGGCATACCCCCCTCCCCCCTCCCTTTTTCACCGTTCTTTCGCCTCAGGCCGGGATTAGGTCGCTCTCGAACTCCTCGTTCAGCCACTTCGAGAACGCCGCAAACTCCTCGTCGCGCCCCAGAAAGTCGCGTACCATCTCGCGTCCCGGCTTCGAGCCGCCCTGCTCCAGCACCGTCTTGCGGTACTTCGCGCCGGCCTCGCAGCCCAGCAGGTCCGTCGCGTCGAACTGCGCAAAGAAGTCCAGCGCAATCACCTTGTCGAACGCATACGTGTAGTAGTTCGACGAGTAGCCCGTCAGATGCCCGAAGCTCGCGTACATGCGGTTGCCGTCCATCCACGTCCACGGCTGCAGTCCCTGATAGAGCCGCTTCGTCGTCTCGTCCAGATCGATCGTCGCCGGGGCCTGGTCGTGCAGGTCCAGCGACAGTGTCGTGTAGTAAAGCTGCGAGCGCACCCAGTCCGCGCGCCCGAAGGCGCCGGCCAGCTTCATTTTCTTGATCGTCTCGGAAGGGAGGATTTCGCCGGTTTGATAGTGCTTCGCAAACACCTGCAGCAACTTTTCGTCGCGGAAGAACTCCTCCAGCATCTGCGACGGTACCTCGATAAAGTCGCCCTCTGTCGCAAACCCGGAAAGCCCGGCCCACTCCGTCTGCCCGCCGAGGATCGCATGCATCAGATGCCCGAACTCGTGAAAGAACGTCACCACATCGCTGTACTGCATCAGCCCCGGATCGCTTCCGTCGCCTCCAGGGAAGTTGCAGATCAGCGCCGCCTCCGGCAGGTAGCGCCCGCGCACGCCCGTCACCACCGGCGCGGCGGAGAACCACTTGTCCTTGCCCTCGCGCGGATGCATGTCCAGATAGAACCGGCCCACATGCTTGCCGCCGTCGAACACCTCGAAGACGCTCACCGCTGGGTCCCAGCCCGTCTTCTCCGACGCGCGGAACTCGATCTTGAACAGCCGCGCCGCCGTCGACAGCACGCCCGCCTCCACCTGCGCATAGGGGAAATACGGCCGCACCGACTGCGAATCGAAGTCGAACTTCGCCCGCCGGAACTGCTCGTACCAGTAGCCCCGGCTGGTGATGTCGATCTCCTTCAACTCCGGTGCGCGCTCCCGCGCAAAGTCCACAATCAGCGTGTGCTCGTGCCGCGCGCCTTCGCGGCTGGCCTCGTCCAGCTTCGCCAGGAACGTCCGCACATGCGCCGCCGAGCCCATCATCTGGTCCGCCGTCGCCAGGTCGGCCCAGCTCCGGAACCCGAGCACGTCCGCAATCTCCTGCCGCGTCGCCAGCAGCTCCAGCAGCAGATCGCGATTCGCCGGATACGCCCGCGTGTTGTAGGCCAGAAACATCCGCTCGCGCAGCACTGCGTTCGTGGCAAACGTCATCACCGGCTGCATGTCCGGCGGGTCGGTCGTCAGCGTAACGGCGCCCTTCTCGTCCGCCGGGTGCCGCGCCACATAATCCTCCGGCAGCCCGTCCAGCTCCGCCGCGGTCGTCTCGATGGTCTTGCCGCCTTCCTGAATATTGCGGCTGAACTCGAGCGCGATCCGTGTCGACTTCTCATGCAGCGCCTGCAGCCGCGCGCGCGTCGCCTCGTCCTTGTCCACGCCGGCCAGCCGGTAGCCCAGCAGCGTCCGGTCCACATAGTGCTTCGTCGCCGCGTTCACGCCCGTCAGGTCAATCGCGCTCAGCGCGTCATAGACCGCGCGGTTCAGGCTCAGCGCGCTGCCCGCCATCGCCACCCGCTGCGCCTCCATCTGCGCCTGGTCCCGCACCGCGCTGGCCGCGGCCACGGAGTTCAGCACGCCGGCCTGCGCTCCGGCCAGGCTCAGTTGCTCAATGGCCGCGTCGTACAGCCGCAGAGAGTTCTCCGGCGTCCGCGGGCCTTCCACGGCCAGCAGCGCCGCCAGCGCCGCCTCGTGCGCCGCCAGCCGCGCGCTCACCCATGCCGTCAGCGCCTCAGCGGAGTCCGCACCGCCGCCTTCCCACGCGTGCAGATCCGCCGTCACTGCCGCCGCAGCCAATTCCGTTGTCGCCATGCCGAACTAACCTCCAGACCTCCAGCTTGCCACACCGCGCCCCGCCCACGGAACCGCGCCGCCTCCGCCGCCGTACCTCTCGCAGCGCATTGTGGGCCAGCGTACAGGCGTGTCCGCATTCGGACACAGATACACAGCACGGCTCGCCGCGTTTTCCGCCGCGGCACAGGAAATGCGGCTCCGCGCGCGCACACCGTTTGGCGCTGCACATGCTTTTCTTTATCTTGCTTCGCACATCGGCAACATCTCTCTGGAGGCACACCGGCATGAGCACATTCGGGCAGAATCTTCGCTTTGCCCTGCGGCAGCTCCGCCGCAATCCCGGCTTTACCGCCACGGTCATCCTCACGCTGGCCCTCTCCATCGGAGCCAACACCGCCATCTTCTCGCTGGTCAATGCCCTCATGCTGCGCAGCCTGCCGTATCCGCACCCGGAACGCATGGGCACCATCTTCATGCGCGTCCAGGGCGGCCAGCAGGATGACGACGGCGATCATGCCATCGACGGCACACAGTGGGAGGCCCTGCGCGACAACGTGCCCGCGCTGCTCTCCGCCGTCTCCAGCGGCGGCTTCGCCTCCGGCGTCAACCTCCGCGCCGGTTCGCATGTCGAGTATCTCCACGCCGGCCGCATCTCCGCGCATTATCTCGATGTCCTTGGCCTCCATACCTTCCTCGGCCGCAACTTCACCGGGGACGAAGACCGGCCCAACGGCCCCAAAGCCGCCATCCTGAGCTACAACCTGTGGCGCACCACCTTCAACGGCGACCGCGGCATCGTCGGCCAGGCCGTCGACATCAAGGGCGAGCCTTTCACCGTCGTCGGCGTGCTGCCCCAGGGTGCAACCACGCCCATCGACGCCGATCTCTACACGCCGCTGCAGCCCAGCACGACAGGCGAGGGTGGCGGCACCAACTATGCCGTCATCACCCGCCTGCGCCCCGGCGCAACCTGGCAACAGGCCGACGCCGAGATCAACCGCGCATGGGCTGAGCGGGCCCGGCGCTTCGAGCGCGAGTATCCTGCCGGCGCGCACGTCAGCTTCTACTCCATTCCCCTGCAGAAAGGCGAAACCTCCGAGCTCCGGCCACGCGCCCTCACGCTCATGATCGCCGCCGGCCTCATCCTGCTCATCGCCTGCGCCAACCTCGCCGGCCTCACGCTGGTGCGCGTTCTGCGCCGCACCTCGGAGTTCGCTACCCGCCTCGCCCTCGGCGCGTCGCGGGGCCAGATTCAGCGCCAGCTCTGGATTGAAAACCTTCTGCTCGCTCTCGTCGGCGGCCTCGCCGGCATCGGCACAGGCTATCTCGCCCTGCACGGCCTGCTCTCGCTGCTGCCCGAGGACTTTCTGCCCGTCTCCGCCGTTCCTCTCGACCTGCGCGTGCTCGGCTTCACGCTGGCCGTCTCGCTCTCCACCAGCATCCTCTTCGGCATGCTGCCCGTGCTGGCCACGCGCCGCGTCGATATGCGCGCCTCCATGGCTGCGCGCTCCACCGCCGGAGCCGATCGCCTTCGCCTGCGCCAGATGCTCATTGCCGGCGAAGTCGCGCTCACCGTGGTCCTGCTCGCAGGCTCCGGCCTGCTCATCCGCACCCTCATTCATCTGGAGTCGCTGCCGCCCGGCTTCAATCCCGCCGGCGTGCTCACAGCCAAGGCCTCGCTCGACGATGCCCGCTACCACGATCCCGCCAGCTTCCGCCGCCTGGTGAACGAAAGCACCGCTGCCATGGAGCAGATTCCCGGCGTGCAGCGCGCCGCCGTCGGCCTATCGCTTCCCTATGAGCGCGGCCTGAACGACGGCGTCTCCTTCCATGACGGCCCCTACGCCGGTAAGGAGACCGCTACCGGCGAGGTGTACGTCTCACCGGGCTACTTCGATGCGCTCCAGATGCCGCTGCTCGGCGGCCGCGCCTTCACCAGCTCCGATGGACCGGATACCCAGCCCGTCGCCATCGTCAACCAGACCTTCGCGCGCAAGTTCTTCCCCGGCATCAACCCCATCGGCCACACGTTGAATAAGGGCATGGTCATCGTCGGCGTCGTCGCCGACGTGCAGGTCACGCCGGGCCTCGACTCCAACGATCCCATCACCAGCGAGGAGACGATCTACGTCCCGGCCGCGCAGGTGGACGGCAAGCTGCTCGCCCTCGTGCACATCTGGTTCCAGCCAAGCTGGATCGTGCGCACCGCCGCGCCCGTCGGCAACCTCAGCGGCCAGATGCAGCGCGCCCTCGCCTCCGCCGATCCCGGCCTGCCCTTCTCCGGCTTTTACAGCATGAACGACCTGCTGGCCAAGGCCCTCACCATGCAGCGCATTGAAGTCGCTCTGCTCGGCGCCATGGCCGGGCTCGCTCTACTGCTCAGCGCCGTCGGCCTGGGGGCCCTCGTCGCCAACATGGTCGCCCAGCGCACCCGCGAAATCGGCATTCGCATCGCGCTCGGCTCCACGGTACAGGGCGTCATGGCCCACGTCGCCGGAGCCGGCATCCGCGCCGCCGGTCTTGGGCTCATCGGCGGCCTCGGGCTCTCGGCCATCGCCCTGCGTTCCCTGCGCAGCGTCCTCTATGGGGTGCGGGTTTACGACGCGCCGAGCCTGCTGATGGTCGTCGGTGTCCTGGCGCTGGTCACTCTGCTGGCTACGGCGCTCCCAACGGCCCGGATTGCCCGCATTGACCCGGCCCAGACCCTGCGCGATGAGTGAACCGCTGGCCGGAAGGTTCCGGAAGGGTGCCATCCGGCATCAAATTCCACCTTTCCGGCCTTGCATCCGGTTCATAAGACATCTAAGATGCGTCAATTGACGCACATGGCTCCCACGGCCCATCTCGCTCCTGCACCGCCTGCGCCTGCGCCCGCCGTCCTGCGGCCGCGCCTGGGCAAGCTGTGCATTGCGTTGCAGGCGGAGAAGCCCACGGAGCTGTTCGACCGCGCCGAAGAAGCGCTTAAAGACAGTCATTTCTTTGAGTTCCGGCTGGATACACTGGCCAGGCCTCTGGCCGCGATGCCCTACCTGAAGCAGTTCTTGTCCGAGCACCGCGACGTGACAGCCATCGCTACCTGCCGCCGCAAAGCCAATGGTGGCAGCTTTGTGGGCGCTCTGGCGGCGGAGCTCGAAGTCCTGGAAAAGGCGGCGCAGGCCGGGGCGCAGATCATCGACCTCGAGGTGGAGTCTGCCGAGGCTGCCAAAGCCGCCCAGCTTGTCCACCTGCGCGCCGCCGGGGCGGCGTTGCTGCTCAGCTTCCACGACTTTACCCGCACGCGCAGCCTGGCCCAGGCCGCCGACCGCATCGAGGCCTTCAGGCCCGACTACGTTAAGGTCGTCTCCACCGCCCGTTCTCTGGCTGACAACCTCGCTGTCTTGCGCCTGATTGAAGACCGCTCGCTTTCCTCGCACATCGTGGGCATCGCCATGGGCGAGGAGGGCCTGCTGAGCCGCGTGCTCGGCCCGCGCGCAGGCGGCGCGTTCACCTTCGCCTCGCTCACCGATGGCACCGAGACCGCTCCGGGGCAGGTTTCCGCACGCACGCTGCTCGATCTCTATCGCATTGAGCAGCTCGATACCGCCACGCGACTCTTTGCCGTGGCGGGCAATCCCATCAGCCACTCGCTCTCGCCGCTGCTGCACAACACAGCCTTTCGCCGCGAAGTGGTGAACGCGGTGATGCTGCCGCTCAAGCCCAAGTCGCTGGACGACCTGCTGACTGTGATCCGCGAGCTGCCGCTGGCCGGCGTGGCCGTGACCATGCCGCTCAAGCAGGAAGTTCTGCCGCATCTGGCCAACATGGACCCGCTCACCGCGCGTATCGGGGCTTGCAACACCCTGCGCACCGGGGCAGACGGCAAGCTCTACGGCTTCAACACCGATGTGGCCGGCGTGGTGCGTCCCCTGGAAAAACGTCTGCGCCTGAAGGGCGCGCGCGTTGCCGTGCTGGGCGCGGGCGGCGCGGCGCGGGCCGCCGTCTTCGGCCTGGTGCAAGAGGGCGCGGAGGTCTTCGTCGTCAACCGCACCCACGAAACGGCGGTTGCTCTGGCGCGCAAGGCCAAGGCCAAGTCGCTCAAGCACGAGGTCTTTGCCAAACAGCATTTCGACGTGCTCATCAACTCCACGCCCTGCGGCATGAAGGGCTTCAAACAGGCCATGCCCATCGCGGAGAAGGAACTGAACGCCGGCCTCGTCTTCGACATGGTCTACAACCCGCTGGAGACGCCACTGCTCAAGCTGGCGCACGCGCGCGGCATTCCTGTTATCAGCGGCCTGGAGATGTTTGTGCAGCAGGGCGCCCGCCAGTTCGAAATCTGGACCGGAAAGCCCGCGCCCGAGGCCGAGATGCAGCGCGTGGTCGAGCTCGAGCTGCGCCGCCGCGGCTAATTCTTTTTGCGCCTCAGCTTTTTCTTCAGCCAGCCTACGCCGCCAAACTCGCGCAGCACATTCGTGCCTGCGCGCACGCCTTCCTTGATGCCCCAGCCTTCCATCGTCTGCCCGAATGACACATCCTCTCGCGGCAGATAGATGTTGCTGATCGCCGTGGACCCGGCCAGTCCCAGCATCGAGGCATAGTTCGGCATCTCGTGCCCGTTATCGCAGTAGGCCACAAAATCCGCGCGAATGGCCCACCAGATGCGCGACTTCACCGGGCCTGTGCCTTTGCGGAAGTAGCGCGGGTCCTGATGAAAGGCCGTGGGCAGCACCGCATCTGTCAACAGAGTGGTCACGGCCAGCGTGGTGGCATTGGAACCGAAGCGTTCCGCCGCGCCGCCCATGCCGCCGCCGTAGTCGGGCCCAAGGTCGGTAGCTTCCTCAAAGGCCGTGGTGATGATGGGATCGATCAGAAACGAGGGCGACACGATGGTGCGATATGCGATCTCGAACTTCTGGCCGGTGCGCAGCGGCGGCACATTCCGGTGGAGGTTGCGTACCGTCTCGAAATCCGGGAACAGGTAAGAACGCGGCCGGTTGGGTAGTGGAGCAGAAGGCAGCGATGGGTCGACATGCGCCTGGCCGCGCGCGGCCGGAGCCAGCGCGAAAAAGGTGCCGCAGAAAGCAGAAAAAAGAACCGCAGTGGGAAATCTCAAAAAGCGTCCTCGAACATTGCGCGTTCTATGGTTGGAGGCCGGTTGTCCGCTGCGGGTTGCAGCTAACCGGGATAACGCCGCGGCGGTACGAGCAATTATTAGTGCGCGGTGGTTACTGGAACAACGGATTCCGTCACGGCAGCCGGAGCAACCTGCGCAGCCGCGCTTGTGCGGACGAGCATCGCTTCCGCGGCCCAGAGGCACAGCGCAGCCACCACGAGGCCGGCCACCACATCGGCAAGGTAATGCCACCCGGTGGTCAGCGTGGAGAGCACGATCATGGTGGAAAAGATGGCCAGAGGAATGCGCAGCCAGCGGAAACCCCACAGCGCCGAGGCCGAAAACACGGCCCAGATCACGTGGAACGAGGGAAACGCGATGATGCCCGCGCCATCCAGAAAGAGCGAGAACATATAGACATTGTCAGTGCGCAGGGCCATGATCTGCTTCTGCTCGGCGATCTGGTAGCCGGCCACCGGCCAGTGGCCCGGAATCCACGGGCCGATCGCCGGCAGCAGGCCCAGCAGCACGATGCCAATCACGAGCGCCATGGTGTTCGCCAGCAGAAAGCGCACGCTTTCGCGGCGGCCCAGCAGCGCGGGAATCACAATCGCGATCTCAAGATAGGTATAGAGCCAGCCGTAGGTCTTGTTGAGGATGGCGCCGAGCGCGCTGTGTCCGGCCCAGAGCACCATCGCGTGCCCGTCAAAGCCGAAGAACCGATCAAAAGCAAAAAGCCAGTCGTCGCGCAGCGGCAGATTGAGCCGGGAAGCCACCAGCATCGGCACGGGACCGAGGAACCAGATGAGCAGGCACCACGGAATCACCAGCGCGGCATCGCGGCGATCGATGCGGCCCTTCTGGTGCCAGTAGAGAGGTAGCGGCGAGTAGGCCGCGAACAGCACCAGCAGCACGATGAAGACCGGCGCGACGGCCGTGAACTCGATATGCGTGAGCCAGCACCCGATGACAGCCGGAATCCCGACGGCCAGAAAACAGAGCGCCACAAAGGGATTCGTGCGCAGCAGATTTGTGCGGGCCATCGCGGGCGCTCCTTTCCTGGGCAAAGTTGAGTCGTGCGGATCGCTTCCACTCTAGCATCGCCGTGAATGCTCCCGGCGGCACGGCATCCGCCGAGACAACACCGAAGTTTTTGCGGCGGACGAGAGTCTTCGGCTCTGTCATCATAAATGCGAACGGTCCCATCGTCTCCCATGCCCAAGCTCAGCGCCGGACTCCTTCTCTATCGCCGCTGCGACAGCGTGCTCGAGGTCTTCCTCGTGCATCCGGGCGGCCCGTTCTGGCAGAAGAAAGACCGCGGCTCGTGGTCGATTCCCAAGGGCGAATACGATCCAGGCAGCGATGCGCTGAGCGCCGCGCGACGCGAGTTTGAAGAGGAGACAGGCTTCGCTCCACCAGCCGGCGCAATGATTCCCCTGGGCGAAGTGAAGCTCGCCTCCGGCAAAGTAGTCACCGCGTGGGCTGTGGAAGGCGACTGCGACGCGAATGCGATCCACAGCAATACGTTTTCCATGGAGTGGCCGCCGCGCTCCGGTACGATGCAGGAGTTTCCCGAGGTGGATCGCGCCGCGTGGTTCCCGCTTGGCGAGGCGCGCGAAAAACTGCATGCGGCGCAGACTGCGTTTCTTGACCGGCTCGTTCAGCACATCGCGGAATAACTCCGCTATCTGTGCTTCTTCTTTGCGGAAGGTTTCGGCTTCTCGTCCGCCGTGTGCAGGATCGGAATGGGCGCTGTATCCGGCCCCACGCGGCGCACCGAGGTATCGCGCAAGGCAAAGGAGAGCGTGCGCGGCGCAATGGGTTTGGCAATTCCCGTATCGGCGTTGATCGAAACATCCGGCGAAGTCGAAATCTGGAAGCTGAAAACCGGCTCGGTTGTTCCGTTGGGTCCGGGTTCCGAGGTAATGCGCACCGGCAGGTAGCCCAGGATGGGATGAATGCGGTAGGCCGTCTCGTAGCGGTGATGCTTCAGGCTCCAGGTAAAGACGCGAATCTCGTCGAAGTCATAGGGCAGTCCCGACTTTGGCGTCGCGAGAGCGGTGACATACTCGGGAGCCTCATGATTGGGCATGTCGGCCTCATCGTCATGCACCCTGGCAAGCACATATGCGCCAACAATGCGCTGCCCTTCGGCATACTGCGCAACGTCGAGCGGCACATCCGGATCGACGCGGCTGCCCAGCGCCCAGCCGGTGTGCCCCTGTGCATCCCGGATCAGCCACCAGTCCTCCATCGGCACAGCCGGCTCCTCGGCCCCGGGTTTGGCAGGCTGCAGCACGGCCGGGGTGCCCGGCAACCTGCGCGGCACCGAGACGCGCACCAGCATCTGCACCTTCTCGTTACCCGGCAGCAGATAAAAACGGTCGGTGTCACGGCCGGGGTTCGCATGCAGATAGATGTCGTCGCGCAGAGTCGCGGTGGCGACCGTTGGATCGTCCTTGTGCCTGGCCGCAAGCTCCGCGAAAACCGCATAGGCCTTCGCATCAATCACCGCGCGCTCGGGAATCCAACCCGTGGCGCCGCTCGCCGTCTTGACGCGCAGCCAGCGCCGGCCATGCTCCAGCACTTCGAGAGCCTCGCCGTTGGCCACCTGGGCAACATGATTGGAGACGACGGCGACGCGGTCGCGCAGATACATATGCCGCGCCCACACGTAGACCATCTCATGCTGTTTGTGATGAAAGCGGCGCAGCCTGCTGCAGCCGGGCAAAACCAGCAGCAGGGCGAGTGCGAGGACACACACAACCCCCGAGCGGCGACGCCTGACAACAGAAAAAACGGGAATTGGGAAGCGCGTCAACTCAGCCACGGCGGACACTTCGAGCATAGCACCGAGCGCGGCGCACGGAACACACACGTGAACGCCAGAGAGACGGGGGAATCCAGAACCCAACATGTCCGTGCCGCTCGAGGACAGTACACTCGTGCCCGCAAACGGAAACTCCGCGCCGGGATCGCGCGGGAAGGACACTATACTTGACGGTTGGCGGCAGCGGCCGCACCGCCCGGCCCAGGAGGAATCGACAGTGCGCGTGGGTCTGTTCACACGGGAGTATCCGCCCCAGGTCTACGGCGGCGCGGGCGTGCATGTCGATTATCTGAGCCGCGAGCTGGCGAAAAGAATCGAAGTGGAGGTGCATTGCTGGGGACCGCAGCAGGTCGACATGGGCAACCTGCATGTGCGCGGGCAAGAGCCATGGGCGGAGATCACCAGCGGCACCGAGGCCAGGTTCAAGGGCGCGCTCGAGGCCTTCAGTCTGAACCTGACCCAGGTAAAGGCCCTCGAAGGCATCGATGTGGTGCACACGCATACGTGGTACGTCTCGATGGCCGGGTTTCTCGCGAAGAAACTCTATGGCGTGCCCTTCGTGCTGACCACGCACTCTCTTGAGCCGCTGCGCGCGTGGAAGGCCGAGCAGCTTGGCTCCGGCTATGCCATGAGCTCCTGGATGGAACGCACCGCAATTCTCGACGCCGACGCGATCATCGCCGTCTCCCAGGGGACGAAGGCCGACATTCAGCGCGCATATCCCGATGCCGATCCCGCGAAGATTCATGTGATCTACAACGGCATCGACCTGAACGAGTATCAGAAGACCGATGAGACCCGGGCGCTGGTTGAGTACGGCGTCGATCCGGCCATTCCGTATGTCTTGTTTGTCGGGCGCATCACGCGGCAGAAGGGCGTCACGCATCTGGTCGATGCCATCCGCTATCTGCCCAGGGAGACGCAGGTGGTACTCTGCGCGGGCGCGCCGGATACGCCGGAGATTGCCGCCGAGCTGCGCGCGAAGGTCGAGGTTGCGCGGCGCGACCATCCGCGCATCGTATGGATCGAAAAGATGGTTACCCGCCAGGAGACGATCCAGCTCTACAGCCATGCGCGGGTCTTCTGCTGCCCCTCGGTCTACGAGCCCTTCGGCATCATCAACCTTGAGGCCATGGCCTGCCGAGCGCCGGTGGTGGCGAGCGCGACGGGCGGCATCAAAGAGGTGGTGGTGGACAACGAGACCGGCTATCTTGTGCCCTTCAAGCAGGACCCGGTGACCAGCTTTCCGCGCGATCCGGAGACTTTCGCGCGAAGCCTGGGCACGAAACTCAATGACCTGCTCAACGACCCCGAGAAATGCGCGCGCTTTGGCGATGCGGCACGCAGGCGCGTGGAACAGATTTTCAGTTGGACGGCAATTGCCCAGCAGACCATCGATCTTTACACAGGCCTGATTGAGGCACGCAAGGCGAGCACACGATGATTGCGAAGGAAATCGAAGGACGCCGGCGCGTCCTGATTGAAGGCATCACGCCGCAGGTGGATGGCGGGCGTTTTCCGGCCAAGCGCACGGTGGGCGAGCAGGTGCGCGTGGAGGCCGACATCTTTACCGACGGGCATGATTCCGTGGCCGCGGCGCTGCTGGTGCGGCGCGAGGGCGCGGCGGAGTGGACCGAGATCGCAATGCAGCCGCTGGGCAACGATCGCTGGTTCGCCGCTTTCCGCGTGGCAGAGCTGGGCCGCTATTTCTATAAGGTGCAGGGCTGGGTCGACCACTTCGAGACCTGGCGGCGCGACCTGCTCAAGCGCATCGACGCCAACACCGATGCGCAGGTGGACTACCTGATTGGCGCGGAGCTGCTGGAGGCGGCCGAAAAACGCGCGCAAGGCGCGGGCGCACGAGTGCTGGCCGCGGCGGCAAAGGCCCTGCGCACCAGCAAAGACGCCGCGGCGCGGCGCAAGGTGGCGACCGACGAAACGCTGCATGGGCTGATGCAGAAGCACCCGGACAAGCACTTCGCCAGCGAATCCGAACAGGAGCTGGCCATCGTGGTCGACCCAGTGCGCGCGCGCTTCAGCTCCTGGTATGAGTTCTTTCCACGCTCGGCGGCGAGCGAGCCCGGCAGGCATGGCACCTTCGCCGATTGCGAACAACGGCTGCCGTACATCGCGGAGATGGGCTTCAACGTGGTCTACCTGCCGCCGATTCATCCCATCGGCCGGGCATTCCGCAAGGGCCGCAACAACAATCCGGCAAGCGAGCCCGGCGACTGTGGCAGCCCGTGGGCCATCGGCGCTGAAGAGGGCGGGCACAAGTCAATCCTCGCCGAGCTGGGCACGCTCGACGATTTCAAGCACTTTGCCGCCGAACTCAAGAAGCACAACCTCTCGCTGGCAATGGATATCGCGTTCCAGGCCGCGCCCGACCATCCCTACGTAAAGGAACACGAGTCGTGGTTCCGCAAACGCCCCGACGGCACCATCCAGTACGCGGAGAATCCGCCGAAGAAGTACCAGGACATTTATCCCTTCGACTTCGAGAGCGAAGACTGGCGCGGCATGTGGGAGGAGCTGAAAAGCATCTTCCTCTACTGGATCGGCCTCGGCGTCACCATCTTCCGCGTGGATAACCCGCACACCAAGGCATTTCCCTTCTGGGAGTGGGCCATCGCCGCGATCAAGCGCGACCATCCCGAGGTTTTTTTCCTCGCCGAGGCTTTCACGCGGCCCAAGATCATGTACCGGCTGGCCAAGCTCGGCTTCTCCCAGTCGTACACCTATTTCCCATGGCGCAACGGCAAGCGTGAACTCACCGAATACCTGACCGAGCTGACGCAGACGCCGGTGCGCGAGTTCTTCCGGCCCAACCAGTGGCCCAACACGCCGGATATTCTCACCGAGTTTCTGCAGGTGGGCGGCAGGCCTGCGTTTGCCGTCCGGCTGCTGCTGGCGGCCACCCTGGGAGCGAACTACGGCATCTACGGGCCGGCCTTCGAGATGCAGGAGAACGTGCCCGTGCGCCAGGGCAGCGAGGAGTATCTGAACTCTGAAAAATATGAGATCCGCCACTGGAATCTCGACCGGCCCGACAGCCTGCGCCCGCTGATTGCGCGCGTCAACACGATTCGCAACACCAATCCGGCGCTGCAGAACGACTGGTCGCTGCGCTTCCACACTCTCGACAACGAGCAGCTCATCGCCTACACCAAGGAGTCCGAGGACGGCGGCAACCTGATTCTCACGGTGGTGAATCTCGATCCCCGGTACATGCAGCGTGGTTTTGTGACGCTGCCGCTGTGGGAACTCGGCATTGCCGAGGATCGCCCCTACGAGGCCGAAGACCTGCTGAGCGGCGAGCGCTACCTGTGGAACGGTCCGCGCAACTACATCGAGCTGAACCCGGCCCAGCGCGCCGGACACATTCTGCGCATTCATCGCCGACTGAAGACCGAGACGGACTTCGAATACTATCTGTGAACGCATGCGGAACATGCACACGGATTCGCTGCGGCTCCGTCGTATCAGATGGCAGGTACGAAGCCCATTGATGCGCAGTGAGTGCGCATCCAACTCACTATGGAGACCAGACGCGTGAAGAAGCCCGCCAGCGCCGCCGATCCTCTCTGGTATAAGGACGCGATCATCTACGAGCTGCACGTGCGCGCCTTTGCGGACTCGAACGGCGACGGCATCGGCGACTTTCAGGGGCTGCTCTCGAAGCTCGACTATCTGCAGGAGTTGGGCGTCACCTGCATCTGGCTGCTTCCCTTCTTTCCCTCTCCGCTGCGTGACGACGGATACGACATTGCCAGCTATATGGACGTGAATCCGTCCTACGGCACGCTGGCGGACTTCAAGGCTTTTCTCGATGCGGCCCACGTGCGGGGCATGCAGGTAATGATCGAGCTGGTCATCAACCACACCAGCGATCAGCATCCGTGGTTCAAGGCCGCGCGGCTTGCGCCCGCGGGTTCGCCGCAGCGGGAGATGTATGTCTGGTCCGATACCGACCAACTCTACAAAGACGCGCGCATCATCTTCACGGACACGGAAAAGTCGAACTGGACATGGGACGAAACCGCGCGGGCCTACTACTGGCATCGCTTCTTCTCGCACCAGCCGGACCTGAACTTCGACAATCCTCTGGTGATCGAGGAGGTGCTGAAGGCCATGCGCTTCTGGCTCGATATGGGCGTAGACGGCCTGCGCATGGATGCGATTCCCTATCTCTGCGAGCGCGACGGCACAAGCTGTGAGAACCTGCCGGAGACGCACGCCGTCATCCGCAGGCTGCGCGAGGCCATCGACGCCGAGTACGACAACCGCATGATTCTCGCCGAGGCCAACCAGTGGCCGGCGGATGTGCGGCCCTACTTCGGCGACGGCGACGAGTGCCACATGGCCTTCCACTTTCCGCTCATGCCGCGCATTTACATGGCGCTGCGGCAGGAGGACCGGCTGCCGATCACCGACATCATGGCGCACACGCCGGCCATTCCCGAGAGCTGCCAGTGGGGCCTGTTCCTGCGCAACCACGACGAGCTCACGCTGGAGATGGTGACCGACGACGAGCGCGACTATATGTACTTCGCCTACTCGGCCGACCCGCGCATGCGCGTGAATGTGGGCATCCGGCGCAGGCTCGCGCCGCTGGTGGATAACAACCGCCGCCGCATCGAGCTGCTGAACTCGCTGCTGCTCAGCTTTCCCGGCACGCCCATTCTGTATTACGGCGACGAGATCGGCATGGGCGACAACATCTATCTCGGCGACCGCAACGGCGTGCGCACGCCCATGCAGTGGACCTCCGACCGCAATGCGGGCTTCTCCCGCTGCGACCCCGCGCGGCTCTACTTCCCGGTCATCATGGACCCCATCTACGGCTACCAGGTGGTGAACGTGGAAGCGCAGCTCAGCGACCAGTCGAGCCTGCTGCACTGGACGCGCAACATGATCGCGCTGCGCAAGCTCTTCCAGGTCTTCGGCCGCGGGTCGCTCACCTTTCTCAACCCCGCCAACCGCAAGGTGCTCGCATACCTGCGCGACCTGGAGCGGCCCGACGGCTCGCACGAGACCGTGCTCTGCGTCGCCAACCTCAGCCGCTTCGCGCAGCCCGTCTCGCTCGATCTCGCGCCCTTCGCGGGCATGGAGCCGGTGGAGATGCTGGGCTACGTGCCCTTCCCCACCATCGCCGAGTCGCCCTACGCACTGACGCTTGCGCCCTATTCGTTCCTCTGGCTCGAGCTGCAGCCGGCAGGCTCGCGCTCCATGCTCGCTTACGATCCCGAGAGCGAAGAGGCCGAGATTGCCGCCGATGCGCAGGCCACCGCCGAGGCTCTGATCAACAGCGGATGGTCTGCGTGGCTGGCCGGGGCAGGGTGCACGGTAATTGAGCGCTCGCTCGCCGAGTGGATGCCGCGCCAGCGCTGGTTTGGCGCAAAAGCGCGGACGATCAAGGCTGTGCATATTCTGCACTGGGCGGAGATGACGCTCGATCCCGCGGGCACAGCCGATGCGCACACAGCAGATCGCCATGGCGCGGGCGGGCTGCCGCCTCTGCTGCTGTTTGTCGCGGTGAATTATGGGGACGGCACACACGACGAGTACCAGGTGCCTGTCTCGCTCAGCACGGACGGACCCGCCGAGCGCCTTGCCGCCGAAACACCGCAGGCACTCATCGCACAGCTTGACTCGCACTCCGGCCCCGCTGTGCTGCACGACGCCACGGTGCGCGAAGATCTGCGTCAGCTTCTGCTCGCGCTCATTGCGCGCGGCTGCGTGCTGCCTCTGCATGCGCCGCCTGCCGCCGTTGAGGTGCAGGCTGTGGAGACAACAGCCGCCGGAGCCGCGCCGCCGGGTGAGGAGCTTGCCGCAACGGCCGCCGTTGCGCCCGCGCCCATCACGGCACAGCCGGGCGAAGCCGCGACGCCGCCGCGCTCCAGCACGCCGGCGGTCAGCAGCAGCGGGCAACGCACGCAACCGCGCGAAAGCCCCACGGCCGGCAACGGCGCATTGCAGGAGGGCCGTGTCGAGGCACATGCCTCGCCTGCGCTTACTCCTGCGCTTGCGGCACAGCCCGCATCGCGCGTGGGCTCGGCCGAGCAGTCAAACACTTCAATCCTCTACGGCGGCAAACTCATTCTCAAGCTCTTCCGTCGCCTGCAGCCGGGCGAGAATCCCGATGTCGAGATCGGCCGGTTTTTAACGGAGACGGCGCAGTTCAACCGCATTGCGCCTTTGCTGGGCGAGATTACGATGACGCCGGCACACAGCGAGCGCACGACGCTCGGCATGCTGCAGGGTTTCGTGGCGAGCGAGGGCGATGGATGGTCCTGGTTCCTGGCGCAGGCCGCCGCGTTTTATCGTGCAGCGGGGAACGCGCCTCGTGCTTCGGCCCAAAGCGGCAACGATCCAGCGGCTGTGTGGCCAGCGGCAGCACACGCCGCCAAGCCGGCTCTGCAGGCTGCCGCCCTGCTTGGCCAGCGCACCGCGGAGATGCATCTTGCGCTCGCCACGCCCACACAGGATGCCGCGTTTGCCGCCGAGCCCGTGACGCACGACGACCTCGAGCATGATGCCCGGCGCATCGAGGCGCAGCTTACCTCGGCGCTCGCGCTCCTGCGCCAGCAACTGCCGCTGCTCGACGAGGCGCTTGCCGAGAGCGCGATTCAGCTTCTCGCGCGGCGGCGCGCCTTGTTTGCGCGCGCGGAGTCAGTTGCCTCTCAGCCGCCCGGCGGCCAGCGCATCCGCATCCACGGCGACTACCACCTGGGCCAGACGTTGCGCACCGCGGACGACTTCGTGCTCCTCGACTTCGAGGGTGAGCCCGCGCGCACGCTGGAGGAGCGCCGCCGCAAACAGTCACCGCTGAAGGATGTGGCCGGCATGGTGCGCTCGTTCTCCTACGCGGCATTTGCCGCGCGCAATGACATCGAAGGCCCAAAGGACGCGCTCTCCGCATGGGTTGCGCAATGGCAGCGCGCCTCAGAAGGCGCCTTTCTCGCCGCGTACTGGAGCACCATTGCAGAGCGGCCGGAACTGCTGCCGGCGCGGGAGACGGCGCGCGCTCTTCTCGATGCCTATTTACTGGAGAAGGCACTCTATGAGCTGGTCTATGAGCTCAACAATCGTCCCGCATGGCTCGGCATTCCGCTCAGCGGCATCTTAAGCTTGTAGAACCGGCAGTTTGAAAGTGACGGCAGCTATGGCCACAGCAAACCCGATGCTCGATGCTTCGCCTCCGGCAACGCTGCCGGAGGGACGCCTGCTCGTGGTGCTGCCCTTGCTCACGCAGCCGCAGTTGGAGACGATGCTCGCAACTCTCGCCTCGTCGCTGCCCGCGGACGATCTGCTGATTGCGGCTCCCGAAGGTGTCGCGCCGGATTCTTTTCCCGCATTTCACTTCGTCACGTTCACACCCGCGAAGTCCTCGTGGACACTGACCGCGGCCGACTTTGTGAATGTCTGCCAGATTGCCGAGAAAAACAGCGCCCGCGCGCTGCTGCTGCTGGGGCAGGAGTGCGTATCCATCAATGCGGCGGGCCTGCGCGACTTTGGACAGGCGGTTCTCAATGGCGCAGCCGATCTGGTCGTTCCCTGCTACAGCCTGCCACCGCTTGCAGGTCTGTTGAACTCGTCGATTCTCTATCCGCTGAGCCGCGCACTCTTCGCCAATCGCACGCGCTATCCGCTGGCCATCGATCTCGGCCTTTCGCTGCGCATGGCGCAGAAGCTTTTCTCCGTGGCGCAGCGCTTTATCGCGCTCAACCAGAGCGATACGCCGCTGTGGCCGGTAAGCGAGGCGATGATCGCAGGCATGACCATCGACGAAGTCGAGATTGGCCCGCGCGAGTTGCCGCACCCCACCGAGCCCGACCTCAATGCAATCCTGCCGTTCGTGGCCGGTTCGCTCTTTTCAGACATTGATGCCAAGGCAACATTCTGGCAGCGCGCGCGCGTCACGCCGCCGGGGCGCAGGCTGCTGCCCGCCGTGCAGTCGCCTGGGCCGGAGATTGCGCACGAGGCGGCTCCCATGCTGCAGGGCTTCCGGCTCGCATACACCAATCTGCATGAGATCTGGTCGCTGGTGCTGCCGCCCAACTCTCTGCTC